>CAYPHM010000011.1:0-40577 GCA_964410555.1 uncultured Chloroflexaceae bacterium | reverse complement strand
GGCAAGATACGTGGTTACGCTGGTGTGATAGGCAGGGGGTAGTGATACCTACGGGCAAGGAGCGGGCGGAGCAGGCAGAACAACGAGCAGAGCAGGCAGAACGCTGGGCGGTGCAGGCAGAACGACGTTTTTGGCAAGAACGACAGGAAAGAGAACGGTCAGAACAACGGTACTGGCAAGAACGGCAAGAGAAAGAACAGGCATTTTTACGGGCAGAGCGATTGGCAGCGAAGTTACGGGAGCTTGGGCTAGATGATTGTTAAGGGATGATAAAGGTATCGTATAATTGAGATATTTAAGGATGTTCTATGAGTTCTAGCAAAGATACAATGGTTTCACAGAATACTGATGTATTTATTCATCCGACAGCTGATGTTGACGATAATGTTCATATAGGAACTGGTACCCGTATTTGGCACCAGGCACAGATACGCAAAGGGGCATCGCTCGGCGAGCAGTGTATCATTGGGAAGGGCGTTTTTATAGACAGTGAGGTCTCACTTGGACATCGGGTCAAAGTGCAGAACTACGTTTCCATTTATCATGGGGTCACGATTGAGGATGGCGTGTTTGTTGGTCCACATGTCTGCTTTACCAATGATCTGTATCCACGGGCGATCAATGCTGATGGGACAGCAAAGGGGACTGAAGATTGGGTTGTCTCACCTGTTCTCGTGCAGTATGGCGCAGCACTTGGTGCCAATGCAACGTTGATTTGTGGTGTGACGGTGGGTAGGTGGGCTATGGTTGGGGCAGGCAGTGTCGTTAAACATGATGTTCCCGATCACGGTCTAGTGGTAGGTAATCCCGCTCGTCTTCGTGGGTTTGTTTGTTATTGTGGGCATCAGTTGGTGGCTCCGCATAGTTCCCATACGGCAGACGGTGAGGTTGAGATGACATGCAGTGCATGTCAAGCAACTATTCAGATACCAACACAGGTTTTTGCAACAATAAAGCGATAAATTAGGAGATAGGAGAAGGTTATGATACCCATTTCTAAACCATATGTTGGAGATGCAGAGAGACAAGGTGTGTTAGATGTGCTTGAGTCCGGTATGCTGGTACAGGGACCGCGCACGGCAGCACTAGAGGAAAAATGGGCAGCAGTGTGCGGGACGCAATATGCGATTGCGACATCCTCTGGGACAACCGCATTGCATGTTGCGTTGCTTGCCCATGGGATAGGTGCTGGTGATGAGGTGATTACCACCCCGTTTACCTTCATTGCTTCGGTGAATAGCATTGTGTATACCGGGGCAAAGCCTGTTTTCGTAGACATTGAGGAAGATACCTTCAATATCAACCCAAACCAGATAGAAGCGGCGATTACCCCCCGTACCAAAGCCATAATGCCGGTTCATCTGTACGGGCATCCTTGTGCTATGGATGCCATTATGGATATTGCCCAACGGCACAATCTGGTTGTGATTGAAGATGCTGCCCAGGCTATTGGGGCAAGCTACAATGGACAGAAAGCCGGGAATTTTGGGACAGGGTGTTTTAGCTTGTATGCCACCAAGAACATTATGAGTGCTGAAGGTGGGATGATAACGACTAATGACGAAGAGTATGCCCAACGCTGCCGGATGATACGCAATCATGGGATGCAACGGCGCTATTATCATGACATACTCGGCTTTAACTTTCGTATGACTGACCTGCATGCGGCGATTGGGTTGGCACAGGTAGAACGATTAGCTGACTTTACAGAATGTCGCCAGCATAATGCTACTTTTTTGAACCAGCATATTACCACAGTTAAAACGCCAACAGTTCGCCCATCGTGTGAACATGTTTGGCATCAGTACACTATACAAATTGATGGAGATAGTGCTACTCGTGATGATGTGGTGCAAAAGCTCAATACTGCTGGTGTGGGCACGGGGGTGTTCTATCCACTGCTTGCCCCACAACAACCCCATCTGCAAGACGTAGGCATAGCTATGGCAGCATTGCCCATAGCGGAACGGATGACACAGTGTGTGCTTTCCCTGCCGGTGCATCCGCAACTGACTCAAGATGATTTGGATACTATTGTACGTGAGGTGAATAGTTTATGACATTACGAACTGCTGTTATTGGCGTTGGGATGATGGGACGCAACCATGCCCGTGTTTATGGGGAAATGCCCAGTGTTGAGTTGGTAGGGGTTGCTGATGCCCATTTGGAGGCTGCCGAACAGGTGGTCAAGCGGTATGGCGGCAAAGCCTACACGGATTATATCCAGATGCTCGATGAGCAGCAACCGGATGCGGTGACGATTGCGGTACCAACCGAGGATCACCTAGAGGTTGCCTTGCAGGTTATCCAACGGGGTATTCATCTGCTCATTGAAAAGCCGATAGCCTATTCAGTGGAACAGGCGCAGCAAATCATTACCGCGGCACAGAAAGCCGGGGTTGTCCTGACCGTGGGGCATATTGAGCGGTTCAACCCGGCGGTTATTGCGCTCAAGCAACATATTGTCAATGGCGATTTGGGGCGGGTGTTTCAGATAGATGCGCGGCGACAGAGTCCTTTTCCTGCACGGGTAAAGGATGTGGGAGTTGTGATTGACCTTGCAGTGCATGATGTAGATGTGATGCGCTATATCACCGGTACCGAAGTGATGCGCGTGTTTGCTGAAACCGAGCGGCAAATTCACAGCACCCAGGAAGATTTGATGACGGGCATGCTCCGATTGCAAGATGGCTCTATTGGGACGTTGACGATTAATTGGCTGACTCCAACGAAAATCCGTGAACTCTATGTGACAGGTGAGCGGGGGATGTTTCGGGTAGATTATCTGCTGCAAGACCTGTACTACTTTGAAAATGCTACGACTAGCGGCAGTGAATGGGAAACCATTCGGGCGTTGCGTGGGGTCAGCGAGGGACAAATGACGCGCTATGTGGTGGCGAAAAAGGAGCCACTACGGGCAGAACAGGAGCATTTTTTGGCGGCAGTGCGTGGTGAAGTGCCGGTGTTGGTGACAGGGTTGGATGGTCTCAAAGCATTGGCTTTAGCGCAGGCGTTGGTGCAATCTGGGATTGATCACCAAGTTATGCAGATGGAAGTGTAGCCTATGCAACTTCACAAATTACATGAAAAGGTGACTGGTCGGCAGGCGACTATTGGGGTTATTGGGCTTGGCTATGTTGGGTTGCCTGTGGCGTGTGTGTTTGCTGACGTGGGGTTTCGCGTGATTGGGGTAGATGTTAAGCCAGAACGGATAGCACAGATCAATCAGGGTATCTCGCCCATAGAAGGGGATGAGCCGGGTTTGGCTGCGTTGTTGCAGCAGGTGGTTGCTGATGGAAAACTCCTAGCCACCACTGATTATGCTGCCCTAAGCGAGGCGGATATTCTCAGCATCAATGTGGAAACGCCAGTCAATGAGGAGAATATCCCAGAGTATGCTGCGCTTAGAGCATCCTGTCGCAGCTTGGGTCCTGTCTTGAAACATGGGGCACTCGTGATTGTAGAGTCTACTGTGGCTCCAGGGACGGTTGATCGGGTGGTGTGTCCCGTGTTGGAAGAGACAAGCGGGAAGCAGGTCAATGATGGGTTTTATCTTGGGGCGTGTCCAGAGCGGGTGATGCCGGGTAAGCTGTTGGCAAATCTGCGTGAGGTGAGTCGGGTATGCGGGGGGAGTACGCTAGAGACAGCACAGGTGATGGTCTCGCTCTATCGTCATATTGTCCAGGCGGATTTGGATGCTACAGATGTGTTGACTGCGGAGTTGGTCAAGACAACGGAAAATGCCTATCGTGATGTGCAGATTGCCTTTGCCAATGAGGTAGCATTGATTTGTGAGGCAAATGGGGCTGATGTTTGGCAGGTGCGGGAGTTGGTCAACAAGAGTCCCTATCGCCAGATGCACTTGCCCGGTGCTGGTGTGGGGGGGCATTGTATCCCGAAAGACCCGTGGTTGTTGGCGTACTCAGCACAGGGTAAGGTACCACTGCGTCTTATCCCTGCCTCGCGTGCAGTTAATGATGGTATGCCCCACCATATGGCAGATTTGACTCGTCAAGCGTTGGCTGCGGTTGGTCGTGACCTTGCCTATGCACGGGTGGCGGTACTTGGGTATGCCTATCTGGAAAATAGCGATGATACCCGCAACAGTCCAAGTGCTTTGTTGGTGGATCGCCTTCTGGCAATGGGGGTTGAGGTGGTTATCCACGATCCGTGGGTAGCCGAGTATCAAGGAGATGTGGTAGCATGTACACATGGGTGTGATGCTGCGGTGGTGATGGTAGGGCATGCTGCGTATCGTTCGCTGAATATGGCTTTACTGAAGCAGGCTCTTCGTACTCCCATATTGATTGATGGTCGTGGGTTGTATGACCCCGTGCAGGTGCAGGCTGCGGGTTTGGGGTATTATGGTGTAGGGAGAGGAATGACATATGGTAGCAACAGCAGTTGAGTATGTGCAAGAAGAGATTGTTTATCCTGATTCTGATGGAGAACCTATGGCAGACAATACCTTGCAATTTCGCTGGATTATGACGATACAAGGTGGGTTAGATGCGCTGTTTTTCGACGATCCCAACGTGTTTGTTGCGGGGGATTTGTTGTGGTACCCGGTAGAGGGACAGCCAAAGATACGACGAGCACCGGATGCTCTGGTGGTCTTTGGGCGACCCAAGGGGTATCGGGGTTCGTATCGGCAGTGGGTAGAGGATGGTATTGCTCCCCAGGTCGTTTTTGAGGTGTTGTCGCCAGGAAATACAGTAAAGGAGTTGTTCGACAAATTTGAGTTTTACGACCAGTATGGGGTGGAGGAGTATTATCTCTATGATCCCGACCAGAATGATTTGAGTGGTTGGCATCGCCAGGATGGACGGTTACGGGTGATTGAAACAATAAATGGGTATGTTAGCCCCCGGTTGGGGGTTCGCTTTGATCTTTCGGGGGATGAGCTCCAGATAATCCGTCCAGATGAGCGAGCATTTGTGTCGTATACTGAATTAGACAAGCAGTTTGAACAGGAACGCCAGCGGGCGGAGCAAGAACACCAACGGGCAGATCGCTTGGCTACGAAGCTGTGGGAACTTGGGATAGACCCTAGTACATTGGATGGGTGATGCATATTGTCGCAAGGTTTGGTGCAGGCTGCGGGCTTGGGGTATTATGGTGTAGGGAGAGGAATGACATATGGTAGCAACAGCAGTTGAGTATGTGCAAGAAGAGATTGTTTATCCTGATTCTGATGGAGAACCTATGGCAGACAATACCTTGCAATTTCGCTGGATTATGACGATACAAGGTGGGTTAGATGCGCTGTTTTTCGATGATCCCAATGTATTTGTTGCGGGGGATTTGTTGTGGTACCCGGTAGAGGGACAGCCAAAGATACGGCGAGCACCGGATGCTCTGGTGGTCTTTGGGCGACCCAAGGGGTATCGGGGGTCGTATCGGCAGTGGGTGGAGGATGGTATTCCCCCCCAGGTGGTTTTTGAGGTGTTGTCGCCAGGAAATACAGTGAAGGAGTTGTTCGACAAATTTGAGTTTTACGACCAGTATGGGGTGGAGGAGTATTATCTCTATGATCCCGACCAGAATGATTTGAGTGGTTGGCATCGTCAAGATAATCGGTTACGGGTGATAGAAACGATAGATGGGTATGTGAGTCCGCGGTTGGGGGTTCGCTTTGATCTTTTGGAGGATGAGTTGCAGATTATCCGTCCTGATGGGCGAGCGTTTGTATCATATACTGAATTAGACAAGCAGTTTGAACAGGAACGGCAGCGGGCGGAACAGGAACGGCAGCGGGCAGAGCAAGAACACCAACGGGCAGAGCAGGAACACCAACGGGCAGAGCAAGAACATCAACAGGCGGAGCAAGAACGCCAACAGGCGGAGCAGGAACGTCAACGGGCAGACCGCTTGGCTATGAAGCTGCGTGAGCTTGGGGTAGACCCTAGTACATTGGATGGGTGATGCATATTGTCGCTAGGCTTGGCGCAGACTGCGGGTTTGGGGTATTGTAGGGAAAGGAACGATGTATGATACATGGAGCAGCAACAGTTGAATATGTAGCAGAGGATGAGGAGATTGTTTATCCCGATTCTGATGGAGAGCCAATGGCGGACAATACGCTGCAATTTCGCTGGATTGTGACGATACAAGGGGGATTAGATGCGCTGTTTCTCGATGATCCCAATGTATTCGTTGCGGGGGATTTGTTGTGGTACCCGGTAGAGGGGCAGCCAACGATACGGCGAGCCCCGGATGCTTTGGTGGTGTTTGGGCGACCCAAGGGGTATCGGGGGTCATATCGGCAGTGGGTGGAGGATGGTATTGCTCCCCAAGTTGTCTTTGAGGTGTTGTCGCCTGGGAATACGGCTAAAGAATTGTTCGACAAATTTGCGTTTTACGACCAGTATGGGGTGGAGGAGTATTACCTCTACGATCCCTACGAAAATGGGTTGCGGGGGTGGGGGCGCAAAGATGGTCGGTTGCGCGAGATTGAACGCATGGATGGGTATATTAGCCCACGGTTGGGTATTCGCTTTGATCTTTCGGGAGATGATCTCCAGATTATCCGTCCTGATGGGCGGGCGTTTGTGCCGTATACGGTATTGGACAAGCAGTTTGAACAGGAACGTCAACGGGCAGACCGCTTGGCTATGAAGCTGCGTGAGCTTGGGGTAGACCCTAGTACATTGGATGGGTGATGCATATTGTCGCTAGGCTTGGCGCAGACTGCGGGTTTGGGGTATTGTAGGGAAAGGAACGATGTATGATACATGGAGCAGCAACAGTTGAATATGTAGCAGAGGATGAGGAGATTGTTTATCCCGATTCTGATGGAGAGCCAATGGCGGACAATACGCTGCAATTTCGCTGGATTGTGACGATACAAGGGGGATTAGATGCGCTGTTTCTCGATGATCCCAATGTATTCGTTGCGGGGGATTTGTTGTGGTACCCGGTAGAGGGGCAGCCAACGATACGGCGAGCCCCGGATGCTTTGGTGGTGTTTGGGCGACCCAAGGGGTATCGGGGGTCATATCGGCAGTGGGTGGAGGATGGTATTGCTCCCCAAGTTGTCTTTGAGGTGTTGTCGCCTGGGAATACGGCTAAAGAATTGTTCGACAAATTTGCGTTTTACGACCAGTATGGGGTGGAGGAGTATTACCTCTACGATCCCTACGAAAATGGGTTGCGGGGGTGGGGGCGCAAAGATGGTCGGTTGCGCGAGATTGAACGCATGGATGGGTATATTAGCCCACGGTTGGGTATTCGCTTTGATCTATCGGGGGATGAGCTCCAGATAATCCG
Source organism: uncultured Chloroflexaceae bacterium (assembly GCA_964410555.1). Taxonomy (GTDB): domain Bacteria; phylum Chloroflexota; class Chloroflexia; order Chloroflexales; family Chloroflexaceae; genus JAAUSY01. Next base: position 33,308 of record CAYPHM010000011.1, on the reverse strand, counting down.
TCCAGATGGGCGAGCATTTGTGTCGTATACTGAATTAGACAAGCAGTTTGAACAGGAACGCCAGCGGGCGGAGCAGGAGCACCAACGAGCGGAGCAAGAACACCAACGGGCAGATCGCTTGGCTATGAAGCTACGGGAACTTGGAATAGACCCTAGTACGTTGGATGGTTGATGCATATTGTCGCAAGGCTTGGCGCAGACTGCGGGTTTGGGGTATTGTAGGGAAAGGAACGATGTATGATACATGGAGCAGCAACAGTTGAATATGTAGCAGAGGATGAGGAGATTGTTTATCCCGATTCTGATGGAGAGCCAATGGCGGACAATACGCTGCAATTTCGCTGGATTGTGACGATACAAGGGGGATTAGATGCGCTGTTTCTCGATGATCCCAATGTATTCGTTGCGGGGGATTTGTTGTGGTATCCGGTAGAGGGGCAGCCGACTATTAGGCGAGCACCGGATGCTCTGGTGGTCTTTGGGCGACCCAAGGGGTATCGGGGTTCGTATCGGCAGTGGGTAGAGGATGGTATTGCTCCCCAGGTCGTTTTTGAGGTGTTGTCGCCAGGAAATACAGTAAAGGAGTTGTTCGACAAATTTGAGTTTTACGACCAGTATGGGGTGGAGGAGTATTATCTCTATGATCCCGACCAGAATGATTTGAGTGGTTGGCATCGTCAAGATAATCGGTTACGGGTGATAGAAACGATAGATGGGTATGTGAGTCCACGGTTGGGGGTTCGCTTTGATCTTTCGGGGGATGAGTTGCAGATTATCCGTCCAGATGGGCGAGCGTTTGTGTCGTATACTGAATTAGACAAGCAGTTTGAACAGGAACGGCAGCGGGCGGAGCAGGAACGGCAGCGGGCGGAGCAGGAACGGCAACGGGCGCAGCAAGAACACCAACAGGCGGAGCAAGAACGGCAGCGGGCAGATCGCTTGGCTATGAAGCTACGGGAACTTGGAATAGACCCTAGTACATTGGATGGTTGATGACTATGAAGATTGTTTCTGTTATTGGGGCGCGTCCGCAGTTTATCAAAGCTGCGGCTATTAGCCGGGTGCTGCGCCAGCGGCATACGGAAATACTGGTGCATACAGGGCAACACTATGACCATGGGATGTCGCAGGTGTTCTTTGATGAGCTGGATATTCCCTTTCCAGAGGTGCAACTTGCGATTGGGTCGGGGACGCATGGGGCGCAAACGGGGGCTATGTTGACAGAGATTGAGCAGGTGTTGATGCGCGAGACCCCTGACTATGTGTTGGTCTATGGGGATACTAATTCAACGTTAGCGGGGTCGTTGGCGGCTGCTAAGTTGCATATTCCCATTGCCCATGTTGAGGCAGGGTTGCGAAGTTTCAACCGCGCTATGCCAGAAGAGATCAATCGCGTGTTGACAGATCATGTCTCTGATGTGTTGTTGTGTCCAAGCCAAACTGCGATTGACAATTTGGCTAAAGAGGGTATTATAGAGGGGGTTCATCTGGTGGGGGATGTGATGGCTGATGCGTTGCATTTCACCGTTGAGCGGGCGCGGGGGCGTTCGTCTATTCTGCACACGTTGGGGCTGTCTGCTGGTGGCTATCTGTTGGCAACGGTACATCGTGCCGAGAATACGGATGATCCACAGCGTTTGGATGCGCTTTTGCGGGCGTTTGCTGCGGTTAATGAGCCAGTTATTTTCCCCGTTCACCCGCGGACGAGCAAGAAGATTGCGGCTCTTGGGTGGGTATCTCCCAACAACGTGCGGTTGATAGAGCCTGTAGGTTATTTAGATATGGTAATGTTGGAGCAGTCAGCACGGATGATACTCACGGATTCAGGTGGTATCCAGAAGGAGTCGTATTGGCTTGGGGTACCTTGCGTGACGCTGCGTGATGAGACGGAGTGGGTGGAGACGGTAGCAGCGGGGTGGAATGTGGTAGTGGGGGCGGATACGACGCGCATTGTGGAGACGGTGAGGTCGTTTGTGGCACCCAGCGAACACCCGGTGTTGTATGGCGGGGGGCAGGCGGCAGAGCGGTGCGTGGGTGTGGTGGATGGTTCTACCAAAAACTAGATATAATATTCAGTGAGTAAAAAAGGTGTTTTTACAAAAGATGTACTAAAAATTGCCGGTGGTACAGCTTCTTCACAAGTAATTGCATTTCTTACAGTCCCCTTATTAACGCGAATTTATCTACCAGAGACATTTGGTATAGTAGCTATTTTTACCTCATTAGTTACTGTTTTAACAGCTATTACTTGTCTTCGTTATGAAAATGCTATTATGCTACCCGAAAAGAATGAAGAAGCTGCTAATATTCTGTTTCTTGGTATTATTATAGCTGGTTTGGTTGCTTTTTTTATTGGTTTAGTGGTTTTTTTAATTGGTAAACCAATAGTGGTGTTCTTTGGTGTACCAACAATAGCTCCATATCTCTGGCTTGTTCCTATTGGGGTGTTCTTCGGTGGGTTATTTCGTGCATTAGTATTATGGAATACACGTATTCGTCTTTTTGGTTCTGTATCTGTTGCCCAAATAACAAATACAACAATCACAAGGATATACCAACTCGTTTTGGGGATAATTAGAGGAAGTCAATCTAGTACATTAATTGTTGGACAGGTCTTTGGTCCTTTCTTAATTTCAGGTGTACTAGGGATACAGGTATGGAGAAGATGGGGGGTATTTTTTCGAGAACATGTCCGTTTAAAGCACATAATAGTTCAGCTTAAACGCTATAAGAAGTTTCCATTAATTGATACATGGGGTATACTCCTCAATAATATATCAATTCAAATGCCGGTATTTATGCTTTCTTGGTTCTTTTCCCAAGTAGTTGTAGGGTACTATTCTCAAGGGTATCGGTTGCTTCAAGTACCTTTACTCTTGATAGCACAATCAGTATCACAAGTATTTTTTCAGAGGGCATCTGTAGCACGATCTACTGAGGGTGAACTAAAGAACGTATTTGAACAGGTATTTGAAGGATTGATTGCTATTGGTCTTGGACCAACTTTGATTGTTATGATAGTTGGTCAGGATGTTATCTCTGTATTATTGGGTTCAAATTGGGGTGAAGCTGGTTTATACCTTCAAATTCTTGTTCCCTGGATATTTGTTGTGCTTATATCATCACCGTTAAGTACAGTCTTTACGGTTTTAGAACGTCAAGAATTGCTGGTTTTTTTTCATGTAGTTATCCTTATTTCACGAGTTATCTCATTAGCTATTGGTGGATTTTTGCAAAATATTTACCTCACACTCATCTTATTTTCAGTTACTGGTGTGTTTGTCTATAGTGGGTTAGTACTAGGGAACATTATCCTTTCCGGTAGTAGCGTCTATAAAACTTATCGCATACTATTGCATTATGGTCGTTATAGTATTCCTATTGCCCTTCTCTTATTTATACTGACATTATTAATACATAATCCATATACTATTACTTTTTTGAGTGGTATATGTCTTGTTATATATTATTTTGCTTTATTACGTTGGGAGCCTTTTTTGACATCTATTGTGTTTTCTTTTGTTCCAGCGAAGTATCATCCATTCATCCAAAGAGTACTCAAAAGGAGTAACTGATGGGCAGTAGCAATGAACAATTATATTATGAAGAACCGATTTTTTGGGAACGAAGTCGTTATGGAGGGAAACAACAAGCACGAGCTAAACAGATTTTATCTTGGATACCACAAGATACCAAATCTGTGCTTGATGTGGGTTGTGGAAATGGATTCATTATTGATCAAATACCATCAGAAATAGATACTTTTGGGGTAGACCGTAGTAAAGCTGCGCTGAGATGGGTACAGTCGCCTTGTGGGTTATCTGATGTATCTCAAGTGCCATTTCAAGATAATGCTTTTGATGTTGTTCTTTCAAACGAAGTTATAGAGCATATTCCTTTTGATAATTACCATCAATGTCTTGATGAACTTGTACGTGTAACAAGAAAATATATTATTATTACCGTTCCATACCGAGAAAAACTCAAAAAATCAAGAGTGTGTTGTCCAAAGTGTGGGTGTTGTTTTCACGCAAATTATCATATGCGAAATTATAATCGTTATGATATTGAAAATCTTTTCCAGGATTGGAGTTGTATTTCATTTGTACGCAGTAAGGGTATTATACCGATTGAAAAGCGGTATCTTAATGAGCTAAAATCTGCTATTGTACAAAAAAAGACACATTATCAAGATTTATTCTTTCGGAAAAAGACTTTATGTCCTCAATGTGGATTTTCTAGTATCTCTAAAGATAGTTCAAAACTCATAACTGACAGTGATAACACTATCTCATCTGCAAAAAGAACAACATTCCAAACCATAAAGTCGTTTGTTAGTGATATTTTTGTTGGTTATGTACCAAATTGGTGGTTAGCAATGTATAAAAAAGTATAATTTCGCTGTATGATATTATGGAGTATTAGTGAAAACCATTCTCATCATCTCATTCTCTAACCTCAAAAATGACCCACGGGTCTATCGGCAAATTCTGTTTCTGAAAGAGCATTACCAAGTGATTGCTGCTGGTTTGGCTGACCCTGAAATACCAGGAGTTGAGTTTATCCCTTGTACGCTCACGAAGAAAAGTTTATTAAGTCGGGTGATAAAAGCGTTCTTGTTATTAACCAAACAATACCAGCATTTTTATTGGTTTCCAGGATATATCACGCAAATTCTTGCTACTTTATCTTCTATCAAAGCAGACCTTATCCTTGCCAATGATATTGACACACTACCTCTTGCGATACGTTTGGCGAAGGTTTGTGGTGCTAAAGTGCTTTTTGATGCCCATGAATATTCCCCTAGACAATTTGAAGATCGGTTTGTATGGAAAATAGTTTTTCAACCCTATATAACATCGATCTGCTCAACGTATATTCCCCAAGTTGATGGGATGATAACTGTTGGTCAAGCCATTGCTGAACAATATGAGAAGGATATAGGTGTCAAACCGGTTGTTATGACCAATGCTCCGTTTTATAAAGATATACAACCCAGTATTCATCCTGATAATGAACATCGTATCCGTCTTATTCATCATGGGGGGGCTAATCGGTCTCGTAGGATACAGAATATGATTGCCATGATGGACTATCTTGATGATCGGTTTACGTTGGATTTCTTGTTAGTTCCAGCATCACCCGGTTATATTGAAGAGCTACAACAGCTGGCACGAAACAATCCACGTATTCGGTTTTTGCCTCCTGTGCCTATGCAAGAGCTTGTTACCTTTTCTAATCAGTATGATATAGGACTCTATTTGCTTGAACCAGCAAATTTCAACCAACGCTATGCGGTGCCCAATAAGTTCTTTGAGTTTATCCAAGCACGCTTGGCTATTGCTATAGGCCCTTCTATGGAGATGGCACAGATAGTTAGGGAGTATGATTGTGGGGTTGTTGGTGATGATTTCTCGCCAAAGACGTTGGCAAAAGAGCTGATGAAGCTGGATCATGCGACGATCAATGGTTACAAGCAGCAGTCCCATAAGGCTGCCCAGCAGTTGTCGGCTGAACAAAACCGCGCTATCCTGTTTGACCTTGTTGGTCGGATGTTACAATCCTAACCCACTATCCTGTATTCATAAGTAATATAAAGAGTACCAATGCAAACCATTCTCATCATCTCCTTTTCCGATCTCAAAAATGACCCACGAATACAACGGCAAATTGCTTTTCTCAAAGCACAATATCACATTATTGCCGTTGGTTTAACAGACCCGGAAGTACCTGGGGTTAGGTATATTCCGTGTACGCTCGGCAATAGAACCCTGCCCATACAGGCAATAAAGGGGTTGTTGTTGGTATTGAAACACTATGACCTGTTCTATTGGTTTCCTGGTGGGGTAACGCAAGTCATCCGTCAACTGTATGACATACACGCTGATCTTATCCTTGCAAATGATATTCAGACCGTGCCGCTTGCGCTTAAATTGGCAAACATGCATGGGGCAAAGGTCATCTTTGATGCTCACGAGTATTTTCCCAAGCAGTTTGAACATCGGCTTTGGTGGAGAAGGATTGTTGGTCCCTATCTCGCCCATCTCTGCTTGACCTATATTCCCCAAGTTGATGGGATGATAACTGTTGGGCAGGCGATAGCAGAACAGTATGAACACGATACCGGGGTTAAGCCGGTAGTCATGACCAATGCCCCGTTTTACCAGAATATTCAGCCGTGTCTTCGTAGCCATGATGAACAGCGTATTCGCCTTATTCATCATGGATATGCTCAACGGTCACGGAAAATAGAGAACATGATAGCCGTTATGGGCTATTTGGATGAGCGATTTGAACTGGATTTCTTGTTAGTTCCTTCTCCTTCCTCGCCCGGTTATATTGAAGAACTCCAACAGCAAGCACAAAACAACCCTCGTATTCGGTTTTTGCCTCCTGTGTCTATGCAAGAACTGGTTGGTTTCTCTAATCAGTATGATGTAGGTCTGTATTTGCTAGAACCAGTAAATTTTAACCATCGTTATGCTGTTCCCAACAAGTTTTTTGAGTTTATCCAAGCACGCTTGGCTGTGGGGATAGGTCCTACTATAGAGATGGCACGGTTAGTCCAAGAGTATCAATGTGGGATTGTTGCTAATGATTTTTCGCCCAGATCATTGGCACAGGTGTTGATGCAGCTGGATCATACGGCAATCAATGCGTACAAGCAACAGTCCCACAAGGCTGCCCAGCAATTGTCGGCTGAACAGAACCGGGGGATATTGCTTGACTTGGTTGGTCGGCTCCTTGCCTAGCATGGCGTAGCAGTGGGTAATGAAGCTAGTAAAGGGGGACAAATAGCATCCCCCTTTATGCGTTACCTATAGGCAATGATGGTTATTGCAAATCATTTGCCTGACGTACCAGTTGTACAAACTCTTGGACATCCGCATCATTTGCCAAGTCTGCAGCGACCCCCTCGGCTAGTGTGAGTACATCTGCCATTGAGCGTCCCTGGGCATAGCCACTTTCGCGTAGCTGTTCGGCAAACTCAGCCACCGTAACGGCTAGGCGAAATTGGGGGGTAGCATCTGCGAACTGTGGGGCTATATCGCTGGTAGCAAAGGGTTGCTCTAGCTCTATCACCTCGCTGGTTTCAGGGTCTTGGTAGCGAAGGTAGACGGTCATAGCTGTACTCTCTGGTTGCGCTTGCGCTTGCAACACGATTTCATACAGAGCGGTGACATTGTGATCTGCCCCCACTTCACCAGCATCTACCTGATCATTGCGAAAATCCTCGTCGGCTACATCCCGATTCTCGTAGCCTATTAGCCGATAGCTCTGGACGGTATCTGGGTGAAAGTCTACCTGGACTTTTGCATCTTTTGCAATCACCTGAAGCATACCGGTGAGGTTCTCGACAAAAATGCGCTTTGCCTCTTTGAGCGTGTCCACATAGGCATAGTTGCCATTGCCATCATTGGCGAGTTGCTCCATGAGCACATCGTTGTAATCCCCCATTCCAAAGCCGACGGTGGTCAGAAGTACGCCTTGTGCGGTGTGGTCACGTATCACCTGTTGGATAGCTTCCGGTCCTGTTTCCCCAACGTTTGCTACCCCATCTGAGCAGAGTATTACGCGATTGATGCCATCAACGTTGAAATGGTCGGCGGCAAGCTCATAGCCTAGCCGTAGCCCATCTTCTACGTTGGTTGCGCCTTCACTGGAAAGGGAGTCTATGGCGGTGAGGATGGTATCCTTGTTGCTGGCACTGGTTGGCTCCAGCACGACCCGCGTATCATCGCTGTAGACCACAATGCCTACTTGGTCTGTTTCGCGGAGTTCGTCTACCAGGAGCCGTAGGGCTTCTTTGACCAGCGGCAACCGATTGGGTTCTTGCATTGAGCCGCTAATGTCAATCACAAAGATGAGCATAGCATCTTTGCGTTCGCTGTCATCAATGTGCATACCTTTGATGCCTACCCGCACCACTTGGGTTGTTGGGGCTTCCAGGGATGTCCAGGGAGATGGTGCGCCATCCAGATAGATGCCAAGCGCAGCATCTTGGGGCGGGGGGTAGCTATAGTCAAAGTAGTTGACGAACTCTTCCACGCGCACCTCGCCGGGGTAGGGGAGTGAGCCGTTTTGGATGTAGTTGCGGGCGGAGCTATAGGATGCGGTGTCTACGTCGAGGGCGAAGGTGGAGAGGTGGTCTACGCTGGTCAGCGTGAAGGGGTTGACTTCGACTTCTGGTCGTTCTATGTCCCCTTCATCAGGTTCATCAAGCGGTGTTTCGTCCTTTGTATCTGGTGCCATTGTTGGTGGTGGGGCTTCTGGCATAGCACCGCTAAGGGCTTCTTGTGGCTCTTCTGCTGCCGCATCTTCTTCAAATTCCACTGCTGCTTCGTCGGCAGCAACATCCTCAACAGCATCTGTGTCATCAGTCGTATTGGCAGTGTCCTGCCGATTGGTCATCTGTTGTTGTTGTCCACTGTTGGGTTGAGGTGCGGGGGCTGCGGCTTGCTTGGTTGTGCTACATGCGATGAGTAGGATGAGTAGTAGGCATATCGTGAGACTACGTGATATTGTGCGTAACATGAGGAACCCTCCTTTGGTATGTGGTTGTCATCTGTTATGATGACGCTGTTGTGGGGGGGAAGGTTCCGGGGGATAGGTTTATCAGGGGGGTTAGGTGGCTTCAGAGTGGTGTAGGGTTGTTTGTCCTCGTCGTTCAGCTAGAGTTACGGTAAGCCATAGTCCTAAACAGAGGATTGGTAGGGTAAACAGGATTGCTATTGTACTTCCTTCCCATTGTCTAGCCCATAATATCGCTAGGATGCCCCCAATACAAGCTAGGATACTGTAGAGCAAGGTGACGGTGCGATGGGTGTAGCCTGCTATGACGAGGCGTTGGTAGAGGTGGGTACGATGTGAAGCGAAGACATTTTCGCCTTTGCTCAAGCGGCGCAGGAAAGTAAACGCTGCATCAAAGACAAATGTCCACACGAGCAGAAAGCCTACCAATGGCATAACAGTAGCTTGGTGTGTCAAAGTTAATACTGCAAAGGTATAGCCCAAAAAGGCACTCCCCACATCTCCCATGAAGATACGTGCTGGATGCCAATTGTGTCCTAGAAACCCAAGACTGCTAAACGCAATGAGGATACCAAGTATAGAAAGGAGCGAGTATCCGATGATCCATCCAATAATTGCCCATCCTATGCCAGCAATAACCGCTTGACTGCCAGCAATGCCATCTATCCCATCCATAAAGTTGTAGGCATTTGTTAGTCCTACTATCCAGAGAAAGGTTATCGGCAATCCAAGCCAATGAAGATTAATATCACCGATTATGGGAACATGAACCACTTGCCAGAAACCAGAGGTTGCTATGACTAGTAATGCCCCTATTGTGTGAGCACCAAATCGTACCGTGTTTGGAAGACTACGTATATCATCAAACCAACTAACTGTTGCAATGATGATTGCTCCTATCAAATAGGTACTGATTTTCATCCAATCTGCTGTGGGCATAATGATTAAAGAGATAAGGCTTCCAATAATCGTTATGCTAACAATGGCAATACCCCCTCCTCTTGGAGTGGGGCGGGTGTGGGAACTGCGTTCGTTGGGGATGTCAAGCATACGATGGAGTGCCCAACGTTGGAAGAGGGCTACGCTGGTATAGGAGAGAATGAGTGTTATGATGGCTGGTATTATCAGAGACAACACTATGTTATTTTTCCTAGCCGGTTCATTTGTGGTAATTCCACCATAGGATGTTTCTCCACATAGGGGATTATTCGCTCGTTGTGGTTATCAATGCCAATGCTTGCGCTTCAATCGCTGTTTGGTCTACCATCTCCCCCAACGTTTGTTCATTATAAGCTCCCCCAAAGGCTTCTAAAGAAGCTCTTTTTAGGGATTCAATGTAGGCTTCCGAGATGACCTCTTTCAGTTCTTCAGAGGAAACATAGGTACCTTTTGCTTTACGTCGTTGGTTTGTTCGCTTAATTTGTCGTATGGAATTCCAGATAGATATATCCCATGAACGAGTAGTACGTTTTTCTGCTGCTTGCTTAATGAGATGAAGTAGGAGAATAACAGCAAAACTATAGATTTTGTTGACCTTATCGTCTCGGCTCATTTCTTCCATCTCTCCTAACAAGTCCATCGCCTCGGCATAGCGTTGGTGTTCGAGGTGGTCGCGTAGTTGTAAGAGTTCTTCCATAGGGTGTTCCTCCACATAAGGGATTATTCGCTCGGCGTGGTGATCAATGCTAGTACTTTGTCTAACTGACTGTTGAGTAGTGCTGATACATTGAGGTCTAAGCCAGGAAAGACTCGGCTACGTATGATGCCATGATCATCAGGGAGAATTTCTGCATAGGAGCCATAGTCTAGTTGGAGCCAGATGAGTCGTTGCTCTGATACTAGCCAGATAATATATTCTTGCACTCCACAGCGTTGATACACAACTCGTTTTTCGTACATATCATAGGCTGCACTACTTGAGGCAATTTCCACTATCAATTCTGGCGAACCTTCAACATAGCCTTCTTGACTTATGCGTGTACTGCCAGCATGGGTTAAAAACATCATCGCATCTGGTTGAACTTCATTGTGCATATCCAACCGAAGAGAGGTATTATCGCAAAGTTCAACGTGTGTAGTATAGGCACGGTACGTTCCTAACCATACTATGATATGGGCATGGGATATACCATGCGATACATAAAGTGGTGAAGCCATATAGACAACCCCTTCTATCAACTCTGCTCGTGCATGCGGCATGGCGGCATAACGACGCTCAAACTCTGGACGGGTTAGATGGTCGCCAGTTTGTAGGGGGGGCAACCGTTTGGTGGGATGTTGATTGCTTTGTTCACTGCGAACGCCAATAGGTTCAAGCATAGCTTCTCTCCATCAATGAGGTAATATACCCAGTGTTCTAGCAGGTGTCTTGTGACTATAGCTGTTATTCGCTCGGTGCGGTTATCAATGCCAGTGCTTGTGCTTCAATGGCAGCTTGGTCTACCATCTCCCCTAACGTTTGCTCACTGTAAGTTCCTTCAAACGCTTCTAGTGCTGCTCGTGCTAGGGCAAGGGGGTAGGCATCGCTGATGGTCTCGCGTAGGGTCTCAATGTCTAGGTAATAGCCCTTTGCCTTGCGGCGTTTGTTTATTCTGCTGATTTGTGCTGTTGCATTGCGAATGGACAAATCCCACGAGCGAGTGGTACGTTTTTCGGCAAACTGTTTGATGAGATGGAGCAAGAGGACAATCAAAAAGCTATGAATTTTGTTAATTTTATCGTCTCGGCTCATTTCTTCCATCTCTCCTAACAAGTCCATCGCTTCGGCATAGCGTTGGTGTTCGAGGTGGTCGCGTAATTGTAGGAGCTCTTCCATAGGGTATTCCTCCACATAGGGGTTATTCGCTCGGCGCGGTTATCAATGCCAATGCCTGCGCTTCAATTGCCGCTTGGTCTACCATTTCTCCCAACGTTTGCTCATTATAAGCTCCCCCAAAGGCTTCCAATGCTGCTCGTGCTAGGGCAAGGGGGTAGGCTTTGGTGAGGAGATTAGCGAGTTCTTCTCTATCAAGATAGGTTCCTCGTGCTTTATATCGGGTATTAATATCAATGATTTCTTCAGAAGCATTGCGAATAGACAAGTCCCATGAGCGATTCGTGCGTTTTTCAGCTGCTTGTTTGATCAGGTGCAAGAGTAAGATGCGGGCGAAGCTACGAATTTTATTTACCGTATCTTTTCGGCTCATTTCTTCCATCTCCCCTAACAAGTCCATCGCTTCGGCATAGCGTTGGTGTTCGAGGTGGTCGCGTAATTGTAGGAGCTCTTCCATAGGGTATTCCTCCACATAAGGGATTACTCACTCGGCGCGGTAATCAATGCCAGTGATTGCGCTTCAATTGCGGCTTGGTCTACCATCTCCCCCAATGCTTGCTCGCTATATTGTCCTTCAAACGCTTCTAATGCTGCTCGTTTGAGGGCATCAATGTAGGCATCAGCAATCGTTTCTTCCAGTTCATCTTGCGAGACATAGGTGCCTTTTGCTTTGGGTCGTTGATTTATCCGTTTGATTTGTCGTGTTGCATGCCAAATAGACGTATCCCAAGAACGGGTGGTACGCTTTTCAGCCGCCTGCTTGATGAGATGAAGCAAAAGTATAATGGTGTAACTATATATTTTATTTACCGTATCTTTTCGGCTCATTTCTTCCATCTCTCCTAGCAAGTCCATCGCTTCGGCATAGCGTTGGTGTTCGAGGTGGTCGCGTAATTGTAGGAGCTCTTCCATAGGGTATTCCTCCACATAGGGGTTATTCGCTCGGCGTGGTGATCAATGCTAGTGCCTGTGCTTCAATTGCGGCTTGGTCTACCATCTCCCCCAACGCATGTTCGCTATATTGTCCTTCAAACGCTTCTAATGCTGCTCGTGCTAGGGCAAGGGGATAGGCTTCGCTGATTATCTCGCGTAGGGTTTCGGTGTCTAGGTAATAGCCTTTTGCTTTGCGGCGTTTGTTGATACAGCGTATTTCTTCAGCTGCATTGCGGATAGACAAATCCCATGAGCGAGTTGTGCGTTTTTCGGCAACTTGCTTGATCAAGTGTAGCAGTAAGATACGGATAAAGCTACGTATCTTGTTAATTTTATCGTCACGGCTCATTTCTTCCATCTCTCCTAACAAGTCCATCGCTTCGGCATAGCGTTGGTGTTCGAGGTGGTCGCGTAGTTGTAGGAGCTCTTCCATAGGGTATTCCTCACTTACTCGATGATCATATGCGCTATGAGGGCAAATGCCTCATCCCAACCCGTCATGGTTCCCCCATCTTGAATGACAACCACGTTGGTTTGTTGCGCTAATGTGTTAGCGTCAAGGGCACACGCTTCGCCACCGACGACGGCAACCGTGGGATACCCTATCGAGCACAGAATGTCGGCACGTTGACGGGCACGGGTGACATCATTCGTGTTGATAGTGGCAGAAATCTCAATCGCTACCCACACGTTTGGACGGTTGAGGTGATGCTTCACTTTGCCGGTGGCAAGCACATCCAAATTGAGCAACGCCTCAAACGCTTCGTCGGTAAGACGGGTTTCTAGCTCTTCTTCAATAGTTCGAATCTCAACGACACGCACCCGTCGTAATACGCGCCCAAAAAAGTTGCCAATATGGTTGCGATAGCGCGATTCGAGCGACTCGCCGCGCAACGCACCAACTTGGTCGTTCAACTTTTGGATAGAACGATCTACTTGGGTGAACCGTTCATCCACCTGGTTGAACCGTTCATCCACCCGTTGCTCCAAGCGGTCTACCCGTTGCTCCAAGCGATCCATCCGTTCAGTCAATAGCCGCACTTGCTCGGTGAGGAGTTGCACTTGCTCGGCAAGGCGATCTATCGCATCCCGCGATGCTGGCTCATTGCCATTGAACAGGGCTTGGATGACCCGTTGTCGCCACTCTGGATGGGCTTTGAGGATGTGGATAAGGTCTTCAACATTGTTGATGGTTAAGTCCATTGGTTGTCTTTCCTGGAAACACGAGAGACGATACTTTGTGATGATTTCATTATAGCATGGGTTGGTAGGGCTAGATAGTAGCCTCAGTATAGCGTTGGTGTTCTAGGTGGTCACGGAGTTGTAGGAGCTATAGGGTGTTCCTCACGGTAGGTTATTGGTGTTTGGTAGTATTGTACCACGTAGCCGTTGCTTGGAGTCCCTTTTCAAGCGTGAATGGTGGCGACCAATCCAGTACGTGTCGTATTTTGCTACTGTCAATACATAGCGAACCTATAAGGCGACTGACAGCAGCATTCTTTCCTGTTAATGAACCTGCAAGCTGTATAAATTGTTGGGGAATGGGGAGTAGTCGTGCTGGTTTGCCGAGTGCATTGGCAAGGTGGCGAATAAGCGTAGTTGTTGCGACATTATGTCCGTCACTCACCAAGAATGTGTGCCCTGCTGCTTGTGGGTGGGTAATACATGTCGCTATCGCATCGGCGAGATTGCCCACATAGAGCATGCTGCGCCGATTGTAGGTAATGGCTCCCAACGGCAATGGGATACCGCGATCTATCGCTTGCATCAGGCGTAGGAAATTTGCCTTCACACCCGCTCCATACATCAGTGGGGGGCGGAGTATGACTAATTCTAGGGATGTTTCGGTGGCTATCTGCTGTAACGCTTGCTCTGCTTCCCACTTGCTCACCCCGTATGGGTCTTGGGGGTTGGGCATACTCGTTTCACAAAAGGGCTGTTCTTGGGTAGCCTCACCATTGACTTTGATAGAACTCACAAAGATAAAGCGACGAACCCCTGCTTTTGCGGCTTGTTGGGCAAGGTTGACGCTTCCAGTAACATTGACGTTTCTGTATTCAGCAAGGGGATTACTGGCGTGTTCTTGCATGACGTGAGCACGATTGGCAAGGTGAACAATGGTATCTATACCCTCTAGGGCAATAGTCCAATCGGTAGTTGGGGTAATGTTGCCTATCTCGTGGTAGGTGATACCGTTGATTTTGGGGGTATTGGTGTTCAGGGTACGCACAATACCACGAACGGTAAAACCAGCAGTGGCAAGCCGTTGGTTGGTTGCTGCGCCGACGAAGCCGTTTATACCTGTAAGAAGAATGGATGTCATAAATTACTTTAACAATTGTTGGACGAGTACGCTATATTTTTGTGCAACAACTTCTTTTGTATAGTCTTGTTCAACAAATTTACGACCAAGCTTTCCTTCCTCTGGTAAATTCTTACGTTCTTCAAAGGCTTGTCTTATTGCATTGGTATACGCGACAGGATCTTCTGGTGTTACAACACGACCACATCCGGATTGTTGAATTATCCAGGCTAATTCCGAGTCGGGGTCAGCCGAGACAATGGCAGGTTTTGCACAGGACATAATAGTATAAATTTTTGAAGGAAAGGTATCTGTTGTCGTGGTTGCCTTCATTGGAATAATACCAATATCACTACTTGCATTGATTTCGGGCATAGATTTTCTTGAATGATACCCAAGAAATTTAACATTGGTCAGTTTTCGTCCGGTTATTTCCTGCTCTAACCATTCACGGCGCATTCCATCTCCAACTATGACAAAAGTGATGGGGAGATCAAAAAGTTTTTCCGCTGCAAAAAGAAGTGATTCCCAGTCCTGGCTGGCTCCTACATTTCCTCCGTATAATACTACAAATGTATCAAGAAGATCATGTTTTCTGGCAAAAGCATTGTTTCTTGGTAAAGGTCGGTATAGTTGTGCATCTACAAAATTCGGTATGACACATAATTTGTCATCAGAAACACCCCGATTTTTGATGATACGACGAAACCACTCGGAGATAGGAACAATCATTTTGTTTTGCTTGTAAACGAACTGTTCTAACCAATGCATCATTTGTATCATAACAGGATTACGCATAGCTCCCTGATTGATTGCAAAGTCAGGGTATATTTCTTGAACATTATAAACCGATGGTGCGTTCCATTTCAAACTCATTAACCATGCAATCACACCAATTGTCAGTGGTGGAGAGGGAGCAATGACAATATCGTGAGATGGAAGGATTAAGGTACCAACCATCAGGGAAATTATATGAAAACGCAAGTAGTCCATTAGTCTAGCGGAAATTTTTTGTCCTTTCAAAGGGATTTTAACATGCCAGACAGGAATACTATCGCACATGCTACGATATAACAACCCTTTCCAGATTTCTTGCATAGGTTGAAGATTAAGCGAATGTTCATCCAGATTATAGTGAGGTGTCGTTGTAAGCACGGTAATTGAATGTCCAAGTCGTTTCATCTCTTTGGCAATATCAGTCATTAGATAGGAAGTGGAAACACTGTCTGGTGAAAAGACCAGTGTATGTAACAGTATCTTAGCCATAAAGTAGTTCCTTCTTTATTGTTTAGGAGAGCAAATGTCTATGTTGTCTTCTTTATCTTGTTCCAAAGCTATGGCTGAACGAATCATATCTTCAATAATTTGTTCCAGTGTCATCGTAATATTCCATTCAGGAAAGTGACTCTTGAGTTTGCGTAGGTCTGAGATATAGCAAATATGATCACCAATACGATTCTGTTCGCTATATGTCCAGTTGAGCTTTTTCCCTGAAGCCTGTTCAATCATATAAATGGCTTCCAGCACCGAGAGACTATTATCGCGTCCGCCACCAAGATTGTAGACCTCACCCGGTTGTGGGTTCTGTGCAAATGCTTCAAAAGCACGTATGACATCGAGGCTATGGATTTGATCACGAACTTGTTTCCCCTTATATCCAAAAACAGTGTAGGGGCGTTCTTGAACAGCAACCTTGACCAAATAGGAAAGGAAGCCATGCAGTTCTACACCAGAATGTGATGTCCCTGTCAGGCAACCTCCACGGAAAATGCCCACATTCATACCAAAATATCGCCCATATTCCTGTGCTACTACATCAGCAGCTGTTTTTGAAGCACCAAAGAGCGAGTGTAGACACTGATCAATACGACAAGACTCGCTAATTCCATAGTAATCCTCTTCATCGGCATAGTCCCAGCGAGTTTCCAATTCAATCAATGGTACCTCATTAGGAGCATCACCATAGACTTTGTTGGTACTCATATGAATAAAAACAGCTTTAGGAGTATATTGTCTAGTTGCTTCAAGCAAATTGATAGTTCCTGTAGCATTGACTGAAAAGTCCAAGAGAGGAATATCTCTTGCTTTATCATGAGAAGGTTGGGCTGCACAGTGGATTATTTTCTCAAACTGATATTGTTGGAATAGCTGAGAAATTTTCTCATTATCTCGGATGTCTATATCAAAATGAATAAACCGAGATGTGCTTTGCTTCAACCGCTCTAGGTTCCACGTTGTGTCTCCTGGTGAACCAAAGAATGTTTGACGCATGTTGTTGTCTATGCCATAAACCTGATGCCCTTGCTTATCATAGTATTCAACGGCTTCAGATCCAATCAACCCGCTGCTTCCGGTAATAAGTATGTTCATTGTTTTCCTCCTTCATTATTCAAGTACTCTTCTTATTTATTGTACCATTTCCTTACTTTTGAGTTTAGCCAATTCTTGCTTAGAAGGACATCTATATCTCTATCAGAAATTGTCATTAAGTTTTGTATAGAACGACGTTTGTATAAAAGTATAGGAAGTTGCTTTAATATATTTCTTTTAGCTTTTATAAGAGCATTTTTTTTCCCTATCTTCAAAAAATAAAAAAAACTACCAATTATATAGAATATATGAAATGGTAGATACTTATAGAAAAGAGTATTAGGCATATTTTTCAAAAATACAGCAGTGACATTTTTTTGTCCATTATAAACATAATCATCACTATTATATTTATGTGTTGCGCTGACTTTATGATATACTCGTGAAGTTGGAACATTAACTATACGATAACCGCGTAGATGAGCACGAAAACTCCAATCTACATCTTCATATCCAGCAAAAAAATCTTCGTCTAATAGTCCAATTTCGTCAAAAACCGACTTACGATAGATTGCAGAACATGCAACAGCTACAAACACATCTCTTAGTTGCTGAAATTCCACTCTGTCTTTTTGGAGATAACCTCTCATTTGCACAGTACCAGCAATTGTATACTCCGCACCAGCACTCCAAATAGTATCTCTTTGATCAAAGAAAAAAACTTTTGAGTCACAAGCAGCAATAGTATTATCTCCACTTATAACTTCAAAAAGTTTTTCTAACCAATCTTCTTCAACCTCGGTATCATTATTCAACAAAGCAATATATTCTCCTCGTGCTTGTTCTATTCCCCTATTATTACCACCACAAAAGCCTTGATTATTTGGTAAGGCTATTACTCGCACCCATGGAAAATTCTCGTAAACATAGGTAATGGAACCATCTGTTGAACCATTGTCAACGAGAATAACTTCCATGTCTTGGTACGTTTGCCTAGCCAATGAACTTAGACAATCATTGATGTGGTGCTTGCCGTTCCAATTGAGAACGATGACACTAACCAGTTTAGACATATTTAATGGGTTTTCCTTATTTTTAATCACTTTCTCAAAAGAAATAGAGCTATACAATAAAGTAATACTGACTGAGGAGCAAATATTATTGGATTACCTATTGAAGGAAATACAAAACACATAGCTCCTATTGCACAAGAAGTATATCGAATATCAAATTCCGACTTGTTTAGGTTTATTATTCCTTTCACTAAAATAAATATTTGTCCAAAGATTAAAAATATTGCAAATATTCCGAATTTATGAAATATATTAATGTGGGATAACTCAAACCCATAGGGAAGTAAACTATTTCTTTTATAACCAGGAATAACTGCCCCTAAACCATTCCCAAAAAATTTTATATCATCTATCAAATAATCAAATTGTTCGTATCTTTTTTCGTTAGCAATATCGTTTTTGCTAAAAATTGAACTAATTATATTTGAATAGCCTGTTAAATACAATGTTATTAATAATAATACAGTGAATGTAACTATAAAAATAACTCCCTTTGATAATCTCATCGATATTAATGATTTATAAAAAAAACCAACCATCATCAATCCAAATAAAAAGAGTACTCCAAGCATAAAACCCTTGGATGCTGTGATAAAAGCTAGACAATACGTACTAGTTACTAGAAAAATAAGTGCAATAAAATTATAACGAACACAAAAAAACTTATTAATTATGTGGTATGTATAGGGTATAAACAAGAATTTACTGGGATTTGCAAAACGAAACAACGTAACACTTAGAAGGATAAAAATAGAAATTTGTCCAATATAATAAATTCTAGGTTGCCCTGTACTTGAACCACCTATTATCCGACCAAATATCGATTCTTCTGAGAAAATAGAAATATTAAAATCAACCCTTAGAGATAAAAATACTGTTATTAATACATTAATAATAGCAGCACTATAACCTAGCCTAAATATAGTTTCTTTTGATACTCTACTAAAAAGCACTAGATAATATGATAAAAAAAGTAACATTCCTGCAAAATTTCTCGTAACGTATTCTTGTTCATTTCCAAGAACCAATCCAAGAACTAACCCATAGAACCAAATAACAACAAATAATAAGGGGATATAATCTATTAGCTGCAAATAAGGTATTTTTAAAGTATTAAAAGACAGAGCATAAAATATATAGATAAAAAAAACTATAAAAAAAACTATAAAAAAAAGTGTATAAAATAAATTGAAGCCACCTAAAGTTAATTTCTCTCCAATATTTACCGTGAGAGTTATAAAGAAGAATACCATTACTATTTCTGTTGTTCTTTTCCAAAGGCTATTAGTTCTTATCATTGTTATATTTGTGATTTTCTAATCTTGGAACTCAAGAACCTGTATTGTTCAACTGTTAAAATTCGTCTTATAAACCACTTATAACCTTCATTTATGGCAATATCCCAAATCAAATAAGGACATAATCTAGCAGCACGATCAAGACAATACAATGAAGTACCAAATTCTCCTCCCATATAGAGGTATTGACTCATAAGGCGATAGAAATTATGCTTAATCTTTGCTTCATTTAAAAGCTGTAGTCTAGGATAAGCATCTCTATGTACTAATATATTATTGACCACCATTATCAATTCTGAAGCAAAGTCACTAGAAAAAGCACTGGTTTTAGTTTCATTGTACGTTCTAATTGCAGCAAGGGTTGTTGGTATACAAATATAATCAAAATTGGATGTTAATCTGAGAATAATGTCTGTATCCATCACATAGCATAAGGAAACAATGACTAAACCAACCTTTATTATTGCTGTTTTCCTGAAAAAACAACCAGGTTGTATCGGTATAACGAATTCTTGAATAACAATTGCTCCCCTGGTCTGGAGATAATTGCTTTGGTTATCAACAATTTGTACGTTTCCATAAACCATTCCTATTGATTGGTCAGCAATAAAAGAATGTACAGTTTTTCTAAAAGCATCGGACAGATAATAATCATCGCTATTTATCCATGCCAAAATCTCTCCTCGGCAACGGCAAAATCCTTTATTTATTGCATCGCTCTGTCCCTTGTCCTTCTCGCTGATCCAATGAAATCTTGGATCATGGTCATATTCTCGTAAGATGGAAAGGGTTTCATCAGTGCTACCCCCATCAATCACCCAATATTCTATGTTGGGGTAATCCTGGTTAAGCACACTCTCTATCGTTTCACGTATGAAGCGTCCCTGATTGTACGATGGAGTGACGATGCTTACCAAAGGTAACGTAGGGTCATTGATAACGACTGGTGGCAGATTATCGGGAACGGGATAATCGTCCCAGGATGGATGGCGTTCTATCTGTTGGTTAGACATATCATTTCCCTTCTCTTGTGCAATACCCATCCACCACCAGGTGGGCAATGCGATACTTTCTAGGCACCATCTCGTATGCCGCGTGGAGCGATACCAAACACTGCTCAAGAAACCTCGCCGAGTTGTAGGTTGCCGTGATAACCGTTATATGTGCGTCTTGTAGTGATGCATATTCCATAGTTTAAGTGTCTTTTTACCTCTTCATTATACCTTACAAAACAGACTATTCTGCTGCAAAATATGTCCATTGTTAGGATCACTAAGTTGGTGAAGCGAACCCATATAGGTAAATCCCCAAGAGATAAGTTTTTCATAGATGTCATGAAACAATGGTTGTTCCTCATAAAGTATCTCAAATGAAGTCTCTATGATGATAAGTTGAGCACGTTTGATTGTCTGCTCTCCACCACGAAGGACATAATCTTCATACCCTTGTACATCTATCTTTATCAATAGGGGGTCAGTGATAGTCAACGATTTAGCTACATCATCCAGACGCTTTACCTTTACTGATACATCTTTTTTATTTTGAGTATATGGAAATGCCTGTTTATGAGCAGATGCCATTTTTAGAAAAGATGAGGATGGTGTATACTCATTTCTTTGGAATACAATTTCTCCGTCCTTATCTCCCAAGCCAATGTTTAAGCCCACAAACCTTCGACTTTTACCCATTCGCTGTTGCATTTGGGTAAAGCAATCAGGAAGTGGCTCAAAAGAATAGATGATTGCCTTCGGGAAAACCATATTGATGGTCGTGGCAAATTGTCCTGTATTAGCTCCTATATCAAGCACAGTTGCGATGTGAAATGTATGAAACCATGCTTGATTCAACGTTTGAAATTCATCTACCAGACCCCCACGTTGACGAAGGATAAAGAGTCTGGGGTCTCCAATATATCTTGCTAATGTACATACTTTACGGGTAATAGTTGTCAATACTGACATTGAGGTTTCCTTTGTGTGAGTACAGCTTCCATTTTAATCTTCGATCAATTCCCCATACAGCCGCCGATACGCCGCTGCCACACGCTCCAGCGCAAACTCCTGCTCCACCTTCGCCCGTGCGCGGCGCGACAACCGCTGCCACCGCTCCGAATCCCCCAGCACCCACGCCATACCCTGCGCCAAATCCTCGACGACATACGGCTGCGCCAGATACCCATTTTGCTCATGCTCTATCATATCAGGGATACCCCCAATGGCAAACCCAACACACGGAGTACCACACGCCAACGCTTCCAGAACAACATTGCCTAGAGCTTCTTGTATCGATGGTATCACAAATACATCAGCAGCAGAGTAGAGGAGTGCCAAGCTCACATCATCATGCATATGTCCTGTATAATGCACAGCCATACCTAAATCTGGCACATGTTCTGGATGCGATGCCCCAAAAACTACTGCCTCTGTATGGTTGCCCCATCCTTGACTTGCAAGTTGCTGCAATGCTGGTTGCAAGAGATGAAATCCTTTGCGACGGTCACTCGTGCTGCTCAATGCCCCAAACAATACCAACTGTTTATCTTGTGGTAGTGCCAGCATATCGCGGGCAACATGACGTGGTAGGGGCTTATATTGGGTGAGATCAAGCCCATTAGGGATAACTTCAATACGATGATGGCGAAAGAGTGAACTCGCCCTAGCACACGATGCAAGCCAATGACTTATAGCGACAATTGTTATATTTTTCCCTTGCCAAGACCGCTGTTTATGCTTGTAGGTCATCCGTGAGAGGTCAAGTTGCGTATGGGAACCAAGCTGTGGACATGCTCCACAGCTATCTTGGTAACGTCCACATGCTTTATCGTAGTGACACCCCCCGGTGAATGCCCACATATCACGCAGAGTCCAAATGATAGGTTGTTTTATCTTAGCGAGAGCTTTTATTGGTAAAAAGCCACCGCCCACCCAGTGGAGATGCACTATATCAGGATGTAATAAGTCTATTGTTTTTTCAAGATTTCTTGGTATCCATCCGATACTCCATGTTGCAGGGTGACGATTAGGATACCCATACAAGGGGAGCCTATCTAGCGTGGGAAAGAGTTTGGCAATAGCTTTAGTGATCTTTGTTGATGGACCTACTACAGTATGATCATCACTTTTTTTGTGCTGCACCAGCATGCGTGTTTCTACACCTATACTTTGAAGCCCTTTATAGAAACGATACGCCCCACGGAATGCACCGCCTTGTATGTCAGATGTGCTGAGAAAAAGTACTTTCATATATTCTCTTATTTTTCTTTGTATCCCAATTCACGTTTCATATTAGCTAAGGTATCCGGTTTGAAATAATATGAGCTAATTTCAGATGCTACTGTATAGGTTTCCCATTGCTTAACAATATCAAGCAATTCTTGTGGATTTCGTGCTAATAAAGCATACCCTTCATCATATAGATCTAAAAAGACCTTTTCAGATGTTGATAGTCCTAAAATAACTGTTGGTACTCCTAACCCTAATGCTTCATAATGACACGTTGATGATATTGATATATGTATATTCGCTTTTGTAATCAATTCAAAGGTGGATGGATCCTCATTTCCAAGAAAAATTTGGATATTATCATTTGAATCAAAAACAGATTGGTATATTTCTTTGTTAGTATCATAGATAGGATGTAGTTTTACAATAAGACGAATGTTTATAACTCCTTGAGCCAATTTGATAAATTTATCAATAAATCTAATAGAATTTTCTACATCTATTCCTTGAGTTGTCCATAATATTGTACATATGGATTTATCCAGGTTTTCTCTTGCTATTGCACGAAATTTATCTACTCTAGCACTGCCAATGACTTGTAATTCATCTTCCCAGAAACCTTTTTTTGTCAATTGTTCTTTCCAATAATCTCCATAGAGGAAAAACATATCTGCAATAGGCAAATATTGCTTATAACGAACAACGTGACTACCCCAGGAATAAGCAACATGACTTTCACTATCGAGAAAGCCATGTTGAAACTCAACAGTTTTGACACCAAGTTCTTTAGCAGCAGCAATCATTGAATAGTAACCAGCATCAGAGACCAAAACAACTTCTGGGCGCAGGTAACGAAGCAACCATTTATATACCTTTTTTTGGTAGATAAACCCAGTAATCGAACTTTGTATAGAATTAAATGAAATTTTCTGTAATTCTGGTTCTTGGTGTAACGTTTCTACTATTTTTTTTGCTATATTATTAATTTCCTCATTATTGTTATATAATCTTCTCATTAGAGATACTATTAATATTACAAGGCTTGTACTTATATTACGTCTAATAAATAATTGCCGACTGTTTTTAAGGAATGCTTTATTATTAATCTGTTCTGTTTTAAAGAAACTTGTATTCAATAAAAAGTCATCAAACCTACTTTCTTTATAATAACCGTCGTTTTTTTCATCTAATCGTGAGGAAGATGTCAAAATAACATACCTTACTGCACGTTGAGGTTTTAAAAATTGTGTTATATCGTGAATTGCGAATAGTATTTGGTTAAGACGAGTTATCTTTTTTGCCTTAAATGGAGTTTGCCGACCGTTGAGATGAATACCTATACCAAACTTGATAACTGTCCAGACACTCCAGCCATCTATTTGGTAATCAAAAAGATGGTGTTTCATTTCTAGGTTATCAAGATACCTAACAGCATCCGCTGCTGTAAAACTATCATTTGTGTTTTTTGTGGTATTCTTTTGTTTTTTGCCTCTGAACATAATTTTTCCTTTATAGATGGATGCGACTATTCTTGATATGTAGGATCGCTACATTAAAATTTTTTCGCACACTATCAAAAAACCACATTATCCCATATGCTACAACCTGAAAATATAAAGGCAAAACTGGTATTACAAATCGTTCTGAAAAAAATGATAGTGAAGAACTAGCAGAAAGCAAAAAAAAGAAAAACAGAAGGAGAATAGCATATTTAGCGTGATTTTTTATTATGACAATACATCCAGTTAAGAATAGCGTATAGATTATAAATTCGATAATTCTGATAGTGATTGATTGACTAGTTGAAAAATTGGGAACTAAATACCTAGTCATTGTCCAAGCCTTGTGTGTGATATACTCAAGAGTATTCCTCTTGATCTGAATAAATGCAAGTTGTTGTAATTCTTCTGAGGATCCTAGTTCACCTTGTTGTCTACGAAGCGGATTGATAACTTCTGTATGAACACTTTGCCAGTTATCTTCAGATATTCCCCAATGACCAAATGGCCAATCACCTGTATGAAGATCACCTCGAGTACCCAAATAGAGGTTCATCGCATTCGCTGTATTGATTAAGACAACTTCTCCAAATATCGTATAGTTGCGTAGAGTAAGCGGGGAAATGACTAACCAAGCAAAAAATACCAGTAAAAACATACGTTTGAACCAAAATACTAAATATGGAAATAAAGTTTTTCGATAG
The DNA here is from genome assembly GCA_964410555.1 of uncultured Chloroflexaceae bacterium. Classification (GTDB taxonomy): domain Bacteria; phylum Chloroflexota; class Chloroflexia; order Chloroflexales; family Chloroflexaceae; genus JAAUSY01. Next base: position 8,624 of record CAYPHM010000011.1, on the reverse strand, counting down.
AACATAACAAATGGAAAACTAACAACAGCAACTAGAATTACCAAAGACAAAATCAGCAACATAGGTAGCCAAACAGTTCTTATTAATGTTGTAACACCAAGTAGAAAACCTGCTAAAGACCATAACCACAAACTTTTCTTATCAAAGGACAACAAAAATACAAGTATAAACAAAAGTGAAAAAGTTATAAATAATGTTTCTGAATAAATTTCCGAAGCAAAATAATAAAATTTTGGGTAACTGTAAAATATAAAACAGCAAACAACGCCAGTAGCAAATGATCTCAATATTCTAAGGTTAATAATCAATATAATAATTCCAGATAGAATGAATAGTCCATACTGAAATATCACTACCAAACCAAAATCTCCGCTAAACAATAATATGAGTGCAAGAAACAGAGGATAAAAAGGAGGTCGCCATGCCCGAAATTGCTCAAACTCTGTACTCCATGCTCTCTCAGCATAAACACCATCTGAAAGTAATTGTTCAGCAAGAAAAGCATATGTACGAGGGTCTCCACCTTCAGATAAAACAGGATCAGCAAGAAAGTGATCATAAAGCGAACAGTTGACACAAGCAAAGAGAATTAGGACAAAGCCTATCAGCAAGGTAAAGATTGACCTATAGTTTCTATATAAAGTGATTAGCCTATTAATAAAATACATAATAGAATATACTTAAATCCTCCTATTTTTCTAGTAGCAGGATATAAGTAGTGTTATATACAATTCAAAAATCGCTTCAAAAATCGCTATAGAGTAGTGTCATTGTTCAATTCTGGTTGTATCAATGCTTATTGAAAGACTTTTCCCTACTTGCTGCACCATTGCCTGAAAATCCACACTCTCGCGCAACAACTCATCATATGTGCCTGAAGCGACAACCTGACCATCCTTAATGAAAACGAGACAATCGCTGTTTTGTACCGTACTCAGGCGGTGAGCAATAATAATCATCGTCTTCTTTCCACTCAAGTTGTTAATCGCCTGCACAAAGGCACGCTCCGTCTCGTTATCAAGCGCAGCCGTCGCCTCGTCCATCACCAACACATCTGGGTCGTGGTACAAGGCGCGAGCGATACCAATGCGTTGTCGCTGCCCCCCAGAGAGGCGCACTCCACGCTCCCCAACAACCGTATCTATGTTATTAGGCAAACTCTCTACCCACATTTTAAGTTGTGCCAACTCAATAGCCTTCCATACCTGTTCATCGTTAATTGCTTCATCAGATAATCCAAGCGCGACATTACTCCGTATGGTATCGTCGGCGAGGTAAATGCTTTGGGGAATATACCCTACCCGTCGCTGCCAATTTGTAAAGTTTTCCCGAATATCACATCCTTCTACCAAAACATACCCCTGGGATGGAATGAGCAAACCAAGCAATATATCTATCGTGGTCGTCTTTCCCCCCCCCGATGGTCCCACAATACCAATTGAGGAATTTTCGGGAACTTGTAGGGATACCCCGCGGAGAGCATACGTATCAGCATTGGGATACGTATAGAAAATATTATCTAAGGCAACAACGGGTTGGTTAATATTTAGCTTGTGCCCATTGTGTGTTGGTACGAAGACCGGATACGATAAGGGTTGTTGTGCTTCCTTGTCCAATGAGCGTAAGCTATCATAGACTGCATGCAAAGAGACTATCTCGGATTGAATAGTCGTCAAGGATGACATCAAGCGTGACACTGCTGGCAACAGACGGTATCCCGCAACAGCAAACAGGGATAGGATGGGCAAAATAGTTTGCATGCTTTGTCCTCGAATAATAGCAGATATAATGATAGCCACAGCCCCTACCACAATAAGCGTTTCATTAAAATAGCGTGGTACAGGTAAGATAAATTGCTGAAACCGATCAAACTGTGCTATTCCTTTAATATTACCAATAAAGGTGTCTATAAGATGGTTCTCGCGCCCAAGCAACTTTACCTCTTTTACTGCCCCTAACCCTTGGTTAATGCTCATTATCATTTTTTTCCAATGATCCTGACGACTTTTGCCCATCTTGGATGCCTTATTACGAACCGCACGATAAAAGAGCGAAGAGGACACCCCAAGCAAAGTAACCGCAATAACGAATGAAACAGGATCAGCTAGGATAACAAGAGCAGCAATAAAGCATATGACCATAATATCTGTTACGACCAACAACAATACACGGATAACATTATTGGTTAGCCTTGTTGTTTCTTCTGTCACATTGCGTTGCAGTTCGGCAGAGTTGTGCTGTAGGTGAAAGGTATAGGGGCTACGCATATAGGCAGTGAACAACCGTGCCGATAATTCCACACGCTTGTGGGCAACAAACCAACTTTGCACATAGAGCATCATAGCAAGGTACAAATTCTTCACGATAAAAACAATAAGAATAGCAACACACGCCCAAACAACAAACGCTTCATGGGTATCTATGTTGAGCAAGGTATAGATTTGCTGGGTGATTGGATTTGTTTGTACCTCTTCTGGCGATGTAATAAGATAGACAAACGGAACAACAACCCCTACCCCTAGTGTTTCTACGATTGTCCCTCCCAGGATGATAAGAAAGTTCCCGAAGAGAAGCCATCTATCTTTTTTATTGAACAAATAGGTGATTTTTTGGTACAGAGTTTCGTTGTTTGGTTGTTCAGCTACCAATGGTGTTCCATCCCAATGGCGTATCTCGCTCACGCTCGCTCTCCCTTGTGATACATCGTCTCATCACCCACATTGCTCTAGCTCTCAACTACTCCCCCTCTGTGGGAAAATCCTTGTTCAATATCTCCTCATACGTAAACGGACACACCGCTGGAAAAGTTCCCGTATCCATATCGGTTTCATTCTCGGCATACAACACGGCTTTTTTATACGCAATTGCAATACTCTGCTCAAGGATTGAGCGTAGACTTGGGCTATCGGTAAGCAGTTCTTGTATATCCATACGTTGGGTCAAAATGGTATTTCGCCAGCTTCTTGTCCGTTTGACAGGTTGGTATTTCCATTTGAGCAGGTGGGCTAAGAGTACCGTCAAGCGACTAACCAATTCACGCTTTTCGCTTTTTCCCAGAGACTCCAGTTCCTCAGCAACGTGGGCAACATCAACCTCGGCAAACCGACCAGCCCGCAAGAGCTTGGCAGTATCCATAGCCCACGCGAAGAAATCTTGGTCATAGGCGGTAGGTTTATGCTGTTCTAGTTCTTGAATAGTCATAATGCAATTCTTGCTCATGAGACGATACCCTATCGTCTACAGCATATCCCAACCCAGCGGCGTACCGCGTTCAATAGCTCGTGTAGCCTTGCGTCCCAACACTAGCGATAGATACTTGGGAGCCAACCCATGACCAGGACGTATGGATCGCACGTTCTCTGGGGTAAACTCATCACCCGCCTGTATATCCTGAACCACAAACAATGAACGACGAAACACTCGACTGGCAACTTCACGCTCCGATACAGTATAACTCACATCCCCCAACGCCTTCTCTGTCACACGCACAGCATCTACCATTGCCTTAAACTCATGTGGTTCAAGGGAAAAACTACTATCAGGACCCGCCACCGCACGCGAGAGGGTAAAATGCTTTTCAACGATACACGCCCCAAGTGCTACTGCTGCCACAGGTACGGCAATACCAAGGGTATGGTCAGAGAGACCAACAGCTACCCCAAAAGCTGCTGCCAAATGGGGAATAGTACGAAGATGCATTTCTTCTGGCATGGCAGGGTAGGCACTGGTACACTTCAGCAGGGCAAGCTGTTGCCCACCAGCGTTGCGTATGGTTTGCACCGCTTCGTCTATCTCTGCAAGCGTCGCCATGCCAGTGGACATGATGATAGGTTTGCCAGTACGGGCTATCTTCTCTATCAATGGCAGGTCTACTACCTCAAACGAAGCAATTTTGTAGGCTGGCACAAACATATCTTCCAGAAAATCTACGGATGTAGGATCGAAGGGAGTGGAAAAGCAGTGCATCCCAAGCCGTTCCGCTTCCGCTTTGAGTTTTGGTTGCCATTCCCAAGGGGTATAGGCTTCGCCATAGAGGTCATAGAGCATACGCCCTTCCCATATCGTCCCCTTGCCTACGTGAAAGTAATCCTTGTTACTTTCAATAGTCATAGTATCTGGGGTATAAGTTTGCAATTTGATTGCATCTGCCCCAGACTCTTTCGCTGCTTGAACGAGACGTATAGCTTCGTCAAAACTTTGGTTATGGTTAGCAGACATTTCGGCGATAATATAGACAGGATGTCCTGTGCCAATTGGTCGGTTGTTGATAGTAATTGTTTGCAATTCCCTACCTCTTGCGCTATTCCCTAAATATTCATCGCATCAAGCGAATAAGCTCAAATGCTTCTGCTGCTTCATACCCCACAACGCTGCCCCATCGTTGGGCAATTGCCCGCAACGCTTGGGGGGAACGTGGGTGTGGGAAAGAACGTGCCTCACTCTCATACCATTGCATCGCTTGCACCTTTGTTTCCAGGGTATCAGCAATGTCTACAAACACATTGGGATGGAAAGATGGGGCAAACTGTTGGAATGCCCATTCGGTAGACGATGCCACCTCATACGCATAGATTTCTCGCACTGGGTGTTTCTGCATAGGGCGAGTAGCTGTTAGCGTTGCGCGATAGGTGATAACGTGATCTATATTCAGGTCTCCCCCATGTTGTGTGTAGATGACTCGTGGAGCGAACTTTTGTATCAATTCTTCGATAATCTTAACCACATCGAGCATTGGGACAGTATCAAAACGGTTGTCTGGCAATGTATACATGAAAAGCTCTTTGGCACCAAGCAATGTTGCCACATCTTGGCTTCGTTTATGGAGAGACTGAATAAGCTCCTGATCTGCCGTATCACGCTGCTGATAGCGTGAAGTGATACCCTCGCCCAAAATGGCAATAGAGACAGTTTCGCCTTCTTGTGCTAATCGGGCTATGGTTCCCCCACAGCCAAGCACTTCATCATCAGGATGAGCAGCTATTACAAGCACACTCACTTTTGTTTTTCCTTTACCGGGGTTATCGTCACATCTGCGACAATACGACCCTCATACAATGCTGATCGACGGAAGGTGTAGCGAAATCCATTGTGTTCAAGAAAAGCATGTGGGTAGCCTTCGGCATCCAGCATGCGAATAAAATCTTGGAGTGCTTGCAGATTTTCCATTGGTGGAATAGCACTTTGCGATGGTTTGCGCCGCTTAAAGACAACCACTTCGCCTGTTTGCTCTTCTGGTTCAGGATGTTCTTGGATAATGTAGGCTATCATCTCTGCGGTGAGATACGTTGCACGAATGTAGATTTCTTCGGCGTTGCCTTCCAAACAAAGGTCTTTCTTGAGATAAACAGGTCCTGCGTCAAAATCTTCAACCATACGGAGTGCGGTCAACCATGTGCTGCGGTATCTACGAGCAATGAGGTTTTGGAGCGGGCTGCCACCACGACCATAGGGGACATCAGTCATATGAAAGCAGACACACTCATACGAGTAAAGCATGTCTTCTGGAACTAGCCAAGACCAATGCAAAAAGAAGATATACCGTGGTTGTACCTGCTGGAGAAACTCATGTGAAAGGTCTTCACGAGACTGGATAAAGTGCCATTCTCCTGGAAGGTTGCTAATGACCTCATCAAAGACTCGCTTATTCCACGGGAGTCGACCAGCGACAATGTAGGTCTTTTGGATTTTACTAAACATACTCGTCTCTCCATATTAAGTGTAGAGATAAGTAAAAGTTTTTCGTTTCTTTCCCAATAAACAAAAAACCAGCCTTTTCAAATGCTCTAATAGAAGTTATATTTATTTCTTTGATATAGGAATGTACTTTTTTAATATAACAGCACTTTACTAGTTTTTTTAAACCTAATTTTAGTATTTGTGTCCCATAACCACTGTTACGATTGGCACTAACTATACTGACATCTACTTCAGCTTCATCTGAAACTAGATCAAAACGTACCTGCCCAACAGCAGTATCACTATAATCTAACGCAATATACTGAACAGTGTTGGGACTCTGATATTTTGCAGTAAACCAGCGGGTATGTTCTTCCCAAGTTATCAAATTTGAATTGAACGATGCAGCACGTACTTCTGGGTCATTTGCCCATTCCCACAACAAAGCGCAATCACTCTCTCGCACAAGCCGAAGCCGAAGCATATCACCATACATGTGCATGACTACCCGCTCCCCGCCCTCGCCATCCACCAATGCGTACCCTGCTTGCGACATGCGAAACCGTTTTTCTTGGTCATGCACCAATTGGTTTATAGCTAGTGCCAGCGTATCGGATGCGACATCCTCATACCACTCAACAACCAAAGCTATTTCTCGCTCTCCTAATCTGTTGGCTATAGGAAGTTGATTGTCTGCCAAAGGAACTAGGAGCATAGGCAAACCAAACAATGCCAACTCCCAACATGTGCTACCTCCAGCCGCTATCGCTACATCTGCCCATGCCATCATTTCAGGCATATTAGTGACATTTTGTACCAATTTGATATGGGGCATATTGTCAACAGTAGCTTGCAACGCTTCAATATGGGGGTTGCTCCCCCCAACAACGACAACTGCCTCACATTGCCCTGGTGCTACCTGTTTGAGAGCATAAATTACCTTCAACGTAACATTATCTGGGTCGCCACCACCCATCGTCACCAATATCTTGCGAGCAACATCAGGTACCTCGCGTTTCCCTCCCCGATATGCCCAGAATTCACGGCGTAGGAGGGTATAGCGTGTGCCAAGCAAAAGGCGCGTATAAGATTCATGGTTCGGATACATCTGTTCGCTGGCAGAGATATTTTGGTTTAAGACGAGATCAGCATAGTAGTGTTCTGCGTGTCCATAATCATCGATTACCAGCAAGGATACTCCCGCTGCCTTAATTGCCTGTTGGTACGCAGCATCAAAGTGATAGCCATCTACAACGATCCATGTAGCCGCTACCTGCTGGGCTAAAGCGATGGTTTGCGTCGCATCGTCAACCCCACCCGGTTCACAAGTAAGCAAGTGAATAGGTATCTCCTCAGCAGACAACCGCTCTAGCAGGGCAGGGGTGTGCAGTGCCAGAGCAAACGACACATCACCGCCTCGTTCTTGCCAAGCCTGCGCTAGGGCAATGCAGCGCATGACATGCCCTGTCCCAATGTGGGTATTGCCATCAGCACGGATGAGGAGAGTAGGAATATGACTACTCATTGTACAACCTTCTGCTGAACATGACGGTTAATATCTAGCCATTCAGGATGCTGTTCAAGTAAATGGAGCACATCGTGCCAAGAGAATGTATTGTTTCCAAAGTGTTCATAAATACGACGAACAAATGCCAAATCTTCGGGCGTATCTACCGTCCATCGCATATGTGAATAGTCAACGTCGTTTGTAATCGCTTGTAGAGTAAAAAGTTCAGGATGGCGTTCAATATAGGTAGTGACATGTTCACGCCAAGCAGGGTTTTTATCTTCATTCCATGCTTGTTCCAACGCATCAAATGAAAAGACTTCTACATCTAATCCACGGGGATAGTTCCGTGGTGGTAACGTATTACTAGCATAATCGCAGCTATTTGCTTGAAATGTTTGAACTACAAGGTCAATAATTTCTGGTTCAATCAATGGACAGTCTGAGGTAATACGCACGATTACATCAGCATGGTAGTGTTGTGCCGTATGGTAATACCTATCCAAAACATCATCTTGGCTACCTCGAAAACTATACCATTCATGCTGGTTGCACAAAGACACAATGGTATTATCAGCAGGAAGATTACTTGTGGCAATGACAATCTGATCAAGGGATGTAGCGCGTTGACAACGATCTACAACACGTTCTAGTACTGGTGCTCCTGCAAGGTCACACAAGACTTTGCCAGGTAAGCGTGTTGATGTCATACGCGCTTGTATAATGGCTATTGTTTTCATACCTAAGAATATGCCTCAACAACTCTCTTCACTGCTGCTATCACATCCTCGACATCTTCATCACTCATTCCAGCAAACATTGGCAGTGAGATGAGTTGCTCATAGGCTGCTTCTGCTACTGGACACATCCCCGGTGTTGTCCCAAATCGTTGGCGATAGAATGGGTGCAAATGGACAGGGATATAATGGACATTTACCCCAATATTTTCAGTACGCAACGCAGCGAATATCTCTGCGCGTGTAGCAGACAAAAGATCGGTATCTACCTGTATCATATAGAGGTGATACGCATGGGTTACATCAGAACGAACAGCCAATGGCTTGATTACTTCTAATTCTTGAAAGGCATCATCATAGCGTTGGGCTATCGTTTGCCTACGTTCCACCCACGCAGGAAGTTTGCGGAGTTGGCTCAGACCAAGCGCACATTGTATATCTGTTAAGCGATAATTATAGCCGAGATCAACCATTTCGTAAAACCAGGAACCTTGTTGTTCACGCTGGCGATGGTCAGTAGTGACACCATGATTACGAAAAATCCGCATTTGGTTGGCGAATGTTTCATTGTCTGTGGTAATCATACCACCCTCACCCGTAGTCATATGCTTGACTGGGTGAAAGCTAAAGGTATTCAACGTAGCCAATGAACCCACTGGGCGACCTTTGTATGAGCCACCAATGGCATGACAAGCGTCATCTAC
>CAYPHM010000010.1:51457-68998 GCA_964410555.1 uncultured Chloroflexaceae bacterium | reverse complement strand
GGGGCAGGGGATGGGGGGAATCGATTTCCCCTTCTCCCCTCGGTGGGGGAAGGGGCAGGGGATGGGGGGGACAAGAAGGGCAAAATTTCTTTGCTTGTGCAACTTTGACGTAGCCCCTACCTCATTGTTGCTCTTGCAACATCAGCCGTACCTGGGCATACGCAGCGGCGATCTTCTCCACATAGCCTATGCTATCAATTGGATACTCCTGTTGTATCTGGTATTCGAGATCAGCACACAACGAGGCGAGCGTTTTTGCCCCCATCGTTGCACTGTTAGATTTCAGCGTGTGGGCAGCCCGTTGCAGCGTTTGCCAGTCAGATTCATGCGCTGCCTGCTGCATAGCAGCAACCAACTGCTCACTATCAACAAAAAACAACTCCTTCAAGTCGTGCAAGAGGTCTGGGTCATCAGCAAAGCCAGGGGGCGTAGAGAGCTGTTTTTGCTCAGAGGAGACCCTAGCCGAATGGTCAAGGGGTGAGGGACAACGTTGTAGGGCTTCTACCAATTCATACAGATGCGTAGGCTTGCTCAAAAAATCATCCATACCAGCAGCAAAAAAGGAATCGCGCTCTTGCATGGTAGAGCTCGCCGTCAGAGCCACAACCCGCAGAATGGTTGAAGGAAACTTTTGGCGAATACGCCTAGTCGTTTCCTTGCCGCTCAACTCCGGCATATGCTCATCCATCAAGACAACATCATAGGTCTTGCTCTCCAATGCCTTGAGCACATCTACCCCATTGGAAACTACATCAGCGGTATAGCCAATCTTTGCCAACAACCGCAGCACAATCTTCTGATTGATGATATTATCTTCTGCCAGCAAAATACGCAATGGGTGCTTTTCGGCGAGATGGGGGTCTATTTCCAGATACATCTCCTCAAAAAGATACGCTTGATGCACTGGCTGCCCCGAAATTACCCCAACCAACACATTGTGCAGGTACAGAGGACGTATAGGTTCTGTAACAAACGCCTCCGCCTCTATATCTTCCATCCCTTCAATACGCAACCCAATAGGCTTCATCACTACCAGCAAGGTAGTAGCCGTACCATCATATTCGCGCATTTCGGCAACCAGCGCAATGCTATCTACCTGATGCTGTACCAAGTCCATTAAGATAACATCAAAGGGTTGCTCGCTCTGTAACAGGGTCAAAGCGTGGGAACCAGATTCGGCTGCCACCAGGGTCATCCCCCATGCTTGCACATGTTCCCCCAATATCCTACGACTGGTGGCATTTTCGTCTATCAGTAATATCCGCTTGCCTTGTAATATCGTCTGATCAAAGAGGTTGTCTGAAGATTTTTCAGCGACAGGGGTAGTAAGAATAGTGAAATGAAAGATAGCCCCTTTGCCCACTTCACTTTCAATCCAGATATTGCCGCCCATCATCTCAACAAGTTGTTTGCATATCGCCAACCCTAGCCCCGTACCCCCATACTTACGGGTGGTAGAAGCATCAACCTGCCGATACAGCTGGAAAAGATCGGCGACTCGATCTGGAGGAATACCAATACCGGTATCTTGCACCGCAATGTGCAACAGTATCTGACCATCTGCTACCACATGGGCAATGCCATTTGTTTCAGCCAAACTCACCCAAACAACTACCTCACCTTCATCGGTAAACTTTGCGGCATTGGTCAACAAATTGATCAATATCTGGCGCAGGCGGGTAATGTCCCCAATGATACTATCTGGTACATCAGAATCAATGCGATAAAGGAGATCAAGCTGCTTTTCTGCTGCCCGTGGAGCTACCAAATCAAGCGCATCTTCAATACAGTTACGCAAAGGAAACCGCTCTTGCTCAATATCAAGATGCCCTGCCTCGATCTTAGAAAAGTCCAAGATGTCATTGATCAGGATAAGCAAGGCATCGCCGCTAATGCTGGCAGTCTGGACTAGTTCGCGTTGCTCTTTGGAGAGCGGCGTATCCATCAGGAGATTATTCATACTAATAATGGCATTAAGGGGAGTACGTATCTCGTGGCTCATCATGGCCAAAAACTCATTTTTTGCCTCAGTTGCCTGCTGTACCTCATCCATTGTCTGCCGCAGAGTAGCATTGGTACGAGCTAATTTGTGGGCAATGGCTATCACCCTCGCCTCAGCCCGGCGTATATTCAGTGCCGCAGGACGAAAGATAAACAACCCTTCCATCAGCAACACCAGCAACGTAACCCCCATAAGCATCAATTCAACGTTTTTGACAAACGCCACCCGGCTACTCGCTTCATGATCATACTGGAAGACGAGAGAATCCATTCCAACAAGGAATATCTCTTGGTTCAAAAGAATCTGCTCAATATAGGGAGTGATTTTGGCTTGATCTATTGGCGCATCCCCGACCTGCTCCATCTCGGCTAACAGGTCATCTACAGCGGTCAGCATCGCTTCATAAAAGGGGTCTAGTCCATGATAGATGCGCCTCACCTTCTCGCTGTTGTTGCCGGGCAAGCCGAGTTCTTCATCGCCATATTGCAACCCCATGTGCGAACGTTCTAGGATAATCGCCACGCGCCCAAGCTCCGTAACCCACTTTTCACGCTCTTTTATGGTCGGGGCATTCTGGATGGCAAGTGCAGCCTTGCTGAGACGTTGCGCCATAGTGCGTTGTCGTCCAGCAATGTTGATGATACGCGAGTCGCTACTCTGCTGCCAGAGCAACCCTTGTATAAGCACCTGCCCAGAAATAGTCAGCAAAGCTACCATACTCAATGCCAAGATATAGAGCACGGTTAGCCGTTGGGTGGGGGCAAACCGTTTGTGAGTTGGTAAGATTTCTGTATCCGTATTGCTAGTGGTGGTTGGTTGGTTTACCCCATCAGAAATCCCCCCGATAGCAGAGCCATTATCTTGTACTGATGAAGCATCGGGGGAAGAGGTTTCGTTGTGCTGCATACGGTTACTCCTGCCAGACAATACGGTAGATTCTACCATTCTGGTCATCGCTCACATAGAGAGCACCATCTGCCCCAACGACAACACCTGCTGGTCGCCCCCATCCCCGCGCACACGCTTGGTCGGGGGAATCTTGAAAGCCCGTAAGAAAAACCTCACTGCCAACCGGCACATTGTCGGCTATCTGTATCCGTGTCACGTTGCAGGGAGCTGGTGGTTGTCGATTCCAGGAACCATGCAAGGCTGCAAAAATATCGCCATGATAATCAGGAGGAAATTGCGCTGCATCATAATGGATCATCCCGATAGGGGCAGAGTGGGCTAAGGCGGTAAAGGTCGCCGCGATTGCTTTGTCACAGGAAAATCCCGGAGGCATCGCTGGTACATCGGTGCTCGGATCGGCTATTTCTTCATAGGGACCGATGCCCGGGGCAAGGCTGCCATCGGGATGTTCACTGGTACAAAAGGGCCATCCGTGATGCTGCCCTTTCTGTACGGGAATGATGAGTTCTTCTAGGGGCTTATCATTCTTTATTTCATCGCTGATCATATTGTCACGTCCATTATGGTTTGCCCAGAGTTGACCATCTGGCATAAAGAGAAAGTCTATACTATTGCGTAGCCCTTCTGCCCACACCGCTTGTCGGCGGGGGTCGGCTGCATCAGCAAAAGGATTATCAGCAGGGATATTGCCATCACTCGTGTAGCGCATAATCGTAGCCCGTCGAGGGTCTTCTTCAATACAGACATTGCAGGTACTACCAGCAGAAACATAGAGATAGCCATCCGGTCCAAAGTGCAGTGTCCGCGAAGTATGCCCCCCCCCTTCCGGTTGGCTGGCTATGCGGGTGTGTTCATCAAATATCCCATCATTGTTGGTGTCACAGTGGCGCGATACCTGCGTATTCTCTGCTACGTAGAGACACCCATCATACCATTCCATATTGTGGGGGGCATGCAGATTATTCAAAACGGGTTCTTTGCCGTCTGCTAACCCATCATTGTTCGTGTCTGGCAGGCGGGTGATACGCCCTGCCCCCCGTTCTGCTACGTAGAGCATCCCGTCTGGACCTATGGTCATCAACCGTGGCGTAGCTAATCCCTCAGCAAACCCCCGCACGACAAAGCCATCTGGCACAATAAGCCGTTCAGATACATCATCAGGGGGGGGAATGGGGATGAAGGCAGTAGCAGTAGCAGTAGTAGTGATAGGGGGGCTATCTGGCGGGAGAGTAGCAGAAGCAGTGGCAATGGGAGTGCCAATAGGTGTTGTTGTGGTCGTAGCAAAAGCAGACGGCGTAGCTAGATCATCTGGCGTTGTTGTTGGCAGAGATGCTGATGGAGTTGGGGATGTAGGCGCATTATTCGTGACGAGAGGCAAATAAACGGTGGCTCCTATTAGCAGAAAGATGGTGAGTATAATCACTACACTACTGATGACTATAGTCTGGGTAGATTGGTTGGAACGCATAGCTTTTCCTGTGACGAAATTTAGGTCTCTGTACCTTTATATAATCGTGAGCAACTAGAGACAAGCATGAAGAGACAAAAGGGACTCTCCAAGAAACTGCAGGTATGGCTTGTTACTGCTGGTTTTTTTCTCTCTTCATTATAGCATGCCCTTGAGGGGGAAACATGGAGAATGTGCCGGGGTCATGGCAAAAACCGGTTTGTCACCATTCCTTGCCCCTTCTGGCATGAGATAGGGGCAATTTTTAAAAAAAGGGGAATTTGGACTTGCAATCTTCGCCATGATCGGGTATGATGCTCTAAGCAACGTAGTTACATACTAGTTACAAAACTGATACAACAGAGTTACAAATTCGGGGAACTGGCAAGACAACGACAAAACCAAAGCAGCACAGGATTTTGACCTTTCTATTTTCGTGGTTGACAAGGAGGTACCACATGACCAATTTCTATGTGACGCAAAAACCAGAATGGGAAATAACCGAACACGGTTGGCATGCCGCAGTGACACCAAACAACGGGAACAACCAATGGACTGCCTTTATTGAAGCGGCAGATACGACACTTTGGCGTATTTGGGCTGGCTGTCTTTTTGCATCCAAACAAGCTGCCCAAGATTGGTGTCGACAAGAGATTGCCCATCAACGCACCCGCAGTTTGCAGGGCTTTGAACAGGAACACAGCATGGTGTGGGGCAATGTTGAAGCCATGCACAACAGCGAATTTATGGCATACTAATACCGGTAGCCGCAATCTACGATTACCAACTGCCGACTATACACAAGATTATCTCTCGCTCATTTCCCAATACTGAGCAGGGTCTCACAATGGAGTGTACTCCTTCTCAGGGTATTCTTCACTCCTCACTCCTTTCTAAAACGGAGGCGACACAATGATGTGCGTCTCCGTTTTGGTATTGCTCTCCTGCTCAAAAGTCGCGTAAGACAACCGAGCAAAACCCACCACTTCATATTCCCCCATCCCCTGCCCCTTCAGACAGCCCCCATCCCCTGCCCCTTCCCCCGCAAGCGGGAGAAGGGGAGTCTGTGGCGGCTCCCCCTCGCCCTTTATGGGAGAGGGGGCAGGGGGAGAGGGTGTCGCTTCCCCCATCCCCTAGCCCCTTCAGACAGCCCCCATCCCCTCGCCCCCTGTCCCCACCGAGGGGAGCAGGGGAACCGCGGCAGGTGTTCCTCCCCCTCGCCCTTTATGGGAGCGGGAGCAGGGGGAGCGGGTTGGTCGCCCATCCCCTGCCCCTTCAGACAGCCCCCATCCCCTGCCCCTTCCCCCGCAAGCGGGAGAAGGGGAGTCTGTGGCGGCTCCCCCTCGCCCTTTATGGGAGAGGGGGCAGGGGGAGAGGGTTGGTCGCCCTTTATGGGAGCGGGGGCAGGGGGAATGGGTTGGTCGCCCTATGGGAGCGGGAGCAGGGGAAACCCACTTAACCCTTGGGCAACGTGAGCCGATACCCTCGCCCACGCTCATTGACAATATACCCCGGCGTAATCTTCTTGCGAAGATTGCGAATGTGGGTCTTGAGCAAATTGTAAGCATCATTATCGTTTGTCTCAAAGCCATGCGTATACCGCACTATATCACGCAACCGGCATAGATCATTGACCCGTTCGGCAAGATAGCGCAGCAACGTATACTCAATGGGGGTAAGATGCACCTGTTCTTCATCAAACAGCACATCATGGCGCGAATTGCCTACAGAAAGCGACCCAACCCTCACCGGAAACGAGGGAGCTTGTTCAAGCATCCCAACCCCCGGCAACGAAGCAGCAATATTGCCAATCTGTTCATTGACATGCCCCACCAGAATATTGGCAACATCACGGAGCTTATGCTCAGCAGAGTAGCGTTTCACTGCGCCTTGCACACAAGAGACAATCTGCTCCGGTGAGCAGGGCTTGAGCAAATAATCATACGCCCCTGAGCGCAGAGCTTCTATGCAGGTATTCAGCGACCCATAGCCCGTAAGCAAAATCACTGATGGATGATTTTTCTGCTTGCGAGCAGCATGCAAGACCTGAATACCATCAACATTCCCCATAACAATATCGGTCAATACTACATCAAATTCTTCTGCTTGCATTAACCGAAGAGCCGACTCTCCATCATACGCTTGGGTAACTTGATACCCGGCATATTGCAACCGATACGCCAGTTTATTACATGCTTTGACATCATCTTCAACGACTAGTATATGTGAACTCATCCTCATAATCCTTACTGTGTATGTTGTTCTTTCGTCACCGGGAGCACGACAAAAAACGTACTGCCGACCCCCGGTGTACTTTCCAATCCGAGAAATCCACCGTGACCTTGCACAATCTGGGTAGAGATAGACAAACCTAACCCCGTACCCTGGTCTCTGGTGGTAAAAAATGGCTCAAACAGCCGATCTTGAATATCGGGCGAAATGCCATAGCCCGTATCTTCTATAGCAAGCACCACAACTTCGGTCAGTTCTGGTGGCTCTTTGGGAGAGGTAACTCCCCGCACTTGGGGCGGAGTATCTGCCCCCCATATCCGTACCTGCAACGTTCCTCCTTCTGGCATGGCATACACCGCATTGAACATCAGGTTCAGCACAACCTGCATCAACTCATCGGCATGCCCCCAAACCGGTGATATATCATCGGCAATATTTTGCTCAATGTTCACCCGATGCTCGCGTATCCATTTTCCCATCAGCAGCAAAATGCGTTCTAGCAATATATCTATATCAACTGGAGCATAGGATACTGCATTTGGATTATACAAGTTTAGCAGTTGGTTGACAATACGCGCAATACGCTGAATCTCTTCACGGGCATCTTGCAAAAAATCAGGTCGTTCTTTATCTGGCACAATCTGAGCCATCTCCAACGAAAAATCAAGCGACAAAAGCGGCGTATTGATCTCATGGGCAACACTAGCAGCAAGCCGACCACCAACGACAAACCGTTCATTTTCCAAAATTTGCGTTTGCAATCGTTTGTGTTCACTTATATCGCGCACCATAATAACCAGCGATGATGGAACATCATGCACCCGGATAACGGCACTGCTAATCTCAGCGGGAAACTGCTTGCCATCCACCCGACGCAGGGTATACTCAACATTACGTATCGTATCATGATGAACCACCATTTGGGCAAAGGCTACCGAATCGAGATGCAATTCAGGAGCAACCAGTGTTCCCCAATACTGCCCAGTTACCTCTTCAATCGTAGCAAAACCAAACATATTGAGGGTTTGCTGATTGCAAAAAGTCACTTTTGCTGCTAAGTCCGTGAGCAAAATCGCATCAGGCGCAGTCTCCACCAGCGTACGGTAGCGTTCTTCACTCTCGGCAAGGGAAGAAACCGTGCTTTGCAGACTTGCTGTCCGCTCATCCACCCGTGACTCAAGTTGCATACGGGCATTAACCAATGCTTGCTCTGCCTTCTTGCGTTCGGTTATATCCCGCGCCATCCCAAAGATAACATCGGCTCCATTCCAGATACCACGAGTAAATCGTGTTTCTACCGGGATACTCGCCGTCTTCGTACGATTGATAAGCAGACTCTCTACAACCCCCTTTTGCCTTGTAGACACACACGTCATGATTGGCTGGCGACATTCGAGCGGGTGTATATCTTGAAACGGCATGCCTTGAATGGCTGATAACGTATAGCCTAGTCGGTTTACTACCGCTTGATTGCAAAATAGCATATTCCCCTGGGTATCCAGCACAAAGAGAAAATCGTCTACCCCATCGAAGAATCGTTGGAGATTGCGCTGACTTTCCCGTACCGCATGCTCCATCTCTACCCGAAGGATAACCCCGCCTATCTGGTGGGCTATCGTCTCTATAGACATTTGCGAACTTACGGGAATAGAGTCAAGGGTATGGGATGCCGCATTGAGCAAAGCTATCACCTGGCTTTCATACCAGACCGGCACAGCAGCCAACGAGCACAACCCCTCCTGCTCACGGATAGGGTCAAAGATTGGCACCGTCTGGCAGTAACTCCCATAGATAGGGTTGCCTTGCATCACCATCTGCACATGGGGCATGTGTGGCTCATAGTGACGGGTGTGCTCAACGAACGCATTGGACAGCCCAACATGCGCGACCATATCCAGCGCAGAGGTAGCCGCATCAACAAGATAGACTGCCCCACAATCAAAGCCTTCTATTTGCATGACCATATCCAGCAAACACTGCAGTGCTGTTTGCATATCGTTGGTCGAGCTGAGAGCTATCGCTAAATCGCGTTGCACACGGAGAGCGTGCTCTGCTTGGATTCGGCGCATCTGTTCCGTGGACAATCGTTCCACAGTCTTCTCCAACTGGATGTTGCGTTGACGCAAGACAGCAACTTCCGCTTGGAGGGCTCTATATGGAGGTGAAGTTTCTCCTAGATTTTCCATAGCTAACCTCCATGCTACCACAATCTGGCAAAAGTTGCAGCATGGGGGGTATAGTTACGCTAGGGCTACGTCAAAGTCGCAAAGAAAATTTGCCCTTCTTGTCCACCCGCTCCCCCTATGAGAGCGGGGGCAAGGGGGGAGCGGGGAAAGGCAGGGGCTAAAGTTCTTTATTTATGATGAGGAAAAAAGGCTCCCACACCCGCATTTTGTCGCCTGATAGACAATGGTCATGAAGTCATGCTATAATGGCGTACTAGTATACCGTAAAGCTAGTGTTGAGATTGGAGTATTCAGCCGGTGAAAGTTACGACTGAAAAGATACCGAATGGCAGAATAGCCCTAGATATTGAGCTAGACGAAGCACAACTACAAAAAGGGCTAGATCGTGCTGCTCGTCGTCTGTCGAAAGAAATGCAGATTCCCGGTTTTAGAAAAGGGAAAGCCCCCCGGTTTATTATCGAACGCTACTATGGCAAAGAGGCATTGTTTGAAGAAGCCTCTAGTGAATTGATGAATAAAGCCTTTGAAGAAGCCATCAAAGCAGAAGAGATTACTCCCGTTGGCAAACCAGATGTAGAAGCGATAGATACCGCTGATGGGTTTCGCTTTCGGGTTATCGTGCCTATTCCCCCTACTGTCACCATCCCCGATTATACCGCATTAAGCTACCCGCTTGAGGAACCTGAGCCTACAGAAGAGATGATTACCTATGCCATGGAGATGCTTCGGGACAAGCATGTTGCCCTGCGTGAACTTGATGAGCCACGCCCGGCTGCAAAAGGCGACCTTGCCAAAGTGCTGGTCAATCTCATTGTTGAAGGCAAATTCATCATGGGAGATGAAGTAGGCATTGATAACGGCATGGAGCAAGACCTTATCCTTGAAGAAAGCCGCATCATCCCAGAATTGTATGAAGCCCTAGTTGGCGCAGAAATTAATGAGGAAAAAGAGCTGACCGCCAACCTTGATGCCAACCACCCAGACGAAAATCTCGCCGGCAAAGAGGGAACCTTCCAGCTACGCCTCGTGGATATTCAAGAACGGGTGTTGCCAGATTGGGATGAACTCCCAGAAATTGAAGAATTCAAGGGAACATTGGATGAATTGCGCCAAAATGTCACGGAGAAGATCAGGGCATCCTTGATCAACCAAGCACGCGCCGAAGTGTATGAACAAGCCATAACCCATCTGATAGACGTGAGCGAGTATGACATAGCCGATGTCAGCATAGAGGAATTTGCCAACAGTAAACTCAAGGAATTTGAGCAGAAGTATGCGCCACTAGGGATTACTGCCGAGCAAATATACACCGTTGCTGGCAAGGATCGTCAAACCTTCTTCCAAGAGGCTCTCCCAGAAGCAGAACATGACCTTAAAGAGAGTCTTATTCTCCTCAAGATTGCCGAGCAAGAAAATCTCGTGGTTGAGCCAGAAGATATAAATTTGTCTATTGGAGAATTGGTCAAAAAAGACCCAAACATACTCTACGCGCTTCAAGACCCAACGATCCAACAACAGTATGTCGATCATTTCTACCGAGTATCGCTTGAAAATAAAGCCCAACAACGACTCGTAACGATTGTCACAGGTAAAGAACCACCAAGTACACCAAACGATGATGACTATATTGACTTTGGCGATGAAGACGAAGCCTTTACCGATGAAGACGAAGCCTTTGCCGATGAAGACGAAGCCTTTGCTGACCGACCAGCAGGGCATACCCCCGTGGTGATTGAAGGACAAATCGTCTCAACGCCCAACAGCCAGGATTCTCCTGAAACACTCACCGATGCTAGGGACAATCCGAGCACGTCTACCAATGAATCTGCTCCCTCACCAGACCAAAAGGTTGATGAGGTTGAGAGATAAGCGTATACTAGAAAGAGAAGGAAATTTTGATGTGTGCTAGTATTGGAGGATATGTATGAGGTGGCTTTCACCTTACGTTAGCGACTGGCGTTCTCTCTCTGGTGATGATATGGGAGATTTTATGCCGGCACAGCTTGTCCCCATGGTCGTAGAGAATACAAACCGTGGCGAACGAGCATTTGATATTTTCTCACGGTTGCTCAAAGAGCGTATTATCTTGCTTGGAACGCCAATAGACGACCAAATAGCCAACCTAATCACTGCCCAGTTGCTCTATCTGGACCATGACGATCCCGAACGGGACATTATGCTGTATATCAATAGCCCTGGAGGGTCTATTACCGCTGGTTTGGCTATCTATGATACGATGCGAGCTATTCGGGCAGATGTCAGCACCTTTTGTTTAGGGATGGCTGGCAGTATGGCAACACCATTGTTGGCAGGTGGAACAAAGGGCAAACGCTATAGTCTGCCCCATTCAACCATCCACATGCACCCAGCAGGTGGGGGCACCCGTGGGTATGCCCCGGATGTAGAGATTATGGCCCGCGAGCTACTCCGCCAGCAGCAGGTTATTCGCCAACTGCTTTCGCGTGATACCGGACAAACAATAGAGCGTATCGCTAAAGACTTTGACCGTGATCTGTTTATGGACCCGCAAGAAGCCAAAGCCTATGGTATCATTGATGATATACTCAATAAGGAAGATCTGGTAGGGTCAACAGAACCGGAACCACCACAGGAATGATTCTAAATTGTATGTCATAAGGAGACATCTCGTCATAGGGCAAGAATACGATTTCATTTGCTATGGCTAGGTGTAGTTGGGAGATTTTTGTATGAGCCGTTCTCGCAGCAATGGACGTGGAGCATATATCTGTTCGTTTTGTGGCAGAGGGCAAGAAGAAGTCCGCCGACTCATTGCCGGTCCAGGGACTGTTTTCATCTGTGATGAATGTGTCGCTCTATGCAGTGCCATTATTACCGAAGAAAGCGAACAACAATCGAGTATGTCCCGGCGTTCTAATCGTTCGGGACCATCCCGTCTACCTACCCCCCGACGGTTACGAGAAAAGCTTGATCAGCACATCATCGGGCAAGACCGAGCCAAAGTTGTGCTCTCTGTAGCAGTCTACAATCACTACAAACGTATCCGTGCGGGACTCAAGATGGATGATGTTGAACTCAATAAGAGTAACATCTTGCTGATGGGTCCGACTGGCTCCGGCAAAACGTTGCTGGCGCAGACCCTAGCCCGTATCCTTGATGTCCCTTTTGCCATAGCTGATGCTACAGCACTGACTGAAGCTGGCTATGTAGGTGAGGATGTAGAAAATATCTTGCTCCGGTTGATTCAAGCAGCAGATGGTGAAATAGACCGCGCACAGGTAGGCATTATCTATATTGACGAGATAGACAAAATAGCCCGTAAGTCAGACAACCCCTCAATTACGCGGGATGTCTCTGGCGAAGGGGTACAACAAGCGTTGCTCAAAATATTGGAGGGGGGAGAGGCGCATGTCCCGCCAATGCCAGGACGCAAACACCCGCAACAAGAGTACATCCCTTTTGATACAACCAATGTACTCTTTATCTGTGGAGGGGCATTTGAAGGATTGGACGAGATAGTTGGGCAACGCATCGGTACCAACCGCTCACTTGGCTTCATGGCAGAAGAGTCATCAGAGACAGAGGATGCCCCCAACGGCAGAGGAAAACGACAACGCTCCACTGGACCGGACTATGCGTTGCTCACACAAAGCACCCCTGATGACCTGCTGCGCTATGGGTTTATTCCAGAGTTCATCGGCAGATTGCCAGTCTCTGTTGCGCTAGAACCGCTAGACAAGACGGCAATGATACGTATTCTTACAGAACCACGCAATGCCATTATCAAACAGTATAAGAAAATGCTGGCTCTGGACCATGTTGAGCTAGAATTTACCGAAGACTCGCTGGAAGCCATCGTAGATCGGGCAATGCAAGTGCGAACAGGCGCACGAGCATTACGCACCATCGTTGAGCAAGTATTGGTGGACGTGATGTACGAGATACCTTCACAGGACCACATCGGACGTTGTATCATCAATGCCGAGGTAGTCCATGGCGAGGGCTATCCCATCTTGGTTCCGCGCACAGATCGCTCTGACCTTTCCGATTACCGGCGGCTAGAAGAGGCAGTCTAGTCGTCTAGCAGTCTACCTAACCCTCGCAAAAACATGGGGTCTGGTCTAGTTGGATGAGATAGATTTGTCCATGTTCGCCAATTGGTTTGGCGGTTTGTCCTGTCGCTATGACAAAAAACCGTCACCAAAGGGGTACATTCGCTCAAAACCGGGGTATTCTTCCCAGAGGGCTAGAGGGAAATTCTCTCCCTAGAGGCATGCATCTATGAGCTACGCATATAGAACCACGATTGAACGTTCGTCACAGGATGATGGGTCTCCACGGCGCATTTTGGTAGCTGATGATGACCCAAACATTGCCCAATTTATCCAAATAACCCTTGAAGACCCTCGCTATGAGGTGGTCGCAGTAGAAAATGGACTAGAAGCCATCAAAGCGTTTGAAGAGAGCGAGTTTGATGTGGTTATCTTGGATATTATGATGCCCTATGTAGATGGGTTTCAAGCGTGCCATCGCATCCGTGAAGTTAGCGATGTGCCTATTATCATCTTGACTTCGCGTGATGGCACTGACGATGTGGTGCATGGATTTGGGCTAGGGGCTGATGATTATATTACCAAGCCCTTCAAAATGGCAGAGTTGATCGCCCGTCTGGAGGCGATATTGCGGCGGGTGCAGAGCCGTAATACCCGCAAAGCCCCGCCAATCGTGCGGGTGGGGGAGCTAGAAATAGACGAACCGCGCCATCGGGTGGTCGTCCGGGGCAAAGAAATTTCGCTCACCCCCATGGAGTTTGAGTTGATCTACTTTTTGGCAGCCAATGCCGGGCATGTCTTTGACCGCGAGACGCTGTTTCGTGAAGTCTGGGGGTATGAATACATTGGTGAAACCAATTTGGTAGATGTGTGTGTGCGCCGGTTGCGCGAAAAAATTGAGCGAGAACCGTCTCGCCCAAAGATGATTTTGACCGTTCGTGGAGTGGGATATAAGTTGGCAGAGAAATAGGAAATAATCACTGATGAACTTTTCAGATCATGTATCCATATCAACACACCCGCTGATCCAACACAAGTTGGTCCTGATGCGGAGCAAGCTCACGGAACCAAAAAAGTTTCGGGTGCTCTTACGTGAAATCTCGCTCCTCTTGTTTTATGAAGCGACAAGCGACCTCCCCCATGCGCCATTGACGGTCCAAACACCGCTAGACCGGTGCTCTGGCTTTGAGATTTCGGTGCGTATTGGCATTGTGCCTATCCTCCGGGCAGGGTTGGGCATGTCTGAGGCTATTTTAGATATTTTGCCCAATGTCAATGTGTGGCACTTGGGCATCTACCGGGACCACGAGACCCTCGAACCGGTAGTCTACTATCAAAAACCCCCATCACAGACCGACATTGACTTGGCAATCGTCATGGATCCTATGCTGGCTACGGGAGGTTCTGCCATTGCTGCCATAGACATTCTCAAAGAATACTGGGGGGCAAGCCTCATTAAGTTTATGGGCATTATTGCCGCTCCAGAAGGGCTAGATGAACTGATCAACGCCCACCCAGATGTGTTTATCTATCTTGCAGCAGTAGACCATCATCTCAATGAATCTGGCTATATCATACCAGGTCTTGGTGATGCTGGGGATAGACTCTATGGCTCTGAAGAATACTGATTTGCATGGTTGCTCTCGCCCTGATCCTGACCTTCGCCGTAGCAGCCGGGGTGACGGCATTGCTTATCCCGGTTGTCGTACGGCTCGCGCAACGTAACGGGTGGGTAGCTCAGCCGGGACCACGCCATGTTCATCGGGTACCTACGCCAATGGTCGGAGGGTTGGCTATTGTAAGTGGGTTTGTGGTGGCATTGTTGCTCTCCTTCGTTTGGGAGGGGGCAGATGTACTGCTCCAACGTTCCCGCTTTGAGCATTTACGCTTGTCTCTGCTGTTGGCAGGAGCATTGCTCATTGCCCTTGTCAGCTTCATAGACGATATACGTACACTTTCGCCGAGCTTACGCTTGACTATCCACTTTGTCGCCGCACTGCTTGCCGTTGGTCCCTACCTCTGGGACCATACCCTCTACCTAGACATTCATGGGCATGCCTCGGAAGCCCGCGGTATTATCCTCACAGCGTTTAATGTCCCCTTCTTTAATCAAATACACCTGCACCATTGGAGTCCCTGGATGGCTATGCTCATAACGATGGTCTGGATAACCGGCATCCAAAATATGCTCAACTGGGTTGATGGGCTAGACGGATTGGCGGGGGGGGTATCGCTTATTGCTTCGCTAGTGCTGGCGGTGCATGCAATGATGCTTGGGCAATGGACAGTAGCGTTGTTGCCGCTGGCGTTAGCAGGCGCATGTGCGGGGTTTCTCCCTTTCAATTTTCATCCAGCGCACATCTTCATGGGGGATGTGGGGGCTATGACGCTTGGCTATGTGCTGGCGGTAAGTGCTATTATGGGGGGGGCAAAGCTGGCTACTGCGCTACTAGTGCTTGGTATCCCGATTATTGATATGACATGGCTCATCTTCTGGCGGTTGTTGCATGGGCGTTCGGTGGCGACTTCCGGGCGCGACAATTTGCACATTCGCTTGATAGACATGGGCTTTTCGCAGCGACAGGTGGTCGGGTTCTACTATGCGGTGAGTGCTGCATTTGGGGGGGTGGCGTTGTTGGATGTCATGACCCCCTTAACCAAACTGGTGGTATTGTTGGCTATGGGCTTGGTCATCTTGGCTGTGGTGGTGTATGCAGCACGGGCGACTCCATAATGTAGAGACGGGGGCGGAGGAGCCGCCCACCCGCTCCCCTCCTGTCCCCGCCCCCATTCTAGGGCGAGGGGGAGCCGAACATCCCCTTCTCCCGCGTCTTGGGGAAAGGGGCTGGGGATGGGGGGCTGCCCGGCGAGACGTTGCATGCAACTGACCTACCCTGGTAAGCCCCTTGTGGCTCCATGACCTACGCATGGTTGCAGATAAGCGATAGGAATAGGTCTACCAGATAGGGGTCAAAGTGTACCTCTTTGAGCGAAAGAATATACTGACAGACTTTCTCCTCGGACCATGCCGCACGGTAGGGACGGTCTGAAAAGAGGGCATCCCACACATCTGCAATCATAAACATCCTTGCCGCAAGCGGTATCTCCTCCCCCCGTAACTGTCGGGGGTAGCCACTCCCGTCCCAACGTTCGTGGTGGCAGTAGGGAATGTCTAGCGAGGGACGGAGGTAGTCAATCGGAGACAGCCACTCATAGGCATAGACCGGGTGCTTCCGCATAATAGCCCATTCCTCATCCGTCAAGGGACCGGGTTTGAGCAGAATACTGTCTGGGATGCCGAGCTTGCCCACGTCATGCAGCAGTGCGCCACGCCGGATAATCTCTAATTCCTCACCCTCAATGCCAAGTTGCCTAGCCAATTGGATAGTCATATTTGTGACACGCAGCGAGTGACCTTCTGTCTCCTTATCGCGTAGGTCTAGGGCTTTTACCCACCCTTCTAGCGTGGCATTATACGCATGGGCTAAGGCTTCTTTTGAACTGCGTATCTGTTCCTCTGCATGCTTGCGTTCGGTGATGTCCCGCACGTTGATCTGCATCGCCTGCATATCCGTCCAGATGACATACCCGCCGGTAATCTCCACGGGAAAGCGTGAGCCATCTAATCGCACCATCATCGTTTCGAAGCGTATATCATGCATATTGGTAGAGAACACCGAATTGAGCTGCACAAAACACTGTTCCACCTGTTCAGAGGCGATAAACGACATAAGCGGGTGTCCAACCACAGTGTTGGTTGTGGGACCATCCTGCCCAAGCATCCGCAACATAGCCGGGTTTGCTTGGAGGATGATGCTGGTATCGGCAACTATCAACAAGCCATCTGGGGAAAGCTGGATAACCCGCTCAAATCGCGCCCGTTCATTAAGCAGGTGACGATACCGGTTGAGGCGAGTAATCGTGCGGATGCGGGTACGCAATTCCGTATGGTCAAAGGGTTTGGAGATGAAGTCATCGGCTCCCGCTTCAATACCCTGGATACGCGATTCTCGATCATCGAGGGCAGTAATCATAAGTACCGGTACTTCAGAGAGTAACGGGTCTGCCCGCAGTTTACGACACACCTCGAACCCATCCATTCCTGGCATCATGACATCGAGAAGGATGAGATCGGGGGTAAGCGCAGCAGCCTGCTGTAACGCTTCTTGACCGTTGTTAGCAAAAGCTATTCGGTAATTGTAGATGGACAACAACGCTTCTAACGTCTTGCGTCCAAAAGGCTCATCATCAACTATGAGGATGGTGCTTGTCTGGTGCATAACGTATTAGCTCCTCAAAAACAAACAGACAAATTAGGATAATGATTACGATACTCAACGGGATCATGCTCAGAAAAAATCTGACAATTAACCCAATGCTCCACACTTCTCAATAGGGAACCGATATGGGTAATCATCAGCATACCGTTAGAATCAAGACCTGTCAAACGGTCTGAGCGGGAGAAGGGGATATTCAGCTCTCCCTTGCCCTCTGTATGGTATGGGAGCGGGAGCTGGGGGGAGCAGGGAAGCTTTCCGCCCTGCCTTGCCGCCTCTTTCTATGGATATGAAGGTATCGCAGTCTCTGGTCCTGGATAGACCGGTGCATCGGTTGGGATTGCCGTTGTAGGCATAGGAATCGTGGTCGCCGTTGGGGGCGCAGGGGTCGCCGTTGGGGGTGCAGGGGTCGCCGTTGGGGGCGCAGGGGTCGCCGTTGGGGGCGCAGGGGTCGCCG
>CAYPHM010000010.1:12803-51357 GCA_964410555.1 uncultured Chloroflexaceae bacterium | reverse complement strand
GGGGTCGCCGTTGGGGGCGCAGGGGTCGCCGTTGGGGGCGCAGGGGTCGCCGTTGAGGTAGGGGTTGGCTGTACCATAGTCACCGTGGGGATAACCGGTGGTGGGTTTACTGGATTGGATACCACCGTAGTTGCGGTGGCAGTTGCCGCAGGTGGTGGCGGCGTGGGGTTGTCCGTAGTTATTTGCTGCACAATGGCAAATATCCCCCCGGCTAGACATGCTACCAGCACTAGGGCAATAATCCCCAACCAGAGCAAGGATCGCTTTTCGCTTGTCTTTGTCCGTTGAACGACCACGTTTTGTTCGGCAGTATCCGATGGTGATAGCGGCGCAGGTGGCGGTATCGGCATTGGAGCAGCTGGTCGTTCGTGGGGGGGGGGAGTGGATGATATTGGCGGTTGTTGGGTTGCAGTATAGGGTGTGGTTGGTTGCTCTTGGGCAGCTTCCTGTTGGGGAGATTGTTGGGTCGTATCCCCCTGGTTTATCATAATCGTTGGTTTGCCTGCCGAGGAGAGCGGTTGGGCTAGGTCCTCAATCAACCGTTGGGTCGTCCCCGGTTCTAGGGCTAGGTGATAGCGATTGGTCATCTTTTCCAGTTCAGCAATGAACGCCGAAGCACGGGCATAGCGGGCTTGTGGGTCTTTTGCCAAAACCCGCGAGAAGATGACATCAAACTCAGGTGGAACCCCCCCAATAACGGTACTCAAGCGGGGCGGAGGGGTTTGGTTGTGGGCAATGAGCAGTTGGGGGGTGTTGCCAGAAAAAGGCACACGCCCGGTGATAATCTCATAAGCTACAATTCCAAGCGCATAGATGTCACTTTTACCATCCACTCGGCGCGACTGCGTTTGCTCTGGTGAGATATATTCCGGGGTACCCATAAACGTTCCTGATCGGGTGAGGCTCTCCTTGTCCGCTTCGGCTGGTTGGGCAATGCCAAAGTCAGCCAATAATACCCGCCCATCAGTAGCCACCATAATATTGTGGGGCTTGATGTCCCGATGAACTGCCCCTTGTTGATGGGCATAGTCAAGGGCTTCGCTAAGGGGCTTTAAGAGTGCTACACAATACCCAAGACCAAGTGCGCCTTGATCTTTCAAGATAGTATGCAGGGTGCGACCCTCGATGTATTCCATCGAGATATAGAGCAACCCTTCGTGCTCGCCGCGGTCATAGACGGTGACAATACCGGGATGCCCAAGACGGGCAACCATGCTGGCTTCCCGCTCAAATCGCTTGACAAATTCGGGGTCTATTGTCAGTTGAGGAGCAAGCACTTTGAGGGCTACAGTACGGTTGAGTTGGCGATCTATCGCCCGATAGACCCGCGCCATGCCCCCCCTGCCAATCTCCTGTTGTATCGCATATCGCCCTGCAAGAGTTTGTCCTACAAGTTCTTTCAATGCCCATGACTCCTTGAAAAGCTCTATTCAGACCATTCTTCCACATTGCCCGCTTTGTCCCGCGCACGGACACGAAACGCAAATGGCTTTCCCTCGTGGGGACCAAACCATGCATCCGTTGCGGTTTCTTCAATGAGCCAATCACGCCAACCGCCTTTGGGCAACCGTCGTGCTTGCACATCATACGAGGCAATACCGCTTCGGTCATCGCTGCCTTCCCATATCACCCGAAATCCCGTTTCCTCTGGCTCGCTGGAGACAAGGTGTGATACCGGTGGGGTTGTATCAGGTGGCGGCTCCTGCTTGGCTGCCGCAGCAGCACTGGCAGAGCTATCTACCCATGCCAGCGCATCGTAGCGTATCGCCTGCATAGAGTCACTGGTAATATCGTTGAGTTCCACTTGACCAGTATCGGTGCCAGCATCCCAGTAGAAGGTACCAAGCGAAGCCCATGTCCCCGCTGCTGCCTGCTGGTCAAGTACTACATCATCTACCCCTTCGCCATGTATCACACGATAGCGTGCCGAACGGGTCGCGTTTACCTGTCCACAGGCGGGTATATACGCTTGTAGTTCATACCACCCCGGAGCTAATCCAGCTGGGGGTTTCCATGCAGCATGGTTCTCGCTATGGGCAGGGTCGGGGGTCGAGTAGGTCCAGTGATGATGTCCGTTGAGACCACACCCCGCATCATACCACGTTGCGTCATTGCCCACATAGCCGTCATCCCCATTGTCTACGGCATGCATGCCCTCGGTTAGTTGCGGGACATCTGGGGGTTGCGGCTGCGGCTGACCTGCTGTTGCCGCTGGTGCTGGTGCTGCGGACGCAGGGTAGGGGTCTATGCCCCCCCAATCATCGCTTGCCATTGTGGGAGGTATGGCTTGGTTATTAGAAGATGGGGGAGGAATACTATTTGCCGCATTGCCAGAACCGGGGTCACTGCCAAGCCATAAGAAAGAGACCTGAACCCAGTCATCTGCTGTCATACCGAGGTCATCCCAAAAGGTACCATCGGCAATGTCTATGCCATTGGGCATCATTACCGTGCGCCCCATCTCGTCAACCCCCCCGTTGTAGCCTTCCAAAAAGGCTGCTTGGGCCATTGGTACCCCCACGGGCAGATCGCCATATCGCCGCTCTGGAGACCAGTAATCATCAGTGGTATTCCAGGGACCTACATCCCATACTGGCGCAACAACCGAACGTCCATTGTAGGTAATCCGCACTTGATACTCATGCCCCCCATAGGAGGACAACACGCTAAATGATGGCAACGCAACAAACCGATCACGCGGCTGGATAGTGTGACCATTTGCAGTTACCCCCCCAACCAAGCCCTGGCGGGTGGCAAAAATGGTGTAGGTAGGGGCAGTATCCTGCTGTTGTAGATGGGCTGGCTCTGCTTGTACCTGCCCCACAAGTAACAGCACAACAAGCAAGACAACTATTCCCCCTATGCTTCGGATGTCATAACGTAACCACACCATACCAAACTCCTACTTCCCAACAGTCAAATTGTCTAACGAGGGGACAGCGGCAATCCAGATGGGACCAGCGGTAAAGGCGATCTCCTGCCCTTCGGCATCAAAAAATCGCAGTGGTGCAGCCGCCGATTCCTTGCTCCAGAAGATTTCACGCTCTATCCCATCGGCAAATAGGCGAGCTTTGCCCTCACCTATCACTACTTGCTCAATACGTCCTACGGTATCGCCCGCAATAGGATAACTGACCACTTCCATCACCACAACATTGGTAAACGCCAACTGGTTGCCGCTCATCTCATCCACATGCTGATTGCCACGCCAGTAGCGCAGATAGGTATTGGTTTTGGGGGCATATTCCCAC
Source organism: uncultured Chloroflexaceae bacterium (assembly GCA_964410555.1). Classification (GTDB taxonomy): domain Bacteria; phylum Chloroflexota; class Chloroflexia; order Chloroflexales; family Chloroflexaceae; genus JAAUSY01. The sequence continues at coordinate 48,106 of CAYPHM010000010.1, read as the reverse complement.
TGCACTATATCATCATCATAGATAAAATAGTACTGGAACGTCTGCCCAGCTGGGCGTTTATCGGCAGCAATGTTTGGCTTGAAGAGAAAGCCTAATTCATCCGGGTTAAATGCCCCTACTCCCGAATCTTCTCCATAGCTTTCCAAGAGTTCGCTACTGGTGTAGAGATTATGTGGAGCAAATTTGGTGTCACTCCGATAGAAATAACTGCCAGCATAGCCATACATCGCGTCCATATCGGCTATTTCTGGGACGTTGGGGGCTAGGTTTAGGCTGGCAGGCGAGCCACCAATGTGGGCATAGACCGCTTGCAACCCCCGCGCCCATTGCACAAAGTATAATCGCGCACTCCGCACGGGACCTATCGCTTCTGCTTCAGGGGAAATACCGGGGGCAAAGACCGCCATATAGCGGGTGATGCCGTTCTCTACCAATGCCTCAATAACGAGTACGGCACTATTCAAGCCAGCATGGGGGAAGGCATCTATATGGTTGTCTATCATCACCGCGATGAGTCGCTCTGGTACGTCTCCCCGCGACAACACCCGCTCTGGGGTGGGCGTGGCGGTAGGAGTCGGCGTGGTGGTAGGAGTCGGGGTGGTCGTAGCAGTTGGAGTCGGCGTGGTCGTAGCAGTAGGAGTCGGCGTGGTCGTGGCATTTGGGGAAGCTGTAGGTGACACAGCAACCATCGCTAGTTCCGCTGTAGCTGTCTCTGAGTCAGACGGTGTAAGGGCTGCGCTATTTTGGCAGGCGACAAGCAGCAAAAGGACACAAGCTAGGATGAGGTATTGAGTACGAATAGGTCAGCTTCCTTTCTGATAGGTCAGTAACAAGTGAGCCATCTGCCAACATATTGTACCATAGGTCGTTTATCTTGTGCTGCGACAGCTTACTCAAGCCATCACCGGGGAGCCGTTGCATGCAACGGCTCCCCAAGAGCCGTTCGTGTTTGGGAAAAGAATCTGCCCCACCCGGTTTCGTCTTTCCTCTAGTGTTGTGCTATACTAAAAGGTAATCAAACAAGTGAGAAACCAAGTAAGGCATACGGCTGACGGAAAGTTATGGTTATTATGGCTAATCTTGAAGAACAACTGCAAACCCAACAAGTGCATACCTATCACGGACAGATACCTTTTGAAACCCTCTTTTTTCTTGCCCCCGACCCCCATTTCTTGGTAATGGCAGGAAAGTTTGTTGCATGTAATCCAGCATTTGTCCAAGTCGTTGGGGCATCTGACCTGCGACAAGTACTCCAAATACACCCCTCGGACATCTCGCCGGAGTATCAACCTGATGGGCAACGTTCGAATACCAAAGCAGATGCCTTGATTGCCCAAACCTTGCAAGAAGGCAGCATCCGGTTTGAATGGCTCCATCAACGTCTCAATAAAGAGGTGTTTTTTGTTGAAGTAGTGCTCAATAGTGTGCCCTACGATAACGACAAGCTCATTTATGGCTATTGGGTAGATATAACAGTACGCAAGCAGTGGCAACAAGAGCAAGAAGCTGTTCACCAACAGGTCATTGAAGCCCAACGCGCCGCGCTCCAAGAGATTTCAACCCCGCTCATTCCCCTAGCAGACCGGGTTATCGCTATGCCGCTTGTGGGAACTATTGATACGATGCGGGCAAAACAGGTTATGGAAACACTCCTTGATGGCGTAACCAAGTATGTTGCCAAGGTGGCTATTTTGGATATTACCGGGGTCTCTGTGGTAGATACGCAAGTTGCCCAAGCCCTGGTCCAGACCGCACGCGCAGTACGATTGCTCGGTGCTCAGGTCATCCTAACCGGCATCGGTCCCACAATGGCACAAACCCTTGTGCATTTGGGAGCAGACCTCAGTACTATCGTCACCTTCTCCAGTCTTCAAGACGGGATAGCGTATGCTATGCAATCACGCCACAACCGCCATTTTGGGAGATTTCCCAAATGAGCCACGAAGACGTGTAGCAATAAGTCAAAGGGATATAAGATGAAACCTGCTATCCTTCTGGTTGAAGATGATAATGGGCTACGCACAGCCCTGGGAGAACTGCTCGAAGATTCGGGCTATGCCGTCAAGCAGGCAGAAAATGGCAAAAAAGCCCTTGACCTGCTCGAAGAACAGCCCTTTGATGTTGTCGTCAGTGATATACGTCTTGGGACTATAGATGGGATACAGGTTATGCAAGCGACCAAGAAACAGCCTTCGCCACCAGTGGTCATCTTGCTAACTGGCTATGGGAGCCTAGATACTGCTATTGAAGCGGTACGGGCAGGCGCATATGACTATATGCTCAAGCCAACGAGTTCCTTTGATTTTCTCTCACGGGTGGCAGATGCCGTCCAACAATGCCAAAACCAACGGCGGCAGCAGCGGGTCAATGCGATGATTGCCCAATGTGCTGCGGAAATCCAGGATGTATCAGGGAGAGTTAGTGTTCCAGAAGAGCTCTTCCCTGAGACAAACACCACCACAGCCCCAACGACAACGCCAAGTGATGAAACAAGGCTAGGGGTGCTCAGCATAGATAACAGTCGTCACCAAGCCTACCTCAATGGACAACCCCTAAGCCTTACGCCTATTGAATTTACGTTACTCAGTCTCTTGGCAAAAGAGCCAGAACGGGTATGGCGTTACCCGGAGATTGTCCGTCACACCCACAATCTCTACGTGAATACCACCGAAGCCCGCAACCTTCTTCGCATGCATGTCTACAACCTACGCCACAAGATTGGTCCCGATTGCATTGTCGGGGTGCGGGGGATTGGCTATATTTTGGTTCCCCCAGAATTGCCTTAACCCAACCTACGACACACTATCGTGCTAACATTGACGATTTCTTGACGAAGTGCAAAATCTTTCTTGATTGATAATTTGTTATACTAAAAGAGATTTGCGTTCCTCTCGAAAAATCCGGCGAGAGCCTCGACTTTTGGAAGCGAACCTGAAGAAAGTTGTTAAGGGATGAGTTGAGGCTCTCGCTAGGTCATTCCAATTTTCTCCTTGTGCCTAGAAGCTATGGTATACTAGGGCTATGAAGATTGTAGAACCTATAGCTACCCTAGAAACCAGAACGTGGCAGATAGCCCATATACTGCCGCCTTCCTCTTTCGCATTTCGCAGAGCTACTGTGTCCCGTATTGTCTACGTTATCTATGAACTCCCAAAGCCTATTTCCCTCTCCTGCATATCTCCCAACCTCTGGGCAAATAGCCCCCATCCTCTGCCCCGTGTTCCACTGCGTGGAGTGGCAGTGGCAAGAATGCTTTAACCCGATGACTAGCAGCCCACCCAAATCACCATCCCCCATTCTTCGCGTACTGTCCACCCCCGCATTTCGCATTGGTGTAGGGGTGCTCATCAGTGTCATTGCCTTGTATCTGTCTATCCGCAATGTTGATGTTCGCATTGTGGGAAGCACCCTTGCCCGTGCCGATATACTCTTTGTCATTCTCACCGTGGCAAGTGTAGCGGTGAATACGCTGAGTAAAGCCATACGCTGGCGTATCCTCATTGGTACTACAGGAAACTCTATCCCTTTTCGCAAAATATTTGCCCTGCTGCTCGTAGGACAGATGATCAACAATCTGCTGCCTTTACGAGCAGGCGATGTAACACGGGCATATATTGTCGGTGGGATGGGTCCTGGACGGGTGTTTGTACTGGGTACCGTAGTGCTCGAAAAGTTCCTAGATATGCTCTCCTATGCCATCCTCTTTTTTGTGCTGATTATTTTGATACCACTACCGCATTGGATAAGCGATTCGCTGTTGACCTTTTCGCTGGTTGTGGCGGGTATGGGAATAGGGGTTATTGTACTGGTGCGACAGCGGGAATGGTTCCTTGCCCTGTTGGAGCATGGCATTGTGCGGTTGCCCTCCCACATCCAAGAGATGACGCGCAGGCGGGTTAGATCGGCTATATCCAGCCTCAATATTTTGGAACACAGCAAGGATCGGTTGTGGCTTGTGCTCTGGTCTAGCATTATTTGGGGGACAGCCGTTTTGAATAATTACCTCGTTTTGCAAGCGTTGCATATTGATGTTACAGCCCCGATGGTTGCCTCGCTGCTTGTGTTAATTGTGCTTCAATTGGGCATATCTTTGCCCTCTGCCCCAGGGACAATAGGAGTCTTTGAGTATGGGTGTGTCCTTGCCCTCTCGTTGTTCGGGGTGGGGGAGTCTATGGCGTTTAGCTATGGGGTACTGTTACATATCATCGTGCTGCTGCCTATCATGATCGGTGGGGTATTGTTCTGGACAATGGGGGTATCGCAACAACAGGGAGATATTGTTGACTCCTCTGCTTCGGTATCGGAAAAATAGGGGGTATTTTCTCTATTACGGTGCCACACCAAACACCTGACGATACATATTGCGTACTACATCACGCTGCGCTAGTCCTAGTGCCACGTAGTTTGCCAAGCCCGGTGAGCTATTCAGTTCTAGGATACTGTATGCTGCTTTTGGGTCGCCAATATCAACACAAGCAAGGTCTACTCCACAAAGCGACAACCCCATAGCCGCCGTCACTTGGATGCAAAGCTTCTGCCAGTGGGGGTGCAAAAGGGCAGTACAATCTTCTGCCGTTCCTCCTACGGACAAGTTGGAGATGTCATATACCTCAACCCGTTCTCCGTGTGGTAGCACTGTCTTGAGTGTATGCCCCAAACGTTGGAGCTTCTCTTGAATACGCCCATCATCTATGGCAATGCGCGTACGCCGCCCAGTTTTCGCTAGATGCTGCTGGTGGAGTTCCAGTAGTTCGGTGATAGTATGGATACCATCCCCTACGAGTGCCAACGGGAACCGCTGATAGCAACAGATAACCTCATCCCGCAACACGAGCACCCGGTAGTCTGGCATCGTTACCATTTGCTCAACTAGGGCAAGTTTGACCCCATTCTGTTGATACCCATCCACCACCCGCACTATATCGGTGGGGGTATGGCATTTGAAGATACCAATACCTTTTGTGCCATCGTTGGGCTTGAGAAAGCATGGATACCCAACCTCGCTTTGGATGTAATCGTTGATCTGTTCTATGCCAGCGTAGGATTCTACGCCAAAGCGTGAGAGGTTACGCTCGATGGTATGGAGATAGTCTGGTAGCAAGAATACTTTGCCCGGCGGGGTTGCATAGCCCAACTGGTGCAAAAAGTATTTGGTATACCCCTTGTCCTTGGCTATTTCCGATGCCCCATGATTGTTGATGCCGGTATTGGTGCGGCGAAAGAGACGTACCCCGCCATTGGCATACACAATGCGCCCGGCATAGCCATACTCTGGCTCTACGTCTATAGAGACGATATGAGGGAGCTCGCCCTGGGCATAGAGGTCAAGCAAAAGCCGCGTCATCAGGGGATAATGCGGTTTGATGGTGTGGACGGTGAGTAGGTTGGTCATAGGGTCTGCTCCTTATGTTGGATGTATTGTGTGCTTTCCCCTATGATAGTACCACGACAAAGGGGGGAGCGGCAAGAGTTTTGAATGGGTAGGTCAATCTCTTGTCCAGAAAATTTGTCCCATACCGCATAACCTATGCTATACTACACTTCAACTGTGAAGATAGATGCTAACTCCTTATGAAAGAATTTATCAACACCATCACGCATGTGACGGTATCTCTTCTCTCCCATTGCTTGAAGATGCCAGTATAGATTGCTTCCTCTCCGATATACCGTATGGTATCGGCATGGACGATTGGGATGTCCTTCACAAAAACACTAACTCTGCCCTACTTGGACAATCACCTGCACAGATAGGGAAGAGTGGCTTCAAAAGACGCGGAAACCCTATCAGAGGATGGAGTAGTGCTGATAGAAATATCCCAAGAGAATACCAAGATTGGTGTACTTCTTGGGCAAGCCTGCTCTACCCAAAGATGAAACCAGGGGCAAGCCTATTCCTCTCTTGTAGAGGCGTTGCATGCAACGGCTTTTCCCCCCATCCCCTAGCCCCTTCCCCCACCAAGGGGAGAAGGGGAATGATCGGCTCCCCCCATCCCCTAGCCCCTTCCCCCATCAAGGGGAGAAGGGGAATGATCGGCTCCCCCCACCCCTAGCCCCTTCCCCCACCAAGGGGAGAAGGGGAACCGGGCAGGTGGCGGCTCCCCCTGTTGCCCCCATGATTGCAAGCATGACCCTTATATGGTATAACTAAGCGTGGCTTTTCTCACTTGAGATTACCTCAAGCAAGAGAGCAACACAAGAACGGAATACCTAACGTATGTCTGAGTAATTCAGCGCATGCTCCCCTGCTAAGGCTTTTTCCAAAGGCTCTCTTGAATACATGAAGGTCTATACGAGAACTATACGAAGATTAGAGGATTATACGACAATTGGTAGACAAAAACACAAAAACAGGAGGATTACAATCATAATGGTAAAACGAAGTTTGTATGCAGTACTGGTACTGGCAATCCTTACTACGTTGGTAGCAGTACCCCAACCGGAAAAGACCTCAGCGCAGAGTGATAGCCATTTCTTCACCGAAACAAATCACTGGGTCAATGGCTACTTTTTGGAAAAATGGCGCAACACCCCGAACGCGCTTTTCGTGCTTGGACTTCCCATTTCTGCTCCTTTTGAAGAGGAGAGTTTTACGAACCCTGGTGAGACCTACCGGGTACAGTATTTCGAGCGTGCGGTATTGGAAGAACACCCGGAAAACTTTGGCGTTCAGGACAATCAGTATTACATCCTGGGTCGTCTGATGGGCAAATTGGCAGCCCAGGGGCGCGAGGGTGAGCCTGGTTTTCAGCCGGTAGCAGACCCAGGCAATGGGAGCTGGATACCAGAAACACAGCATACCCTAACCAATTCTCCCGCACCGTTTCGCTCCTTTTGGGAGAGCAATGGTGGCGTGAGCGTCTTTGGCTACCCCATCTCAGAACAATTTGAGGAAGTCAACGAGGCTGATGGGCAAACCTACTGGGTGCAGTATTTCGAGCGACAGCGTATGGAATGGCACCCGGAAATTGAAGACCCACAGTACCAAATATTGCTTGGGTTGCTAGGCAGTGAATACAGTGCCAAACATCACCAGGACAACCCGGCGTTTGCCCCCGAATCTCCCGATAACCCGCCTGCCCCGCCATCAACACCGGGGAGTAATAACTTCATCTATGGCTACAACGCTACGCTCTACCTGGATGGCGAACCGTGGCAGGATCGCAAGCGGGTATTGCAACTCTCCAAGAACTCTGGGGTAAACTGGATTCGACAGCAGATTGCATGGCGTGATTTGCAAGATGTTTCTGGCGAAATCTATTGGGCAGAGCTAGACGACATTGTGCAGGATGCCCACGAAGCAGGGGTGAACCTCTTGCTCAATGTGGTTCAGTCACCATCTTGGGCAACGAGCAATGGCTCCCACGGTCTGCCGTCTCGTGAACATTTCAGCACCTTTGCCGGCTTTATGGGCAGTATGGCAGCCCGTTATCAGGGCAGGGTGCAGGCGTATGAAATTTGGAATGAGCAGAACCGTGCATGTGAAAATGGAGGCGATTGTGCTACTGCTGGTGGTGTTGGGGGGGAGGTCGCTGGTGCAGACTACTACGTAGACCTGCTCGGTGCTGCCTATGACTCTATCAAGGCAAACGACCCCAACGCGATTGTCGTTAGTGGTGGACCTACGTCTACTGAGACGAATCGCTCGGATATTGCGATGAGCGACTCGGCGTATATCCGCGATATGCTTGGCAATCCGAATTTCCGTGCCGATGTTATTGGGATTCACCCAGGTGGACACAACAACCCACCAGACACGATGTGGCCCGATAATCCCGGTCCTGAGCCATGGGCAAATAGCCGGGAGTTTTACTTCCGCCGCATAGAAGACAATATCCAAGCAGCAAAGGATGCTGGCAGGGGCGATATGCCGCTCTGGGTTACGGAGTTTGGTTGGGCAACAGCCAACAACACCCCAGGCTATGAGTATGGGAACAGTATTACGCTGGAACAGCAGGCTGATTGGATTGTACGGGCATTTGATATAGGTCGCTACAACTATCCAGAGGTACAAGCGATGTTCCTCTGGAATCTCAATTTTGCTGTGGCTTGGCAAGGGGCGCATGGCGACCCGATGCATGAGCAGGCATCATTTGGGGTGCTAAACCCAGACTGGAGTCCACGCCCGGCGTGGCATGCAATTCAGGCTATCCCGAAGAACTAGGCGGTAGTTAGGTATTGCGCTGAGGAAAAAGCCAAAGCCCCCGCCCCAACAATGTATGGGACGGGGGCTTTTGGGGTTACGGAATGAAGCGTATATCGGAGCTTAACTTGCTCAAGGAATAGAACCTATGACAAGAGATTTCCATAATGAAAGATTGCTTATCCTCACAAAAACCTATCCTCAACCAAGTGCAAAATATCGTGAAACCACTTGTGTTGCTGCAATAACAGAAAACAGAGAATTTCGACGTGTTTTTCCTGTCCCATATAGACTTATTGAAGGTGAACATCAGTTTAAGAAGTGGGAATGGATAGAAGCACGAGTGTGTAAATCCTCAGATGATCACCGTCCCGAAAGCTACCGAATAGATGTAGAGAGTATTAGACGAACTAGAGAAGGTTTGAATACAAAAGATGGATAGTCAAACCGTCTCTATTGGATTAACCCTCATATCTTTACATCCTTTGAATCGTTAGAAGAAAGACGGATTGATACAGGACAAACATTGGGGGTACTTCGTCCGTCTTGCTTATTGGGATTAGATATTACGAGACTTTCAGACAAAGAAAAAGACTGGACACCCAAAGAGAAAACCAGGCTTCTGCAAGAAGGACTGTTTGATAGCAAAGAAATAGCGTCTCGTATACCTCTACGCAAGATACCCTACCAATTTCATTATCGGTATACCTGTGAAACACCACAAGGTATCAAGGAATATCGCCATAAGATAACCGACTGGGAAGCCGGTATGCTTTATTGGAATTGTGTAAATACCCCAGGTACCCATTGGGAAGCTCTTTTTCGTAAGCGATTAGAAGAGGAGTTCTCAAAAAAAGACTTACTCTTTTTGCTAGGAACGGTTCATCGGTTCCCTTACCAATGGCTTATTATTGGCTTGATTTACCCTCCGAAAACTTCTGCTGTGCAGATGAGGTGGGATTTTGCCCTTTAAGGTGCATTACTGGTTTTGTGGCAGCAGCATCAGGGATAGCACCAATGACTTTTTCCGCCACAAATTGCCGATGACAAAACCGGTAATCTGCCTCAAAGCAGAGAAGACAACAACGTTCTTGTTGCGTTCGTTGTGCAAGGTCGTGAAGAGGTGTTTCCTGTGTTGCTAAATAAGCAAGGTAACGACGGGTAAACCGTTGCCAGTCTTTGTCTGCACGGTAATCATACCGAATAGGTTTTGGACAACCTAATGTGCGTAAGTGGATATAGTGAATATTCCGTTGTGAGCAAGCCTGACTAAGCGCAGTTTTAGAAAACCCCGCTTTACGACTGATAGGAAATTCTCGCACATCAACCAGTGTTTGCACTTTGTGATCTGTTAGGACATGGAGAAAGGGATCAAGAGTACATCCTTCATACCCTATGGTCATCAATTGCATCATAGCCCTATTCTACACGATCCTGCCAAAAAGAACAAATATACTACACGTATTTCATGGTCATAGCAATGGTTACTCTTTCCCCCATCCATCCCCGCGTTTCGTAATGCTTGTCCTATCTTTATTCTGGATACTTTCGATACCTCTTGATTATCAAAAAAACTTCCTGACATATACAATTCAAGGCGAGAAATTCGGGAAATAGCTCTCTTTGCAAGAATATTGGTAATAAAATCACCAACTTCATCAGGTTGAAGAGGGTATTTTATACCAAGAAAGCCACAATAGCTACAACAAGTTCCTTTACGTGATTGAATACAAGGATTGGTACCAATTCCTAACTTCCAACGAAACGAACTCTTCCACTCTTCCACTATATCAAGGGTTATATATGAGGAAATATTCATTTCCATAATTTAAATAGGTTAATGATGGCAAGTGTAGCTTGCTTACATCACATAAAAAGGATGCCTTCTATCCAGAATATTACCTATAGTATACCACACCTTCTCTACCCCCCAAACACCTGCCGCATCGTCGCCGCGCCGCTCACCACCAGCAGCACAACCAACACTGCTGGCGTACCCACCCAGAGCCACGGGGCAGGACACGCTCGCCCAACCACAAACCGCAATGGGGCATCGGAGTCTGGGGCTACCACTTCAAGCACATGCGACTCCTGCTGCCTATTGAGCGCACCGGGCGGGGTCGTCAACATCTCCTCCCCATCTGTTGTCCCCTCGCGCACCAGCGTGATCTCCTGCCCATCCAGCGTCACCCGATCTAGGGTACCGTCTAGCCCCCCTACTAGCGATAGGCTATCACTATCGCCACTAAAGCGTATGCGCCAACCCTCACCTTGCCCTTGCCCCGCTTCTGTGGCGAGTGGCTCTACCGCCCGGTGTTCCCAATGATGCACCCCCACCCCCGCCACTGCTGGCTTGGCGAGGTACTCTTGGAGTGCGGTATAAGCGGGGAGTTTCTCCCAATCACGCGAGATCAGCGCAAAGTAGGGTGTGGGGTCGGCGGGGTCTGGCTCTAGGTAGCCACCAAAGCGTAGCACCCAAATGTGCATCACCCCTACCCAGGGCCACTCATCACGCGCCCGCTCTACTTGCCCAATGATATAGGCAGCCTTCTGCTCCTCACTGACAGGCTCCCCCCACGTCTTGCGCCGCTCGGCAGGGATACTCTCTGGCGCACTGTTCCAACCCATCTCGCTAACCCATACCTCTTTGAAATCATCTCCATTGCGCTCTATCACCTCGCGCAGCAGTACCAAGCGGCTCACATCAGCACGGGTATCAACCGGGCGCGTCCATACCCAGTTGTCAAAGGGGCGCAACCGCACATAGCGGTGCTCATCCGGCGGTTGTCCTAGCCCATATGCCTGCGCCGACATGATGTCAAAATACTGCCCACCGCCAGCCTGATAGACCCGCTCCAGGTACTCTAGCTCGGTCATGGGGGCGCGTTTGTCCATACCGTCTACGGGGGCAAGGGCAGGGAAGAGGACAACTGCATCGGGGTTTGCCCGCTTTGCTGCTGTATACCCCATACGCAACAGTTCGGTAAAGTCCTCTGGTGAGGGATAGTCCCAATTCCATTCATTCTTGAGGTTTGGTTCATTCCATAGCTGAAAGAAGCGCACCTTGCCACGGTAACGTTCTACAACGGTACTGACAAAGGCGCTATAGTCGGCGTAGTCATCGGGGGGACCAGTAGAATTGCCGTCACGTTCTAGCCCTTCTTTGAACGCTGGTCGCTCACGGGCTATCTCACGGGACCAGTCGGGCGGGCGGTCTAGCCGCACGACTAGCTCTATATCGAGGCTATTTGCCAGGTCTACAATGCGATCATACTTTGCCCATGCCGAGATAACCCCCTGCTCTTCTACATTCCGCCGATCTTCAAAGTCGCCCCAACCGTGAATCTCTATATCATCCCACGGCATTTGCATTCGCACATAGCGCACCCCCAAATCGTGCGCGAGTTGCAAGGTGCGGGTTACAACAGAGGGGTCAGGCTCCATGTGCAGGTTGTAGACATTCACCCCCACTACCGGACCGTCTATCCAGCGGGTGGGGACAGCAGCGGGGTCAGGGTCACAAGCAATACCGCGGTTGTGGCTATTGTCTATCCAGACAAACGCCCCAAACAGCACGAGCAAGATGCCGTCAAGGAGCAGTAGTATGGGTAAAGAAAGTCGGGGTGATGTTATGGGTTGCTTCATAGATGTTTGTTTGAGGTTTCTCCCGGTGGGATATAGCCGTTTGTTCCTTCCCCTTCGGGCAACCCCCCCTATCCCTTTCCCCCTGGGGGAGAAAGGGAACCGGGCAGGTGGTTTTCCCCCTGCCCTGGGATGAGAGCGGGGGTGGAAGCAAGGGAGCATGCCCCCTTGCTTCTTTCTGTTCCTCCCCCTCGCCCTGGAATAGAATGGGCGAGGGGGCAAGGGGGAGCGGGTAACAAGCGGCTAGGTTCACTTGCTTTAGCTACGGATAATGCCCAACACCTCATCGCGGCGTTGTTCCATCTCCGCCAGCGATCTCGCTTCCAGGTTCAAGCGCAACAACGGCTCCGTGTTGGATGGGCGCACGTTGAAGTGCCACGTATCAAACGATACCGATAGCCCATCGAGGCGTTCTTGTTTGCCATCCTTGTACCGTTCTGTCAACTCTTCAATCTTGGCATGCTGGTCATCTACTGTGGAGTTGATTTCCCCAGAGATGAAATACTTAGCCTCTAGGTCTTTTAGCATAGCGGAGATGCTAATGCCCTTGACGGAGAGCATTTCTAGCAGGATGAGTGAGGGGATAATCCCCGAATCGGCACAGTTGAAATCTTTGAAGTAGTAGTGACCCGAAACCTCACCCGCAAAGATAGCTCCTTCTTTGGACATGCGCTGTTTCATAAAGGCGTGACCAACACGCTCAACCAGCGAAATACCGCCACGCTCCTGCACCATATCTGCTACTGCCCACGATGAGCGCACATCATAGATGACCTTTGCCCCAGGGTTTTTCTTTAGCAGGTAGCTGCCCATCAATGCGGTGAGCAGGTCGCCGGGAATAAACTTGCCCCGATCATCAATCGCAAAGAAGCGATCACCATCACCATCAAAGGCAAAGCCAATGGCAGCCTTTTCATCTACCACGCGCTGCTCAAGCTCGGCGCGATTCTCTGGTTGGAGCGGGTCTAGCCCGTGGTTGGGCAGGTTGCCGTCTGGCTCCAGATACATCCCGGTGAGATCAACCGGCAAATGGGCATACACTTCTTTGAGAATGGGACCTACCGTGCCGTTGCCGGTGTCGACTATGACCTTGAGCGGCTTTAGTGCCGATACATCTATCAGCGAAAGCACATGCTGGATAAACTCATCCTTGAATTGGTGAGGAGTAATTGTCCCCTTGCGTGAGGGCTGCGGGAAATCTTCGCTCTCAACCAGCACCCGCAAATCTTGGATGCCTTCGTCACCACTGAGCAACTGCGGCATGCGGCGCACCATTTTGAAGCCGTTGTAGGCTTTGGGGTTGTGGGAGGCTGTGACCATCATACCTGGTAGCCCAAGTTTGGAGCAGGCAAAGTAATACTGGTCGGTGCTAACCAGTCCAATGTTGATAACATCTGCGCCCTGGTCGGTGATGCCACGGGTGACGGCATCAAACACTGCGGGACCAGAGAGTCGCATGTCGTGACCAACGATGACCTGTTCTGGCTTCAAGAAGGTAACAAAAGCTCGCCCGATGAGGTATGCCACATCGTCATTGAGATCAGTTGGATAAATACCGCGAATATCGTAGGCTTTGAAAATAGAGGGATTGACCTTCATAGACCTGTTTTCCTTTCAAATAGCAGGGGGGCGCACATCCATTGTGCTGTCCCTAACTGCCTCTTCTCTAGCGTATCTCCACAAGGGCTATAGTACCACATCTTAGCAAACGGTAAAACGGGAGATGAACGCTACTTGTAACTGTGCCCGGTACAATGGGCTGTGAGTAATGTGCTAATACAATAATCCTAACATAAAGAAGGAGTGACACTTATGGCTAATCTTTCCTATCCAGAAGAGATGCAAGAGTTTATGCAGATGATGGGGATCTTGGACAAGGACATCCACGGGACTATTGCAGGGTTTCAACAGATGCACAAAGCAGCAATCGGTGAAGGATCTCTGTCTACAAAGGTTAAAGAACTGATTGCGCTAGGTATTGCTATATCAGTACGGTGTGATGGCTGTATTGCGGTGCATGTGAAGGCAGCAATGGCAGCCGGCGCAAGCCGTGAGGAGATTGCCGAGACAGTTGGCGTAGCGGTGCTGATGGGCGGCGGTCCTTCGGCGGTCTACGGCACAAAGGTGATGAAGGCAATTGAGCAGTTCGATCAGCAGCAGTAGGTGCTGAGGCTTGGCTGTGTGTGGGGGAGTGGCTGTTGCCGCTCCCCTTTTTTTGCTTGCCTTCCCCCCTTGCCCCGCTCCCATTCTAGGACGAGGGAGAGCAGAACATTCCCTTCCCCCCTCGGTGGGGGAAGGGTTAGGGATGGGGGGCTGCCCGATGAGCCGTTGCATGCAACGGCTCTACAGAAATACCCCCACACATAGGCGGCAAGGGGCAGTTATGTCCCAAAGTCAAAAACTTCGTTGGTCCAGACTTCTTGCAATCTTGCCCTTGCCATTTTGACAAAATCCTCGTTTATTTCAAACCCAATAAAGGGTCTTTTCAACCGCTTACACGCTACTGCGGTAGAACCACTGCCCATAAATGGGTCTAAGACAATTTGCCCCTCTCTTGTCGTCAATTTCAACAGAAATTCAAGCAACGCTAATGGTTTTTGTGCTTCATGCAACCGTTCCTCGGTAAACCCAAACTTGAGGATATTTGATGGACTTTTGCCTTCTAGCAAACAGGCTTGCATGTTTACCGCACCAACTTGGTATTCCAACACATTGTCGGTAATTGTTCTGTCGTATGGCTTGAATAACCAGACAATAGGTTCCCAAAGCGGGGCGAGATTACCAAGTCGCCATCCTTCCCAATCCTTTGCTTCTTCATGCAACCCTCTATTTGCCAAAACCCCACTTAGTTTTTGGGCACGGTGATGTGCTCCTGGCTTTTCCCAAACAAGCATATCTTTGACCAAAAACCCACTATCTTCAAGGGCAATACTAGCCCGATGTATTGTCCGCCGCGCTCCAAAGAGGAATAGGCTTGCCCCCGGTTTCATCTTTGGGTAGAGCAGTTTTGCCCAAGAAGTACACCAATCTTGGTATTCTTTAGGAATATTTCTATCAGCATTGCTCCATCCTCTGATGGGTTTTCCGCGCCGTTTGAAGCCACTCTTGCCTATCTGTGCTGGCGATTGTCCAAGCAGGGCAGAGTTGGTGTTGTTGTGGAGGACATCCCAATCGTCCATGCCGATACCATACGGTATATCGGAGAGGAAGCAATCTATACTGGCATCTTCAAGCAATGGGAGAGAAGAGATACCGTCACCATGCGTGATGGTGTTGATAAATTCTTTCATAGGGTAATGCTATATAGCCGCTCCCCCCTTTTTATGCTCAGTAATCAGAGAAATCAAAAGATGGCTTGATACGCTCTAGTCGTTGAAAGTCACGATGCTTGTATGTTCTCTTTGTTCTTGGACTTGCACTAAGTCTAAACCGAAACTCCTCTTCCATAAACGTAAAAGATGAACCTGTACATAATCCATTACCTTCTTTAATTGCTATTTGAAACTTCGTGTACCAGCCTTGATCATAGGTTTCCACCAAGTACTTAAAACTCTCATAGCAGCCTAATTGAGCACGGGTAAACCTCTCATAGTCTGCTTTCCAGGGTTGTGTAATTATTTCTACTCGTTCCTTTATAAGAGCTTCAACTTCATCAAGCGTTGACAATTGCTTGCATTGGTACGGGTCATCACCTTGATAATGATTGATGATCAAACCATTAGTCAAAATACCAGTATTACACCTTGCCCGTTTGAGATACTTCAACATTTGGGTTTCTTGGGGTTCGCCTAGATGAATACCATCATGCTTCGTTTCAATGATCAGTACTGGGGGCGAGTCGGGAAAGAAATCTTTGATAGGTGAATCTGCATAAACGACAATATCCAAATCACTCCATTCTTGCCGAATGTGTATTGGACAGGTCTTTTTAACTTGCAAAAGAAAGTGGAGCAGTTCTTGGCGAACGAATTCTTCCGGTCCATAATGAAGCCACACTCGCCGACTAATACAATACACCTTTTCCTTTCTTTGTAAGACATTTCTCTCTATGGTTGGTTCAAAAAGATTGTCTTGATAGATAAAATGGTATTCTGGTTGCATAACTAGTATTCTTCGTTCCCAAAGAAATCTAGGATGGTCCTGATAAACTCTTTCTTCCATAGTTCTTCAGTCGTTTTCCTGAGAGAACTATTGACAACATCTTCAACCTTATTAGCATACATCCCAATAACAGCTTCTCTAAAACCTGATCCTCTTCCAAAACGAGATTGAACATCACACCAAAAAGAGTTATCTAATGTTAGCGGTTCAAGTTCTTGTTTTAGATGATCTTTCACCTCGTTTCCTATTTTATTCACTAATTGGTTAAAAGAATAATCAATATCTCGGACAAATTGATTGATAATAGGCTCTATATCAGCACCAAACGATGTGTATTTTTGTATATTCCTAAAATGCCCAAGTATTTTATCCTTGTCTGGACGAAGAGTCTTTTCTGCTAATGTTGTGGCTTGCTCACCAACCTTAGCAAAAATATTTATTTCACGATCTTCATATTCACCAAAACGATTATTGACAGCACGCAATGTCATAGGATGTAATCCTTCTAACCAAGCAAGAAAATGATCGCTTGCAAAATTTGTAGCAACACTAAATTCACAAGTTGAAAGGTTAGAAATTTCTCCTTTTGCCATAAGAATAGGAACCTGATCCTCTTTGCTTAGTCCTCCTGTGGTTTTTATTTTATGGAAATCAGCTTGTAATTGTCTTACCTCATCCCATAGATTATCTTTTCTACGTTTGATAACTTGCTCTATCTCATAAAAAACACGTTTCCTATCTTCTTCAATATCTTGTTGTAACTGCTGTTTTGCTTCTACGATCTCTGAATGGTCTGGCATACTATTCATATCAACATATTTACCGATATTTAGATTGTCATCTGAATAGTATCGTTTGGCATCATAAAATACGAGAGATACGCTATTTTTGGAATCAAAATTCACCCTATTGGTAAGCACACTCTCAATATCTGACCTTCGATAAGCACAGCCCTCATCCCAATTATTTGCAGGATCACCTGATGGAGTCAGCAATTTTTCAGGTTCTTCTCCTTGTGGCATAATAAACAAAAGACTTCTAGTATGAATATCCTGCGACTCAGGGGTAAAATTTGTTTCCATAATGGAGAGAATACCTCCTGGAGCATGGGGAAACCTATCAGTAAAAATGCAGAGAGATTGATCCTGTTGTTGGATATAGGATTTTAAATCTTCTCTACTTTGTTGTGGCTCCAATCCTTTTGTATCAATAACTGATCGCAAATGAGTATAATCTTTCAGAGAGAGAATCTGTGGACTTATATGTACTATTACCCTCCTGGGGAGAGGAACTTGAGTTAATGATGCGGTATTTAATTGAGTACACATCTTTGCTAACCAGACTTTTTCTTGTTGACTATCGGTAAAGGTTTCTGTAGATTCAATGGTTGTTTGTGTGCGCTCATGCATATTCGCACGATCCCAAACAGCATTAACAAATTCTTGTTTCTGGCTTTCCTCAAACTGTTTAGCAAATTCTATAGCACCATCAATTGTCTTGTTAGATGATTGCTTTTTACTGCCATCATTATCTTCTGTTTCCAGTTCATCTTCTTGTGATAATACTATTCCTAATTCATCTATTTCTTCTGTATCGGTTTCAGAAGAACCTTGAGTTTTTGTTGTTAATTTTAACCCCACAATATTCCTAATAGCTCGATCTAACTCAGATGATAATCCTATGGTATCTTTACTTCCTGTTTCTTTCTCAGCTTTATGCCATATATATTCACAGAAATCACGGATGTTTTCTCGAACGTTAGCCTCACTGTATGGCTCTATCTCTATGAAACTTCTTTCGTCAGGTTGTATAATAAACTCACATAATGTTGTTCTACCAGAACCAGTCGGAAAGACATCCTTTATTACTTTGACTTTCCTTGTTTTTTTCCCTTTTCTTGCGCCTTTGATTATCCTAGTAACTTCAGCTTCATACGTCAAATTAAACAGATGGCAAATAGCAGTGGTTTTGCCTGCCCCCACTTCGCCAATAAATACGAGATCGTAGGAATCAATGCGGAGGAGATGTTCTATTCTGTTCAATCGGGAAGATTCGCTCTCTAGGGCTTTGATAGTTAGGTGGTTGAGCAAGTTTTTGTGCTGTGCTGAACGTTCGGCTATTTCCTGGGCAATACTCTCACCGAGAGTCTGAATAGTCTCAAAAGTTTGTTCCATTGTGAAAATTTCTCCTTGCGTATTATTGTTTATATACAGAACCCATCCTTATGAGAGTATATCATAAATTTTGTACAAATGCAATCTTTTATGACAACTATAACAAACAAAAACCCCCGCCCCAATAAAGGCAGAGGTTATGTATACTCCCTATCTTTTGCCGTTTCCATACCTACATTATCATAAAAGCAAGTCCCCCCTTTATTCCCCTGTCAAAACAGCCGAAACTGCCCCACGTCTACCCGCTGCGCCTGATGCATCAGTACGCTATTCATCACCTCTATAGCCATCCGTGACTCCAACGTTACCCCCGCTCGCACCCCCACGCATAGGTCATGCGGTATGGGACAAATTTTCTGGACAAGAGATTGACCTATCCACGCAAAACTCTTGCCGCTCCCCCCGTTGTCGTGGTATTATCATAGGGGAAAGTACACACGCATCCAACATAAGGAGCAGACCCTATGACCGAACTACTCACCGCCCGCACCATCACGCTGCACGAGCTAGAAACAACCTTTCATCTCCAACAAACAGAAGACCCCGGTTTCTTCCCGGAGTGGCAGCAGCATACTCACCACCCCATCAATGAGCAAGAAACCCGCTTTTTAGACAAGCTCAAAGCCGGCTATATGCACCTTATCAAATACCCACCAGTGCTAGAAAACACGGTACAGATGGCGATAGTAGCCCCGCTGCTCTTCCTTGCCGACTTCTACCTACCCCCATTTCGCATTACATCAGAAGTCACAGTCGGAGTAGCAGATATGGATGATTACCACCGGGTTGAGGGCAAGATTGATGTACTGGTACTCAAAGATCACTTTTGGGTGATGATCATTGAATCCAAACAGGTCGCCTTTTCGCTGGAGGTGGGTCTGCCACAACTCTTGTCCTACATGCTGGCAAATCCCCACCCGGACATGCCAAACATTGGGCTAATTACCAATGGGGGCAGCTTTATGTTTGTCAAGCTCATGGCTGGAGATCAGCCGAGGTATGGTGTGTCACGGGTGTTTGAAATGCGAAACCCAGGGAATGACCTCGCTGCGGTGCTGGCTATCCTCAAGCATATCCGCCAACTGTTTCTGCTCGCTTAACTTGTGCTACCAATTTGGCACCAAACCTGCAACAATACTATTTTCTCCCACCTCCCCCCCCTGCTCTCTTTCCCATTCTAGGGCAAGGGGCAGCAGAACATTCCCTTCTCCCCTTGGTGGGGGAAGGGTTAGGGATGGGGGGATGCGCGGTGGGGCGGGGAGCTAGGGTATGTGGGGAAAAGACGTTGCATGCAACGCCTCTATGTGACCTACCCTTGTAAGAGGAGGGGATAGGGAGCCAACGACCTTCTGTCCCCCTTCTGCCCGGCTTCCCTTACACCCCCGCAGCTTCTGCCGCCACCCGCTGCCCTAGCTCAACAGCAAAGTTTGTACCACGATCCCAGGGGTATACCTGGCTCATACTAGCCCAATATAGCCCCGGTAGCGGGGTCGCAAGCGGCGGTATATTTTGGCTATGGTTTAGCCCTACTATCGGTTGGGCATACGCTTCCCGGAAAAGCCAACTGTTACGTATCCAATCATATTCAAACTGATGATTAAAGCGGCGGAGCGCGGGTAGGAAATGGACCAGAAGCTCTTCCTTGCTCATACGAAAATAGGCGTGGTCAGCCGGCAGATAATCGCCACAGTAGACAAGGTGATCGCCGCCATAGTGTTCAGGCTCGATAAAGTTGGTATGCTCAACCAGTGCCAAGAAGGGAAACCCGTCTTTTTGCAGCATCCCCTGTATCCAATACAACTGATTGGTCAATTGCCGGTTGAGAGCTAAGACTAATACCACTGCCCCTAACGATTTCAGCTTGGAGAGCTGCCCCAGGTAGTTGCGGGGGAGTTGTGGAGCGAGCTTGGTCATCAACCCCGGCGACCCCGTGACGATAACCTTATCAAATGGCTGTGAGCCACTGGCAGTAGCGAGTTTCCAACCGCCTTTATCCACTGGCTCCAGGTGTTCTACCGGCGATTGCAAGTGGATAGTCCCCCCCTGTCGTTCCACCGCCACCACCAGCGCATCTACAAACCCCTGAAACCCCCCCACGTAATAGCCGAGCTTGAACGAACGAGCTTTCAAGCGCGACCAAAGCCACGCCATATTGACTGTCGCAGCATGTGGGCCAAATTTGCCCTCCAGCAACGGACGCATAATAACCTCATACGCTCGCTTGCCCATCCAGCGTTGCGTCCATTGAGTGGCGGTTGTACCCTCTAGGTTGTGCCAATCTTGGGTGATGTACTTCAGGTAAAAGCTGGCAAAGCCAAAGCGTAGGCGATCTATGAAGGGGATACAGGGGAAGCGCAAGACTTCGCTCACGCCACCAATCGGGTGAAAGTTGTTTTGGCAAAAGTGGGCAGTAATCCCTTTGCGAAAGAAGAGCTTATCGCCATAGCCAATGGCGTTGGTTAGCGAACGGATGGCGGTATCTGTCTCGAAAACGTGGTGGTAAAACCGTTCTAGGGACCATTCCCAGTGTGGCTCACGAAACCCGGACGCTAACCCCCCGGCGTTGGGTGCGGCTTCAAAGATTGTCACCTGATGCCCGGCTTTGATGAGATCATATCCCGCAGCAAGCCCGGCTATTCCTGCTCCAACTATCCCTATCTGCAACGATTCTCTCGCTTTCTTTCTTAACGGTTGACAATTGGTTTTGATGGTTCTTGATCTAAGGTCTGTTCAGCTTGTCCTTGCTCTTTGGCTTGGGCAGCACGTTCTATGTCCTTCCAACCAATGCTCTCACGAATCATGTAGTATGCCCCAAGTGCCGTTATGGGCAACCAAAGCGCAACGTGCAAGACCAGCGTGTAGCCTGTGGCTATGGCATGGCTGACATTGAACTGAGTAAGGATGGCAATCCCCGGTGCATCAAATGTCCCCACATAGCCCGGCGATGAGGGAATGGTGGTAAATAGATTAACAACGGCAGTCATAAGCATCAGGACAGAAAAAGACACGTCCATTGGGAAGGCATGCATGACAAACCAGTATTTGGTTGTTTCTGTCAGCCATATCAGCGTTGAGGTGAGGAAAATAAGCAACATCTCGCGGGGACTACGCAACGATTGTAGCCCCAAGATAACCTCATCAAACAGGGCATGTACTTTCGGACGCAGCTGTTCTGGTAGGAACCGATCTACAAACCATGTATAGATATGACGCATAAGGTTGGGGCGCACGGCTATGATGAAAAAGGCGATTAGGGCTATGAAGAACAGAGCACTAAAGCTGATAACCATAGTTTGGTAGGCAGATGGAATGGGGGCAAATGGCAGGGTGATGAAGACAAACAGCAGCATAACGAGTCCATCAAAGATGCGCTCCAGGATGACTGTTGCCAACGATGCACTCATAGATACGCCCTCTTTGCGGCGTAAGACGTAGCTGCGTAAGACTTCCCCCGCCCGCACGGGATAGACATTGTTGCCCATATAGCCGATAACAACAACGGGGAAGAGGCGCATGGTCGGGATAGACTTTATGTGGCGCAGCATATAGTGCCATCGCCATGTCCGCACCAGCACAGCAATACAATAGACCCCCACACCGGGTAGTATCCACCAGTAGTTTGCATCTTGGAGCGTTCCCCAGAAGTGTTCTAGGTCTAGTCCCTTGAGTGCTAGAGCGAGAAACACAATGCTGATGATGACTCCGACCCAGAATTTCCAGCTACGCACCGAGTTGCTCCTTGCTGTTATGCTTACGATTGATCCTGTAATCGCTACTATCCATAGGAAAAAACGTTACTCTGGCTCTTTTTCTGCCCATCATCATACCCGCTTTTTATCCTCTCTGTCAATTCACACCCAGGATCATGGCAAAGTCGCACGATAAAAGCATCGTTGCCCTTTTTTGCTTGCTCCCCATGCCCATCTGCTCGTTGACCCTCGCGGCTCGAATAGGGCAAGGGGGAGCCGTCCGGTCTCCCTTCTCCCACCTGCTAGACGTAAGGGCATTGGGGCGGTGGTCGTGTTACCCCTCTCCCCGCAACTGTTGCACCTCGGCAATGGATAACCCCGTTGCCTGGCTAATCGCAGCGTCATCTAAGATAGGCAGCAATCCTCGTGCTATAGCGAGTGTCCCCTCAATAAACAACCTGGGGGATTGGGCAACGATTGGGTATCGCATCCCACCAGACACGCCAACGTGGGGGCGTATGCTGTATGAAGCGAAAGATTACCTAGACATTGCCCCGCATATGGCAATATTCCCGGCGTTGGCAGTCGTGCTCACCGTTGTGAGTATTCTGCTGATAGGCGAGGGGTTGCAAGCGGCTCTAAACCCGTATGGGGACGGGGGTAGTACGTTCAAAGGTGGGGATGCGTAGGAGTTTTGTACGGTAGCTTTAATACAGGAATGAACGGTTCTACTTGCTCAAATTCTGGGTCTTTATGAACAAGAATAGCCCGTTTTTCTTGAGCAAGAGCTGCTATCCAAGCATCAGCAAATGACAGTTTATATGCTGACTTAATTTGTGCCGCATACAGACCAATGCGCGGGGTAGATTCCACGCGCATTATCGGAAGATGAGTTATCAAACGAACTCTTTTTTCAGCTTCGATGTCATCATATTTTTGAAGGGTAATATAGCGTATCTCCATGAAGGTCGCAAATGATGTAAGAACTTGATTTAGCCCTTGAGAAGCATTCGTAAGAATTTTTGCGACTGTATCCGCTCCTGACTCCTCATCAAGAAGCGTAAACCACGCTGAAGTATCAAAAACATAACGAGAAAAAGTCACTCACGTTCCCTATCTTTACGGCGTTCTTCAAGAAGAGTTGCTATGCTTTGCTCACCTCGTGCGCGTCCACGAAGAGCCTGTAAGGTTTCTTCAAACGTAAGAAAAGCTATCTGTCCCAGATCATCTAATTGAGATGTCGTTTTGTTGATAAATATCTTGTCCAGCTGTCTTCCTAATGAATCTATCTCCTGTACTTTGCTCTGTGGATGCTGGAGCATTGATAATGTTGGCAAGGTAGAAAATGGTTTCTTGAGATACCCATAGAGACTTGGTGTTGTGTTAAAACTTATCATCGTTTTCTACCTTTCAATCACTTGAATCAGTTTGAGGATGAAAAACACTCAATTGACCATCAGCTATACACCATCTAAATGCCTGATAGATCGTTTGGTGATAACGGTTACATTGTTCTAGGATGTGATCAGGTGAAATTTCACCTTGCGTAGAGTAATCAAAATCTAAAACAAATTTTTTTGTTAGAGGATCACCATCATAGATTAACCCATATTGAAAAGCGAAGTTCTCTCCATTATTTGTTGTTTCAATACGCTGCATAGCCATATTAGGTTCTTGGATACTGTCAATTCTTAGCATAATGGTAAGTTCATCGCGCACTATTTCTAAGACATCTTCGAAAGTCCCTGTTTCTGTAAAAGTTACATCTAACATATTGATGTAGCGCAATCCAAGACGAGTAGCTACCGGGAGTTCATAGGTTTGTTGCATAGCATCAGCAACTTTGCTAAGGTAGGATGCAAAGGTACTCCAACCTTGATATTGTACCGTACTCAAGGCGTAGAAATTAGCAGAAAGACTCACTTTGGATGTGCGATCTTGATTACTGAAATAATAGGTTGCTGGGGGCATATTCACTCGCCCACTTGGTCTTTCCCCTTCTGGTTCAAAAAGTACGCCATGTTCTATGCTCAATAAGGGAAAGTCTCGACGAATATGTTCTTGGAATTGTGCTGGCTCTTCTTGAGCAATACGTAAGATGGCAGGAAACTTTACTTGACAAACAACTTCGCGTAGTGGTGGTCGTGCCAAATGAATAGACTCAACCCAGGGAAAATGTAACGGCACCAAAGCCTCCTTAATATCGTTATACGCCCTACCTTACCTGTCCATCCTAGCTAAACAGATACCAGACTCTCTATTTTAATTTTACCATATTTGTTGGTTGTTTTGATTAAGCCAAGCAAAGAGCTAGGTCATCTTTAGTCCGTGAAATATTATCCGGTATCTGTCTTCATCTGTGTTTATCTATGGTTCCATTCTGCCCGGCGAGCCTACTCCTGACGTATCACCATTGGCAGGTACATCTGGATATAACCGCCTACTAGGTCCAGTGTGTAGGGGCTATCTGCCCCATCGTGGCGTATGGTCAACGTAGCACGGCGTACCCCCGTTGTCGTGGGGGCAAAGCGCACATCCAACGTACAGGCAGCATCTACCGTCATCGTTGTGGGGCAGGTGTGGGACAGCACAAAGTCATCCGGGTGATCACCCGCTAGGATAACATCCTCAATCGTCATGGTTGTAGCATTGGTATTTCGCAGTGTCACCGTTTGGGTAGGACTATCACTCCCAACAGGCAGCGTCCCAAAGGAGAGGATCGTTTCAGAAAACGCCCCTACCCCCCGTCCCGTCAGGTCAACCGTGAAGGGCAAATCGGGGGCTTCCTGCAAGGTGACAGTGAGTACACCAGGGTGAGTACCCGGCTGCTGTGGCGTGAAGGAGATCGCTAGGGTACAGCTTTTGCCAGCGTCCAGGGTAGACGATGGCATGGGGCAGTCGCTGGTGTGAGCATAGTCCTGCCCCTGGCTAACCGCTATCTCCTGGATATGCACCGGTAGCTCGCTAACATTCTCCAACGTGACCGTTTTGGTCGTGCTGGTTGTGCCAACGTCTACCCCACCAAAGTCGAGGGTTGTGGGGGAGAGCGACACCAAATCAACCTCACCATTGGCAATCAAGATGCGCGAGCTATACGGTTCCAACGTGATGCTCCCCACCACCGGCTGCTCGTCCAGGTCAAGGTAGGCTTTTGTCCCAAGATTGATTGTCTTGGCTTCTTTTGTTTGATTGGTAAAGAGTTCAGAGCGAGGCGATTCGCCCTCTTCCAAGCTCAACCAACCGGCTTGCGATTGGGCATCCATACCACTGTAGGCTTGCCATTCTGCCAATGTCTTGTTGCCATCGCTGCCAATGTGGTCGGCGCGGTAGGGTTGAAAGAAGATGTTGTTGTTGGAAATAAGCAGGCTAGACAGGTCAGATAGGGTAAGGGTATGGGCATAGTGAAACTTGTCATGCACTTTGAGACCATACATGATGTTACCGCTCAATTCTGCTATAGTCGAGTCCTTGCTAATCCCCACCTGTCCACGGTTCATCGTGCCGGCGTTGTTGTTGTAGAGCGTGTTGTTCTGAATGCTCCCCTGGGAGTTTTGGAAAAGGATACCATCTATGGTGCAGTTGGCTATGGTGTTGCCCGTCACTATGACATCCCGCGAATAGCTGTCTATATATAGCCCCATCCCAAACAGTGGCTTGAACTTTTCTGCATCGCCATCTGTGTTGCCAATAGTATCGAGAATGATATTGTCTTTGATGGCGATATTGTAGACTTTGGTGTTGTAGAAGTTCTCGCGCCCAAAGGTACGAATAGCTCCACAGTCGCCTTTCGTGTAGCAGGCATACTGGATAACGTTGTTGGCAAAGGTGTTGTCATGCCCAAACACATCTATGCCATTATGCCCAATGTATGTTAGGCGGTTGTAGCGAAAGGTGTTGCTGTGGGATGCGTACAGTTCATCTCCCCCCTTGAACCGCACCCCCGCACCATTCTCGGTACAGTTTGTCCCTTTGTAGCCACAACCAAGCCCCTCTTTGCCTACGTTTTTGAGCAACCCGATATTGCTAATGGTGTTGTCCTCAAAGAGCGACTGGCGGGTGTAGGTATGGATGCCAAAGTGGTTAGCCCCATCTATGCTGTTGTTCTTGACAGTCAAGTTGTAGCCACCACGCCAACCAGCATCCCCTTCTACCGGCTTGTACATCCACGTTGCTAGATTCATCCCGATAGCTTCTACATCTTTGATAAGCATATTTTGGATGGTAATTGCGTTGTTTTCGTAGCCCTCAAGGTTGCGGGGAAAGCTGATACCATTGGCAAACCAGCCGGTAATGGCGATGTTATCCAGCGTTACATAGGAGACATGCATACCGGGCTTGAATTTGCCCATGACGATAGCCCCCGAAAAATCGGCATCATCATCAAGCATAACAGACCCTTCTATACCAGTAGGGGAGCCGTTGGTACTGTAGAGGTAGAGCTTACCGTTCTGTTCGTCATAGTACCATTCCCCCGCTTGGTCTAGCGTGTTGAGATGGTTGTTGATGAAGTAGCCCCACCCCTCCGCGCCGCCATAGGAGAAGGAGACATCTTCTGCCAACGTGAGGGTATTTCCGCTGGATGCTGTCACCTCGCGGTTGAGCAGGAGCCAGCGTATCGTCTTGACATGCACTACTGCCCCCGCCCAATTACCGGCTGGTAGCTCATTGTCTATCAGCGTTTTGGAGTCCAGTGTTCCCTCTAGGAAAGCATAGCCGCCGCCGCCGTCCGCTTCCAAGTTTGGGGTACGTCCCATTGTGATCCGCTCGCCATCCTGAAACACTTGGTTGATACCGTTGGGGAATTTACCCGTGTTTGCGCCTGCCCACAGGTCGGCTACATAGATGTTTGTCCCATATTGGCTCCAATCGCTAACCGGTTGTAAGCCAGAGAAGGTTGGCTTTTGCTCGCACTGGCGCGGGTATGAGCCAAAAACCAGCGGGCTATTTGCATCGCCAGATTGGGTGATGAGGAGTTGTTCTGTTCGCCAGACATCGCCACACTTGAAGAGCACCTGATCACTGGGCAGCAGTTCTAATGTGCTGACGTGGGCTAGGGTCTGAAATGGGGTATTTTCTGATGTGCCATCGTTGGTGTCGCTGCCGCTGCTACTTGAGACGTAGTAGGTGGTGCCGCTGGTTTGTGTGGGGGCGGGGGTATCAGTTTGTGCTTGAATGTGAATAGATGCGGTGGAGGTCAGTAGGGCGAGTAGTAGTATGCTGATGCTGAGGCATAATCGTTGTGTGGTCATGGACTATCTCCTTGTGGGGACTACCGGTTTTCCTTTCTCTTTAACCTATTATAAACCATTTTTGGATGTTGGGCTATTCCAACACCGCCCCACGTTCCAGCAACAATGCTTTGAGTGTGGTTGTCTCTTCTGTGCCGTCTGCTGCTTTTCGCGTAATGGGTTGGTCTAGCCCATGCACCCCCGCAATACGCATACCCTGACAGGACATCTCCTCAGTGCAAGACAACGCCGATGCCATGACAATATCTGCCTCGCGCATATCAACATTATCGAGCACAGCCCCCTGGAGTTGTACGTAGCGTAGGTATGCCCCGGAGAGATTCGCCCCGGTGAGGTTTGCCCCCGTGAGGTTTGTAGCAATGAGCATGGCATGGGAAAGGTCGCTCCCGGACAGGTCAGCACCGGACACATTGGCATTTTGGATGTAGGTTTGCGATAGGTTGACCCCCGCAAGCGACTCGCCGCACATGTGCAACAACACCACCGCATTACTGGCAACAAAGCGTACTAGTTCCGGGGTTTTGCCCCGCATAGACTCGATGATATTCCAAAGATGGTGGGGGAAATCATCTGCCATCATCCCCACGAGAAACTCCGCAACAACGTGCATCTGGTCACTGTTCAAGCCCTTTGCCCCAAAGGTATTCCGTAAACTGTTTGATGGTGTGCCAAAGGTAGGAAAGGGGATAGTCTCCGTGGTCGGGTCGCCGGTGTAGACCTGGGCAAAGATGGGGTGGAGTCCCCCGATTTCTGCGGCAAACTTGAGCGCAACAAAGTATTCGGCTAGGCTCTTGTGGACAAACGCATAATGCCCCGTGACTTTGCGGCGCAACAGCGTTTGATGCTGCAACGGTTGATCCCATATATCGCCATCGGCATGGTTAGGGTCTACCCGTGGTTCAAATGTTGTTTGGATATGGGCAGGAAAGCGGGAATAATGGACCCAGAGTTTGCCTTGTTTGATCATATGCCAAGCAAGCTCACACAAAAAGTAGAGCTTATCGACAACAGAGGGGAATAGCGGTTCTTGCGCTATTTGGTCAAGCAACAAACTTTTGGTTGCATAGAGGTAGACTAGGGCTTTATGGGTGAGCTTGTTGGCAGAAATTGTCTCTAGTGCTGGTAGCAACAACGCTATAGATGCCGGGACACGCGCTATGGATTCCAAGTGGGGTTTATTGAGCAGGTGTTCTGCCAGCACCGGACCATCGCTTTTGCCAGCACGAGCGGTAACAATGTCGGTAATCTGTTTGTTGGAAAGCGGCTGTAGCTCCAACACCTCAAACTCTGGTGACGAGAGCACAATCATGTCGTGATGGTACTTGTTGTAGGGGGGTTGCTTGTGGGTAGATGGCGTATTCCATAACCAGTGAAAACACTGCTTGCAACTCGTCAAGATAATTTTACTGCGTTCGTCCAGAACTTTTGCCAGTTCCCAGAAGTTGTTGACTACGGTGTGATAATCCTCATCACGCGGCATCTCGTCTAGTCCATCAAACAGGATGAGCAACTTGCCCCGGCGGTTCATCTCGGTGAAGCTATCAAAAGCACTGCCCACCACCAACAACCGGTAGTGTTCAAGCAGGGCTTGATTGATCAACTGTTGGATGCTCATGGGTCTGGTAAAGTTGCGTAGGGTAATCAGCAGGGGTAGCCGTTCTTTGGTGGGGTTTTTCAGATACCGCTTGAGTTGGCGGTAGGCATAAGCCCGGCAAAACCATGTCTTGCCCGTGCCAGAGTCGCCTAGCAAAGTAATGTGGTTTCTCCCACGCTGCGTTAGCCAATGGTCTATGTAGGGGGTGATGCTGTGGGTTTCCTCATCGGTATATTTGCCCCCCAGGTTGTCTAGCGTAATCTTGCGGACGGTTAGGTCGTTGTAGTAATCGGCTATGTGGTCTTTTTCTATGAGGGCAGTAAGCGCATCAAAGTAGGGACCCCAGAATTTTTGCCAGAGGAAATCGGCTAGGTGAAAGACGTGGATGCCATCCTCTGCCGCTGCTCGCCGGCGGGCAAGGTCAGACACCCGCTGGTCACTGATAATCCACACATCCGGCGTTGAGCGGTTGAGCTTGGTTGCGAGTGAGTCTATATCATGAGGGGATATTTGCCCACAGATACAGGCAATCAACACCCGCTGCCGCACGAGTCCCTGGTCAAAGGAGACCCCCATATCGACCATGCGCTCGCTGTGCTTGCGTGGTTCGCCGACCTCATAGCGTGTGGCGACCAGCCAAGTACGCACTTCATAGGCAAGGTCAAAGAGCGGACCTTTGCCCGCCCGGATGTGTTCGAGCGCGGCGATAATCTCCGCAGGCAGACGCTCTGCCGCTTCATCGGCAACAATGCGTGATTGTGGGTCTATCACAATGGGGATGCCGTTTTTTCGCAAGATGCTCAAAACAGGGGCATTCTTGTTTTGAAACTCCATGATAAACGCATCATGGAGATCGGAACCATAGGCTTGTACATCATCCGGGTGTAGCCTGGTAGTCAGACGTATGCTATTGCGCGTCACAAAGGTGATGGTGGTGCGGTGGTGAAGCCACCAGTAGACGGTAGAGCGCGGGGTGAGTGGGTAATCTTTGATTGTCTCCAGCGGGGTGCGGTTGAATGAGGTATTCAACTCTGCACCAAACCGCACCAGTGCCGTGATAAGCTGTTTGCGCCCCATCGGTTCAAAGGTGAAGGTGACAGCGCAGTGGGTGATGGGCTGGCGGGTATGATAAATACAGACATCCATCAGATCACCGAGCAGGTCGGCGGGGATGGTCATAGCCGCCGGTCCGAGGTCAGTTTCCCCCGTTTTGTTGGCATACTCTATCCACGCTGCCGAGAGGTAATGATAATTTTTGCGAAGAATATTTTGCTGCTCGATGGTATAGGGGCTTTCGCCTATATCTTTTGACTCAAAGGTGGGGAGCGGGGATGGGCGATAGGGGGCATCGCGGAGTCGTCCGCGTGATGTTGGGGGTTGGTAGCGCGAAAAGCCAGGTGAGGTTGTTGGTGTGGGCGTGTGGATTGTGGCAAGCTGCGCCCCTAGCGATTCCGCCCCTGGTTGTATTTCCGTCAGGATGGGTAGCGCAACTTGTAGCCCTATGCCGTGCAGATAGATACTGGCAAGCAAGAGGTAGATTTCTTGCCCAGAAAAATGCCGCCCGGCATTCGCCGCGAGAAGATGGTCTACGAGCGCGACCAACTGCTTGCAATAGTCCATATCACGGTCTATGTAGTCCTGGATCATCCGGGTGGTGTGGGGGTCCCAGATGAAATCTACCGTCTGCCGTATAGCCGTCAGGCTTGCCCGCAAGCGGGGGTCGTTGATGTGTTCCCGTAGGCGATTTTCCGTGTCGGTAAAGGACCAGCGAGTTGATTCTCGTTGTATTGAGACAGCTTCAGTACCGTGTGTCACTCTCCACCTTTATAGTCCACTGTCCATTGTCTATGACAGGTTGTTGCCTGCATACTAAAGAACGAAGGTATATGGGAAATAGGCATGGGTTCTTGCCCAATTCTTGTGGGACTGTACCCTTGAGCAATCCTTTTGCCATTTCTTTAGGATATGTGGTGTGCATCCTTGCTATCAGCATGGTACCACAAAGCAACGAGAGAGACAAAAAAGTTGGGGGGGATTTTCCGGTATTGGATGTTCGTCTGCAACCAACGAAGATTATTCTGGTATAATGTCTTGAAATAATCGTATAGAGAAATCTCCTATTGTCCTATGCTTATTTGTCATGACCGGGGAACTGGCACCGGCTGCGGTGCTGAAAATACCGATACTGCAAAGCACTGTCAGAAGTGTGGTTTGTCGCTACGCTACGCCCTAGAATTGCACAACCCCAACACGATAGTTGGGGCATATCGTATTGTTCGGGTAATTGGCTATGGGGGCTTTGGGGCGGTCTATGAAGCGGAGGATACCCGTTCAGGCGAGCATGTCGCCCTCAAAGAGACCTTCAATCCGGCGAATATCCGCTCGTTCCAAAGCGAGTTTAACGTCCTCCACCGCCTAGACCACGACCACCTCCCACGTTACTACGAGATGTTCGAGGAGCAGGGCAATGGCTACCTGGTGATGGAGCTTATCCCTGGGCAGAGTTTGCTGGACGTGTTGCAACGGCGCGGCGACAAGCCGTTGGCTGAGGAGCAGGTGTTGGGCTATGCGATCCAGATATGCGGAGCACTGAGTTACCTACACCAACAACACCCCCCGCTCATCCACCGCGACATCAAGCCTGCCAACATTCGCCTCACGCCAGACGGGTTGATTAAGCTGGTAGACTTTGGCTTGCTCAAACAGGGAACAGACAAAACGGGGAGTTCCCGTATGGGGTTGACCCCGCA
Source organism: uncultured Chloroflexaceae bacterium (assembly GCA_964410555.1). Lineage (GTDB taxonomy): Bacteria > Chloroflexota > Chloroflexia > Chloroflexales > Chloroflexaceae > JAAUSY01. The sequence continues at coordinate 16,767 of CAYPHM010000010.1, read as the reverse complement.
CTACGCCCCGTTGGAACAGTGGGGTGTGGGGATGCATACGACCCCCCAAAGCGACCTGTATAGCCTGGGAGCGACACTCTATCACCTGATCACGGGGCAACTCCCCATCCCCGTTACCAACCGCCTCTCAGCTACCAACGATCCCTTGCTGCCCCCACGCGACCACAACCCCCGCATCTCGCCGCATGTAGCTGATGCCATTATGCGGGCAATGGAAGTTCACGAGCAAAACCGCTTTGCTGATGCGACGGCGTTCAAGCAGGCGTTGCTCTCTGCCGCTGCGACTACGCCAGCGATGCCAGCAGCACAGCTGACAGTTCCACAGCAAGCAGACCCCGCTATACCCATGTCCCACCCCACCCAGCCGTCTTCCCAAACAACTCAACCCGTCTCGCAGCCCACCGTGCCCGTCTCGCAGCCCACCGTACCCATCTCGCAGCCGTCTCGTTCGCGCCCGCCCATGTGGGCAATCATCACTGCGGTGGTTGTGGTGTTGGCGATAGTGGGGGTGTTGGTGTCTGGCGTGTTCTCTGGTGATAATGGGAGGACAGGTGGGGGAGGTGGTGTGCCAACGGAAGAGACGGCGAGTGTGGTAGTAGCAGAAGCGACAAGCACTGCGACTATGCCCCCGCCTGCCACTGCGACTATGCCCCCGACTGCCACTGCCACTGCGACCATGCCCCCGCCTGCCACTGCCACTGCGACCATGCCCCCGCCTGCCACTGCGACTATGACCCCAACAGCCACTGCGACCCCCACGCCCACCCCACGGATAAATGCCCTGTACCCCGTGACGCTCGATGAATGGCGTGATGAAATGGCACAGTTGAGTACCACGTTCACCCGTGAGGGCGACCACTACTGGCGGTTTGTTCCCGGCGGCACCTATACCATCGGCGGTTGGTTAGATGATGATGATGAGGAAAACGATGGGCAAGCTGATATAACTCTGCCAGACTACTGGGTTGCCAAACACCCTATTACCGTACAACAGTACCGTCAGTTCATTGACGCAGGCGGGTATACCAATCAGCAATATTGGACCCCAACGGGATGGCAATATGCAATAGGAGGACGAGCAAACCCTGAATATTGGGGGAATGAACGGTTTATGGCTGATAACCAAGCGGTAGTTGGTATCTACTGGTATGATGCAGTTGCATATGCTAACTGGCTCCAATCTGAGCTTGGGGACACGTTACCTGAAGGCACATGTTTGCGTATCCCAACGGAAGCTGAATGGGAAGTGATGTGTGCATATGGGGCAGATGGACAACGGTATAGCTACCCCTGGGGCAACGATGAACCGACCAGTAGTTTGGCTGATTACGGGAGAAGTATAGAGACCGATAACCCTATGCCTGTCGGTAGGCACCCGGCAGGCGCAGCACCATCTGGTGTACAAGATATTGTTGGGGGAGGATGGGAAAATTTGAGTACCGGCTATTCTGTCTATCCAGAAGCAAGTGATGTAGTGGTAGACGATTTTACTAGGGAAACGTGGGATTCGTCTGCTCGTGGCCCAGCATGGTATAGTGATAGTAGATATGTGCGCTGTGGTTCACGAGACGATGACCCTATCGATAATGCCGGGTTCTTTTATGAAGGTATACGTGTGGTCATCTCAGATTGTGAGTAAGGATGGAATGAATCCCGATCCCCACTTTTTGTAATATCTGGTATAATAGCATCCAACGTTACGTTGTATTGTAAGGAACCGACATACTCCTATGCTTATTTGCCTAGATCGCATCAATGGCTCTGGTTGCGGAGCGACAAATAGAGATAACGCTACACACTGTCAGGAGTGTGGTATGTCCTTACGCTATGCGATGGTGCTGCTCAATGCAGGTACTATCGTTGGAGCGTACCGAGTGGTCAATGTGATTGGCTACGGTGGCTTCGGGGCGGTCTATGAAGCCGAGGATACCCGCACCGGTAGGGCTGTTGCACTCAAAGAAACCTTTGACCCCTCCAGTACCCGTAGCTTCCAGAGCGAGTTTGCGGTATTGCACCAACTGAATCACGATCACCTGCCCCATTACTACGAGATGTTCGAACATCAGGGAAATGGCTATCTGGTGATGGAGTTGATACCGGGGCAGAGTCTGCTTGATGTATTGCTACGACGACAAGGGCAGCCGCTGGCTGAAGCCCAAGTGATGGGCTATGCTATCCAGATATGCGATGCGCTCATCTACCTGCACAAGCAAAACCCGGTGCTGATACACCGCGACATCAAGCCTGCCAATGTGCGCCTCACCCCTGATGGCTTGATTAAGCTGGTAGACTTTGGCTTGCTCAAGCAGGGAACCGACAAGACCGGCAGATCGCGCATGGGATTAACGCCCGCCTATGCCCCGCTAGAACAGTGGGGGGATACGGGGCTACATACCACACCACAAAGCGACATCTATAGCCTGGGGACAACGCTCTACCACCTCCTCACCGGGGAATCACCCCATACCGTTGCTGATCGTATCGCTATGGATGACCCCCTCATCTCACCCCGCGAGATTAACCCACGGGTTTCTCAGCATGTATCAGATGCCGTTATGAAAGCATTGGCAGTCCAGCCAAAAAATCGCTTTCCTGATGCCGTCTCCTTCAAACGATCTCTCGTCTATGCAAACTCTCCAACCTTGCATACTACTATCCCTGGTAGGCATGAAGAACCGGCTCATCAACCGCTACCCCCTATCTCTGAGCCACAACAGTACATATCGGAGCCAACCCATGTCTATTCCGAACAACCGCAACAGTATGTGTCAGAGCCGACCCATGTCTACTCCGAGCCGCAGCAGCAGCAGTATGTGTCAGAGCCAACCCATGTCTACTCCGAACCGCAGCAGCAGCGGTATATGTCGGAGCCAACCCAAATCATGTCGGAGCCACAGCAGCCTGCCAAAAAGAACTCTATGTGGTTGATAGGAATAGCTGTTGTTCTTCTGGCATTTGTAGGGGTGGGGGTGTGGTGGGCAAGTCAGACACCACCAGGAATTGGCAGTTCAGACCCAATGGAGACATCCACTGACGCTGACGCTGACGATGACGATACGCCTGCTCCAAACTCTGATGACCGTTATAAGCATGGCGAGGAATTGCTAGAAGATGGCGAGTATGATGAAGCCATTGAGGAGTTTACTGCAGCTATCACCCTAGACCCTGATCATGCAGATGCCTATAACAAACGGGGGTTTGCCTACTACTCAACGGGAAATTATGATCGTGCCATCCAAGATTTTGATCGGGCGATAGAACGGGATGATGAGCATACCGAAGCCTATCGGAATCGTGGGCTTGCCTACTGGAGTATGACGATGCTATTGCAGACTATGACGAAGCGATAGCATTGGATGATGAGTATGCCAAAGTCTACTATAATCGTGGGCGTACCTATGCAGCAAAAAAAGACTATGAACGTGCTATCGAAGACTATGACCAAGCGATAGCATTGGATGATGAGTATGCCGATGCATATACTGCCCGTGCAAGTTCCTATAAGGCATTAGGAAACCATGATGAGGCAATCCAAAACTATAACAAAGCCATTAAGCTGAAACCTGATAGTGCTGTTGCTTACAATAATCGTGCCGGGGCTTACAAAGCCAAAGGAGAGTTTGAACAAGCTCTTCAAGATTATAATGAGGCAATTGATTTGGACAATGCATATGCTATTGCTTATTATAATCGTGGGGGAGTCTACATAGCTATGGGGAACAGTGACCAGGCTATTGCAGATTTTCAACAGTGCCGTGAATTGGCGTTAAGTAGCAACGATACTCAGTTACAAGAACTTGCAGAGGATCAGTTAGATGCGTTGGGTGCGGAGTATTAATCCAATTGTAGAGCCGTTGCAACGGCTTTTCCCCCATCCCCTGCCCCTTACCCCCGCTACGCGGGAGAAGGGGAATGTACACCGAGCGGCTCCCCCTCGCCCTATGGGAGAGGGGGCAGGGGGGAG
>CAYPHM010000010.1:11778-12703 GCA_964410555.1 uncultured Chloroflexaceae bacterium | reverse complement strand
AGGGGAATACAGCCCCCATCCCCTGCCCCTTACCCCCGCTACGCGGGAGAAGGGGAACGCACACCGAGCAACTCCCCCTCGCCCTATGGGAGAGGGGGCAGGGGGGAGAGGGGAATACCGCCCCCATCCCCTGCCCCTTACCCCCGCTACGCGGGAGCAGGGGAACGCACACCGAGCGGCTCCCCCTCGCCCTATGGGAGAGGGGGCAGGGGGGAGAGGGGAATACAGCCCCCATCCCCTGCCCCTTACCCCCGCTACGCGGGAGAAGGGGCAGGAATACCGCATAGGAAAGTCAACTTGCAAGGTCAATTTTCCTGTGCTATAGTTACAAGCTAGGATAACCTGTTAAGACGTATATACAACGCTTTGGGTGTCGTCTAACAGAAGGAGAAAGGAGGTGGAGCAGAAACGTAACCAATCTTGACGTGATGGGTTCACTTGGGATAGGTCTGGGAAATAACAACCTGGTTCATAAGCATTGGGCTACGGTAACGATAGCTTGAAAGTAAGGAACAGGTTTTTTCCATCGGTTGTTTGCACAGCTTACGCTACATTGCTTCATTTCATTCCATCCTTGTGCCAAGCTACCAATCATTAGGTTTTGAGGTATGGAATCCGTTCGCAGTAGTGGGAAGTTTACCATTGGGGTAAACAACCTAAATAATGAGTACGGTACAGGTTTGTAAGCATGAGCATTTCATTATGGATGAGCTTAGATTTAAGAAGGAGATGATACGTATGAAACGTTTCTATCGGTTCTCTTTGTTGGTCATCGCTGCACTGCTTTTCAGTTCAGTGATGTTTACCGCAACCAGTGTTCAGGCACAAGGTACGACGATTGCTGACGTTCAACCAGAACAAGGTGATGACCCACCAGCTGAAGATCCAACTTCGGATATAGAGCCTATAACACCGGCGCCAGAAG
>CAYPHM010000010.1:0-11678 GCA_964410555.1 uncultured Chloroflexaceae bacterium | reverse complement strand
ACCCTGCGCCTGCGCCAGAAGACCCTGCGCCTGCGCCAGAAGACCCTGCGCCTGCGCCAGAAGACCCTGCGCCTGCACCAGAGCAGCCAGAGCAGCCAGTGGGTGGGCAGCCACAGCAGCCAGCGGAAATGCAGCCAGTGCAGCCACAGCAGCCAGAGCAGCCACAGCAGCAGCCAGGGCAGCAGCAGCCGCCGCCAGATCAGCCAGAGCAGCCAGAGCAGCAGCCAGAGCAGCAGCCAGTGCAGCCACAGCAGCCAATGCAGCCACAGCCGCCAATGCAGCCACAGCCGCCAGTGCAGCCACAGCCGCCAGTGCAGCCACAGCAGCCAGTGCAGCCACAGCCGCCAGTGCAGCCACAGCAGCCACCTGGCAAGGGAGCGCAGCCACCGCAGCCACAGGAGCCACAGCAGCCAGGGCCGGGACAAACAGTCGTAGTAGAATGCATTGTTTTAGATGATGGTACGGTAGAGTGTTGGGAGCTGCCCGCCACATCCGTTGAGACCGACAGCACCTTTGCTACCAGCGCATTTGAGCGTGTGTGGGCACAGGCAGGCACCGTCCAGAAGAGCATCTGGTTGTGGGGACAGAGTGCCATCAGCGATGGTATGTATGAACCCTACCTGGAAGGCAAAAACGGCGTACGTCTCGTCCAGTACTTTGACAAGAGCCGCATGGAAATCAACAACATCGAAGCCCCCGAAAGCGAGCAGGTCGTCACGAGTGGTCGCTTGGTTGTAGAGATGATCGAAGGCAAGGTACAGATTGGCGACAACAGCTTTGAAACCCTCGCCCCATCGGAGCAGACGATTGCAGGCGATCCTGCTGCCGTCAATCCGTTTGCCCCCACCTATAGCTCCTTCCGCAGCGTCTCCTACCCGGTAAATGCCATTCCCGCACCCAACCGCGTAGGACAGACCGTCACAGACATCATTGCCCGCGATGGTACCGTCACACAGGACAGCGCAATGGCAACCTATGGTGTCACAATTGGCAGCTATAGCAACGTGTTGGGACACAACATCCCACAGGTCTTTACCGACTTCTTTAGCCAGCAGGGTATGGATGTCCAGTTCGTGATGGGTCTGCCCGTCAGCGAACCCTACTGGGCAACGGTCATGGTCGGTGGCGTAGAGAAAGACATTCTCATCCAGGCGTTTGAGCGCCGCGTCATCACCTACACCCCCGATAACGCCCCGGCATGGCAGGTCGAGATGGGCAACGTGGGTCAGCACTACATGAACTGGCGTTACCCCGCAACTGACGTTGCGATCCGCTAGTTTGGTGGAGCATTATTCGGATATACGTATAGGCAAACAGGGGGATGGGGCAACCCACTCCCCTGTTTTTAAATAGGTATCCCTTTTGAGCAAAGCTAAAGCTATGGATAAGCAACCGATGTCCCGAACTAGCGCAAAATCCCCGGTATATACGCTCTTGTTACTAGCCCTTGTGCTGCTTGGTGTGGTTCTTGTGCAACAATCGCCAACGCAAGCCCAAGATGATGTCCCCGGTTCGCCTATTCTGTTTACCCAAACGGGACACACCCTCGCCTACAGCTTTCGTGAGTTCTACGAATCCAACGGCGGGCGGGCGATCTTTGGGCTACCGTTGACCGAAGTTTTTATGGAAAACTACCGCCCGGTGCAGTATTTTCAACGTGCCCGCCTAGAATGGCATGGCGAATTAGCGCGGGTGCAGGTGGGGATGCTAGGGCAATGGGCAGCAGCGCGGGATGGGCAGCGGGGCGTGTCTCAGTGGGTAAAGCCATCCCCCAACTTCGCCATCTACCCTGACATCGGGAGTGTCACAGAAGATACCCTACCCGATATAGTCTTCTTTCCCCAATCGGGACATACGCTACGGGGAGATTTCCTCAGCTTTTGGCTAAACAATGGCGATTTGACCATATTTGGCTACCCTATCACAGAAGCCGTTGACAAGACAGCCCCCGATGGGCAACCCTACACCATCCAATACTTTGAGCGTATGCGGTTTGAATACTACCCTGGGCAACCACAGCCTTTCCGTCTTGGCGGCTTGGGCATAGACTACCTCGCCGAGAACCCTGCCCCCGCTTGGGCAACAGCGCGAGTCAACACGGCGGCGGGCGCGTGGGATGGCGTTCGCCCAACGACCATACGCATACCAAGCGTGAATATTGAGTCGAAGATTGTCGAGGCAGGCTTCAAAGAGGGCGAGTGGGATGTCCCCCGCTTTTCCGTAGCACACTATTGGATACTCGCTGGCTACCCCTTCTCCAATGGAAATATCGTGCTTGCTGGTCATAGCGGCTATGAGGATGAACTGTTTAACGATTTGGAAGATGTAGAAATACAGGATGAGATTTTCCTGACCGTTGGCGAGCGTCAACGCCGCTACATTGTGCAGGAGATACATACCATCCTGCCCACCGAAACGTGGGTAATGAACCCTACGCCAACTGAGACACTCACGCTGATTACCTGTACCCCAATCAATGTGTACACGCATCGCTTGATAGTCCGTGCTGTACCGGCTGCGCCAATCGTGCCGCCTGCTGAGGTAGTCATCGACACAGAGCCGATTACCTCAACACTAGACTTTATGCCAATACTGGTGCTGCCACAACCGCCGCTTGTGCAGGATGAGCCAGCGCAAGGGGAGTCAGCAGCACCAGCGGGGGAACCAACGCCAGCGGAGCCAACGCCAGCGGAGCCAGCACCAGCAGAGCCAACGCCAGCGGAGCCAACGCCAGCAGAGCCAACGCCAGCGGAGCCAACGCCAGCGGAGCCAACGCCAGCGGAGCCAACGCCAGCGGAACCAACGCCAGCGGAGCCGACAGAAGAAGAACCAACTCCCTCTCCACTACAAGAACAAGACCTACTTCCACTTATCAACCCATGAGAGGGAAACGGGATTATCAGAGAGCCGTTGCATGCATGTAACGGCTCTCCAATGACCTACCGAGGGGTAAATTCCCTGGTACGGTAGGCACTTTGGAGAGAGCCTATGCCTGATTTCTCAAATGATACCCCATCGGGAAAGGGCACGATAAGTTCGAGAAACGTATTAGCGATAGCCATTGCCATAGCCGTTGGTAGCATATTGCTGCTGGCAACCGCGGTATGGCTTGTGTATGTAGGGTTTGTGGCAGAATACCCTCCAGAACCTACACCAGTACCCCAAACTCCTACCCCATCGCCGCCAGACGACACCCCGGATTCTCCGTATACGCCCCCCCCACTGCCCATCGCTATTGATGCGTGGCAGGATGAACTCGTGAATCGCGTTACCGCATTCACCCAGGATGGCAATCACTACTGGCGATATATCCCTGCTGACACCTATACCATTGGTGGGTGGAGCCAGGATGAGTACGCGCAAGACACAACAGAGGACGACATTTCAGAGTATTGGATAGCCAAGTACCCACTTACTGTGCTGCAATATAGGCAGTTTATCGAGGCAGGTGGGTATGATAAGGAACAGTACTGGACACCGCATGGGTGGGAGTGGAAGCAATCCAGAGAGATTACCCAACCTTCCTACTGGGACAGTGCTAAATACACGCTAGATTATCAACCTGTGGTGTCGCTATCTTGGTATGAGGCAGTGGCGTATGCCAATTGGCTCAATACTGAGCTTGCCGATGATTTACCAGCGGGTATGTGTGTGCGGTTGCCAACAGAGGCGGAGTGGGAAGTGGCGTGTGCGTATGGTGCCGATGGTGAGCGATCCCCCTATCCCTGGGGCAAAAATGAACCATCCCATCAACTGGCAGACTTTGACATGGATTGGTGGACAGGGGATGCTGCTCGCATAGGGTTGCATCCTGATGGGGTAGCACTATCTGGCGCACAGGATATGGCGGGGAACGTGTGGGAATATATGACGAACAGCTATACCGACTACCCATTGGAAAGCACAACGGTGATAAGCGATGTTGCCATACAGGAGGAGTTGGTACCATTGCGTGGCGGATCATGGGGGACATCTGGAGATCGTATTTTGTGTAGCTCCCGTGGTGTAGATAAGCCTTATGAGCAGGATGTGTATAGTGGTATGCGTCTCGTGCTGTCGTGGTGTGGGGAGTAGGCGAATTGCCCACTCCCCCGCTGCTTGTCCCACCCTCACCCCCGTTGGGTGAGGTGTCCGTTTATGTCGTGTGTCTCATCCAAAAGGCTACTTCGTACTGGCTTTTATTACCATCGGCATGTAGATAGCAGTTTTGGCTATGGATACTGACGCGCTATCTTGTGCTTCTACCACGACTTCCTCACCTTCCCGATCCTGGAACCCAGCGTTCAAGCCTACTGGCTCGCCCAGGGGCAGGTCTTCGCTCACTCTGAACGCCACTTTGATAACCCCGCTTTGGTTGGGGCTTAGGCTGTCTACCAGTGCCGCGTAGTCGTAGGTTATCATGTCGCTATTCAGCTGGTCTATGCTCGACATAGCTCGGTCTCCAATAGCCACCTTCCAACGTGGGTCGCTCGTGTCTGGGTCATATATCGTGTTCATTGGCTGCGTGACCCCCACCCACAACGCCGTTGTCGTAATGGTGCCGGTGTTGGTGTAGACGACGGTACAATTCATCAGACCGCCAGCAACGGCGATGGTATCACACACCAAGTCCATCTCCAACCCTAGTATGGGGTTGAAGGTGATGACGAAGGGTATCTCTTCGCTTTCGCCCCCTTGCGGGTCTGTTACCGTGTACATAAACTTGTCTTCCGTCGCCGAGCTGTCTTCATCCAAGTTCTCTTGGGCTACGTCACCTTCGTCTATATCCGTCGCCGAGTTGTTTTCATCCAAGTGCTCATAGAGTAGGTTGCCTTCGTCTATGTCCTCCTGCGTGAAGGTATCACCTTCTGTAAGTTCTACTGGTTCTGTGCTACCCTCCTCTAAAAGGTAGACAGTACCTTTTGTTGGCTCCTCAACGAGTTTATACGTTTGTCCAGGTACCTTTTCCTCTATCAGTTCGGGTTCTGTGACTTCCCCTTCGGATAAGTCCGTATTTTCTGGTACTTTTGTGTTATCCTCCTCTATACGGTAGAAGGTGCCTTTTGTCGGTTCCTCGGTGAGCCTATACGTTTGTCCAGGTATTTTGGTCTTTTCCTCTATCAGCCCTGGCGTTTTGACTTTATCTTCGGATAAGTCCAGACTTTGTGTGACTTTGATGGTGACGGTTGCTTCTGCACTCTCAGCACCGTCGCTGTCTGTCACCTTCACCTTGAAGCTATCATTGGGAGCAGGCGTGGTCGTGTCGGTATGCTCGTAGGTAATTCTGCCCTCATCTACGTCGTCTTGCGTGAAGGTGTTTGTCCCGTCGGGGGTTAGCTCGGTTTTAGTCCCGCCGGCGGGGGTAATATAGAGCTTCCCTTTTTCGGGGGCTGTCGTTAGGGTGTAGGTCAACGTTGGGTCGTCATCCTCATTGTCTGTCGCCGTGAGGTTGTCTTTCTTAATGGGGACGCTTTCGCCCTTGTTCACCTCGGTGTCAGCAGTGGCGATGGTGGGCGGGGTGTTGGTTTCGGTGACATTCACCGTCACCGTCGCTGGGTCGGAATCAACCGTCCCATCATTCACCGTGAATTGGAAGTTCGTGTAGGGTTCGCCTGTCTCATCTGTCGCAGGCTCAAAGATGACCTTGTGATCACTGTTTGTTACATCAGGACTCGCCGCGGTTATTTCTGCCCCTTTTGTCCCATCGGCATTGACCTGATACAGCGTACCATCCTCTGGCAGATCGGTGATCTTGTACGTTAGGGTATCCCCCGTATCTGCATCGCTCCCGCTCAACGTGATCGTCTTGTCGATGTTCTTGGGTGTGCTTACCGTTTGGGCATCCGCTTCAGGCGGGTCGTTCACCGGTGTTACATCCACCGTCATCGTGTAATCACTGACACTAGGCGTACCGTTGTTATCCTGTACCTTGAACTTGAAGGTCGTGTAGGTATCGCCGTTCTCATTCTCCATGGGCTTATAGACCAGTTTGGTCACGTCGGCACACGTATAGGGGATATTGTCATTCGTGACAGCCGTCCCATCGCAGGTCAATGTCCCTTTACCTGGGAAAGTCGTAATTTGCACCCCCGCAAAGGTATCCCCAGTATCAGGGTCAATGAACGTAAAGTCATCCGTGTCGAAGGTCTTGGGGGTATCTTCGTTGGTCGTGACTGTCTTGTCGGCACTCGTGGGCGGGTCGTTCAACGGCTCGACGGTAATGGCAACGCTGTCGATATCTTCTTTTGGTGTATTGGGAGAATTACCCTGGTCATTCGTCGTAATCTCTACCTTAGCACCAGTGCCGTTGTAGTTTGCCGTGGGCTTGAACGTCATCCCATCCAGCGCGGCGTTGATGTCACTCATCTTGCCCGTGAAGGTCATTGTAGCATCATCAGCCCCATCACCTGTTTCAAACGTCAATCCTGTTGTTTCGTTCAGCGTGAGTGTTCCGTTGGTCGCCGTTAGCGTTACCTTGACATCGGCTGTGCCCGCGTCAACGTCACTGATGGAAATCTTATTGCTGTTTGCCGTTGAGAAAGTTAGTGGCGTGTCTTCGTCTATCGTTTGTGCTGCTGGCACAGTGTTGACAGGCGGGTCGTTCACCGGTGTTACATCCACCGTCATCGTGTAATCATTGACACTAGGTTTACCGTTGTTATCCTGTACCTTGAACTTGAAGGTCGTGTAAGCCGTACCGTTCTCATTCTCCATGGGCGTATAGACCAATTTGGTCACGTCGGCACACGTATAGGGGATATTGTCATTCGTGACAGCCGTCCCATCGCAGGTCAATGTCCCTTTACCTGGGAAAGTCGTAATTTGCACCCCCGCAAAGGTATCCCCAGTATCAGGGTCAATGAACGTAAAGTCATCCGTGTCGAAGGTCTTGGGGGTATCTTCGTTGGTCGTGACTGTATTGTCGGCACTCGTGGGCGGGTTGTTATTGATGGTGATAGCAAAATCAGTTAGTGGAGTTGTTTCACCACCAGTATCCTTCACATTAAACGTGAATGCATCAGCAACATAACTATCACCATCATGATGATACGTGATTTTGTTGTTGTTGATGTCGTCTTGGGTAAACGTCTTGTTATCCGTTAGGTTTAGCTCAACACCATCTTTCTTTAATACCCCTTCAGTAGGCAATTCTTCTAGGGTATACACTAGATCGGTAGGATTAACATCTTCTTTATCAGTAGACCGAAGCATCTCAATGGTGATGGTAGGGTTGTCTCCCTTGTCTATCTCCACACCGGTATTGACGACCACTTCAGGTGGGTCATTAATAGTGATAAGGAAGGGGATAGTATCGCTCTTAGCTCCAACGCTGTCTTGTACCTGTATGACAAACTGGTCATCTTCTGTAGTAGTAGTATCAGTGTGGTCATACTTAATATACCCCTGATCTATGTCATTCTGCGTGAAGGTAGCACCTTCTACTAAATCGGTCTTCGTAGTACCATCATCTATATAGAGGGTTCCTTTAGTAGGAACTTCTAATAATGTATAGGTTAGCGTACTATCGGGATCTTCTTCTTTGTCGGATGCAGCAAGTAGTGGGTCGTCTATGGTTGTATCTTTTGTACCCTGATTGATAGTGATACCTACAGCTTTGTCCACAATCGGCGGGGTATTGGCAATCTTGAACACGCCATCCGTAGTATTCCCATCGCTATCTGTAACCGTAAACGGGAATTTATCCAGGGTCGGTTTTCCAGAGGTATGGTTGTACGTAATCCTACCACTATCGATATCATCCTGGGTAAAGGTACCATTCACTACAAGGTCAGTACCGTTTTTCTTCAGTACTCCATTCAATGGTAATGCATCCAGTATGTAGGTCAAGGTCAATGTATTAGCATCGTCTTCCACGTCGGTGGATTTTAGATGGTCAGCTGTTATCGTAGCAGTACCACCATCGCTAACTGGAACAGAGCTATTTCTCACAATGGTAGGGGCATAGTCACCATTAACTGTGACATCAATGACTAATGTATCTGAAGACAGATAGTATGTCCAAATATCTATACCACGGATATTACCAAAATCGTCTCCTCCAGCGTTACCCCACTTATGAACCCCTAAAATATCACTACTATCCCTGCCATCTAAGTCATACCGAGGGTTTGGAGGATCACCATAACACGTTAAAGAATTAACAGCAGGTGGTTTAGGTTCGTCAACTGCAGCACAGAGGCTAAAGTCATATGCATCGCCGGTATAGTTGTAGCTGTCATCATAATAAACGGTAGCTCCTTCCTGGGATCCAGTGGATCGATTCAATCGGTGGATAATGGTGCCATTTTTATTCATCTCAGCATCAAGAACCGGAAAGTGGACTTCACCATTGAACAGGGTGAGTTGGACGTTGTATGTATTAGCCGCTACCAGTTCACCATCAGCATCACGTCCATCCCATACAATACCGTTAGCCCCTAATGTGGCTCTGCCAGTCAAAGTACGATCTTCGTTATCACCATAGATACTATTTCCATCTACATTAATGATGATCTGGTAGCCAGATGCACTAGTATTAGGATTATCGAAGCTGAACGTACCGCCTGGTTCTGTGGTATTCCCGTTAAAATCAAATGATGATTCTGTTGGTTTTCCCGGTGGTGTATACGGAGGATTCAGCCACGTTTCCACACCACGCAGACGGGATGTACTAGGCATAGCTGTATCTGGTGGGTTGAAAAACATTTTGTGGGTAACATCTGTCTCTGTATCCGGGGCATCGGGCGAGTGCAGACTATACCCAGCGGGCATATCCTGGGCAGTATTTCCATTAAGGAACTGTATGGAACGATAAATAGGCTCCAAACCTTTTTTGAAGCCACTACTATTGGCAAAGAGTATCGCTCCATATGGTTGAAGACCATTAGTATCAAAATCATAGAGTACCCCGTCTTTTGTCAGTATATAGAGCTTGGAATAGATAGGATTATCTACTGATGCGGCATTTACCGGAAGTTTGTTGGTATAGGCACGACCTTTCACCTCATTACTGCTGCTGTCAAGTACTGTTACGTCCCAAGCAGCAATAGAATGGTATCCTGTAGTATTCCAATCATTTTCTGTCAGTACACCCGCTGGATTACCACCACCAGAAGCCTTAAATTGTATCTGCCAAATACCCTCTTCCCCTTCTGCGACGATTATTTCACAGGGGGTATAGCCATCATCTGGACCGTCTACCTCTTGACCACGGTCTTTAATAAAGCCACACTCATCTGTACCCGTACCCGTATTAAACGATTCAGTCGCAGTACCAGAGGCATTACCAGGTGCATATAATAGGATTTTATTATCACCTGAAACACTAGAGGCAAGCTGAATTGTTTCCCCAACTTTTGCGTATACATTGATAGTCGTATCGCGTTCGATACCCCCGATGTATACACCTTTCTGGTTCTCAAGCCAGGGGCGGTAGGAAACAACATCACCAACGTCATTTTCTACATCCTGCGTCAACTCCTTGCTCCCCTCTGCACGCGCCGTAGACGGCGACAGCATGGGGACAGCCACCAACGCCATCAGTATCGCGACCAACGCGCTTTGTCCTAAAGCGTATAACCATTGCATTGTCTTATTCGTTCTCATCGTAATTCCTCCTAAAAAACTCATCATTGTTTGTCAACATCAACCTTCCCCCCGTAGCCTGCGCCCCATCGCGCTTGCCCATATCGTGGGGGGGGTTGGGGCAGCAAGCCCCCCAACCCGTGCTTCCATACCCTCCCCGTAGGGCAGCGGTGCTCCTAACACCTACTGCGTCATCGCTCGCGGTACGAGCGGTAAATAGATCGCCTTCGCCACATTCACCGTTGAATTATCCTGCGCCTCTTGCACCACAGTATTGTCTACGTGATCTTGGAAGACCGCCTGCATATCCAATGGCGTACTCAACGGCAGGTCGTTATCTACACGAAATGCGATCTTGATAGCCCCACTTTCGTTGGGGGCTAGGCTATCCACCGGTGCCATGTAGTCAAAGACAATTGGCTCACCCGTCAAACGGTCGGTGCTGGTAACAGCACCCGTAGCCGCTAACCAACGGGGGTCGCTTTTACTCGGCTCCATAATCGAATTCGCTGGCTGCGTCATACCAACCGTCAAATCCGTTGTGGTAATCGTACCCGTGTTGGTATAGACAACGGTACAGTAGAGCGTAGAGCCAGCGGTGGCAAACGTATCACATACCAAATCCATCTCCAAGCCATCGAAGGTAATCACAAAGGGCAATTCATCACTGACAACGCCCTCATCATTCGTCACCGTAAAGGTAAACTCGTCATCCGTCACGGGCAGCGTATCGTCGGTGTGCTCATAGACCAACGAGCCATCGTCAATCTCATCCTGCGTGAAGGTATCGCCCGCTTCCACGGGTACGCCATCTTTCAAGAGCTTACCCTTCGTAGGGGGCGCGACCAGCGTATAGGTCAAGGGGCCTGTTGTGGGGCTAACCACATCCGAAGGCTTGAGATTATCCTTGCCGAGCGGCGTAGAGCCACCTTTGTTCGCCTGCAACGGTTGCGTATCAACCGTTGGCTTCTTCTTGAAATTGACGTTAAAGGGGAACTCTTCGCTCTCAGTGCCGTCATCATCAGTTAATTTCAAGCCAACGCTATCTTCCGTCGCGTCCTCGTCCAGCGGTTGATAGGCAATCTTGCCATCGTCAATATCCTGTTGCGTGAAGGTATCGCCCTCTTCCATAGGTTCGCCATCTTTCAAGAGCTTACCCTTCGTGGGGGGCGTGACCATCGTATAAGTCACTTTGGCTGGATCGTCTTCATCGCTCTCATCATGGTCGTTTGCCTTGAGATTATCCCCAGTAATGGGGACAGCCCCACCGTCAGCCGTAGGCGGCACCAACAAATCTTCTTTGTCAACCGCGAAGGGCTTGGCAAAGGTAACGGGTATTTCGTCACTCTCTGCGCCGTCGCTGTCTTTCACCTTCACCGCGAAGGTGTCATCAATGGGCAAGGTGTCGCCAGTGTGATCATAGGCAATCTTACCATCGTCAATATCCTTTTGCGTGAAGGGGTCGCCCGGCTTCAAAGGAATACCGTCTTTCGTCAAATTGCCCTGTTCGGGAGCCTTCGCCAACGTGTAGGTAAGTTTTTCAGGGTCGGTGTCCTCGCGGTCTGTCGCCTTGAGCGCATCCGCAGTAATAGGCACGTTCATACCAGGTTTAGGGTTGCTCACCTTCACCGGCGCACTGGCAACAGTGGGCTTGTTGTTGAAAGAGATAGTCACGGGCATTTCGCCCTTGTCTTTCCCGTCGGGGTCAGTCAGCTTGAGCTTGAAGTTTTCATCCTCAGCTGGGACGCTATCGTCGGTGTGCTCATAATCAATCTTGCCATCGTCAATATCCTTTTGCGTAAAGGTGTCGCCCTCTTTGAGGGGTTTGCCATCCTTCTTGAGCACCCCTTTGGTCGGGGCTTCAGACAGGGTATACTTCAGCTTGGCAGGGTCGTCATTCGCATCGTCTGTCGCATCGAGGGCATCATTAGTCAAGGGAGTAGTGCCGCCCTGGTTGCCTTCCAATGCAGTAGGATCGTTGAAAGAGATAGTCACGGGTATTTCGCTACTCTCTTTCCCATCGGGATCAGTCAGCTTGAGCTTGAAGTTTTCATCCTCGGCTGGGACGCTATCGTCGGTGTGCTCATAATCAATCTTGCCATCGTCAATATCCT
>CAYPHM010000009.1:0-72884 GCA_964410555.1 uncultured Chloroflexaceae bacterium | reverse complement strand
GTGGAATTACGTCCCACTCCAGAACGACTCTCCACACTGTGTAGTTTGGCGACTGTGACAGTGTGGAGAGATGCAATAGCGTCTAAATTATAGAACGATTACTAAAGTTTGTCAATGAGGATTTCATGCAACGGTTCAGCGAGAAATTGCGTATCCTTCGGAAACGACACGGTTTGACACAACGTCAACTTGGAGAACAAGCCGATATTTCAAAATCTTTTATCAAAGACCTTGAATGTGGTTATCGCAATCCCAATGCAAGTCATCTCTTGAAAATTTCTCGTTTTTTCGGCGTATCGTTGGATGTATTGATGAAAGATGAACTCGATCTTGACGAGGACAAACCGTAGGGACAGAACGTGCCTATCCCCGCTATCAGTATACGACAGGGTTAGTTGTGCTCTCTCTTTTGTATTACCAGGATCAAGGCATCTCCCCCCCATCCCCTCGTCTCACGCACAAACGAGCCGCGAGGGTCAACGAGCGGGTCGCTTACGCTTCCCGTTCATTCCCGGACAAGATACCCCTACACCCATTGTTGCCCGGTCTCTGCGTCTCTGCGTTTCTGCGCCTCTGCGTTTCTGTCGGGAAATTACCCCTACAATCCGTCCCCCATCACGTTACCACTTCACAAACCTGTTATAATAGAGCAAGGTATTGGGTGTTGCCACACAAACCACAACCATAACCACAACCACCCCCGACTCGTCTACACTCACTACCCACAACATGCTGGTAGCCCGGCATGTCAATCGTGGAAAACCGTCTCTACTGTAAGGAGAAAAGCATGGCTGAACAAAAATCATCAAAAGGACTGATTATTGGGTTGGTAATTGTTGGTGTCCTACTTCTCGTTGGTATTGTTGCCGGTGGCATTGCCTTTGCTCTTTGGGGAGCTGCCACAGAACGGAAAAGCAGTATTCCCGAACGGCTAGGGGCAGATGTCCAAATGTATGGCACATTCACCCCGGCTCTTAGCGACCTTGCCAACGTAGCCCGACTCCGTGGTGCCTATCCAGAACTGTTTATTGATGAAGACCCCGAACCAGTCAATGAACCACTCAAAGAATGGGGGATGAGCTTTCAGGAAGACATCCAACCCTGGCTTGGAGCAGAGGTGGCTTTTGCCATTGGCAACCTGCCCAAAATAGACGAGAACTTCGACGAACTCAGTAATGAGGACCTTGAGAGTTTAGAAGTTGCCCTGCTTGCCTACTCAACTGATGATGAAGCGGCGGGGGCTTTTTTGGAGAAACTCCGCACAGCAATGCTTGACAATGAAGAGACTCGAGTAGAAGACATCACGACTAGCACCCATAATGAAGTGACCATCTATGAGATGCGCTATGCCGAGGATGTCTCACCTAAGCCACCACTCAACGCCTTTGCCGTCACAAATGGTATTGTGGTTATGGCGAACCCCGACTACATCAAACAGATGATAGACCGCGAGCCGGGTGGGGCAGATTCGCTCTCTAGCAACCCAAAGTTTGCCAAGTTTCAGATCAATCTGCCACCAAACAGGTTTTCCTACTTCTACATGGATGCACAACCCCTCATCCAATTGAATGAAACCTTTATTTCGCAGGCTTCAGAGGAAATGCCCGAAGAGCAAGCCGATATGCTAGAAGAAAACCTCGCAATGATTAGCGCAATGGAGAGTTTAGGTTTGGCTGCTGGGGTGGCAGCAGAGGGAGTCTTCATTGAATCCGTTTACTCGATGAACCTTGATGCCCTCAGCGAAGATAAACGTGCCGTCTTCACCTATCAACCCGGCGATCTCAAAGCCCGCCTAGACCGCATTAGCAGCGAGACACTCGCCTTTGCGACCTTCTCCATACAACCATCCTTCAAAGATCAGGTTATCCAAGCGATTGAAGCCCAACCTGATGGGGCAGAGCAGCGCGATATGTTCGAGGCGATGTATGAGGTAGACCTTGAAGAAGATTTGCTCAATTGGTTTAACGGCGATGCCTCGTTGGTCATCCTGCCGGGCGAGGAGCTAGGCGACTTTGAGGTTCCCGCTACCGTCTATTTCACCATCACCCCTTCAGACCGTGAGGCAGCAGAAAAGGGTATCAACAACATCACCGACGCTATAGAAAACCTCGGTATGGACATCCCGACTGAGGATATAGCCGGGGTTAAGTGGTGGCTTATCCAAGAGCCTGATACTGAACAGACCTATGGCGGCTATGGCTTTGTGGATGATGATTTGGTTATCGCCTTTGGCGAAGGGACGATGGAAACTGCTGTCAATGGCGGCGAGTCGCCCATTTCTGGCGACTCCCGCTTCCAAGCACTGCTCAACAACCTGCCTGCCCCCGAACGGGGGATGGTCTATATGGACATCCAGAAAATGGCAGAACTGGCAGAAGATACCGGTGCTGATGTAGACGAAGAGGTGAAAGACAATATCTCTTCGCTGCAATCGCTCGGTATGTCAGGCAATCCATCGGAAGATCCAAGCGTTATTCGCGCTCGGCTCTTTTTGTACATTGCAGAATAGCCCAAACCTGCCTCCCTCGCCCTGGGATGGGAGCGGGGGCAGGGGGAGAGGGTGGTCGGGCAGCCCCCATCCCCTAGCCCCTTCCCCCACCGCGGGGAGAAGGGGAATTGGTTCCCCCCATCCCCTAGCCCCTTCCCCCACCGTGGGGAGAAGGGGAACCGGGCAGCTAACGCCTCCCCCTCGCCCTTTATGGGAGAGGGGGCAGGGGGAGAGGGTTGTTTGTCCCCCATCCCCTAGCCCCTTCCCCCACCGTGGGGAGAAGGGGAACCGGGCAGGTAGCGGCTCTACCAACGGAACGGGACGGAGAACGGAACACTAATGATAAAGACATAAGCAAAGGATACAACGTGACACAAAACCATCCAACCTCACAACCTACACCCAGGTACATACTGAGCGTTATCATCCTAGCCGCAATCACCATCCTAGCCGCGTGTGGGCGGGGAACAGCAACACAGGGTACCCCCACACCTACCCTCTCTGTGGCACAGATCACCGATGAGGTCATGCAGGCAACCCAAGATGCGACCAGCTTTCACTTTGACATCACCTTTGAAGGCAAACCAGCTTTTGCCGACCCGGACGGGATGTTTCAGATTGTAGACATCGCCGGCGACCTAGAACGCCCCGATGCAGCAATGGTCGCCATACGGGTTCGTAGCGTGGGCAGCATAGCCGTAGTGCGGCTCGTCTCACTCGATGGGCAACTCTACGTATCCAATCCCATCACGCGGAAATGGCGTTGTCTCCCACCCGGCTCCGTCTTTGACCCGGTTGTCTTGTTTGACCCAGAGCAGGGGCTAGACTACCTCATCCGCGAGCAGTTTGAGGATGCCACACTTGAGACGATAGAAGAGCTAGACGAAGACAACACTCCACACTACCACATACAAGGTACGATTAACGACCCCACCTTCTATGACATTAGCTATCGTATGATTGGCGCTGGTGAGGTAGAGGTAGATGTGTGGGCAGACACCGAAACCAAACGGGTGAGTAAGATGATCTTGGTAGACACCGCCTCCGACCCGGAAGAACCTACCCGCTGGATTATGCACCTCAGCCAGTACAACGAAGACTTCGATATTCATGCCCCGATGGAGTGTCCAGAAAGCGAATCCTAGCTACACCGCCCTTATGCACCAACATCCAACACCAGCCCAAGCATCAAATACCCCATCAATACTGCCACACCAGCGAGCATCACGGTTTCCCCCGATGGTCTCGCTGGCACTGGTCTGTATTGCCGTTTTTGTAGGCTCCATAGACCTAACAGTCGTCACAGCAGTACTGCCCCGTATCCTGTCTGACCTGCAAGTGTCTATTGATACGGAGCTAGGGCATGCAGCATGGATTATCACCGGCTACCTGCTGACCTATACCGTGAGCCTGACGTTTATGGGGCGGCTCTCTGACCTGGTAGGGCGGCGGATAATGTACTTCGTCTGTCTGCTCATTTTCATCATCGGGTCTGGTTTGGTGGCAGCCGCCAGTAGCCTCAATGGGGTTATCATCGGGCGCGTGGTGCAGGCGTTTGGGGCAGGGGCAGTCGTGCCTATCTCTATGGCGTTGGTTGGCGACCTCTTTCCCCCACAAAGACGTGCGCCAGCACTTGGCTTTGTCGCCGCGGTAGAGACGGTAGGATGGATGATAGGCCACCTCTACGGCGGCATCCTGATGCGCTTGTTTGATGATTGGCGATTGCTCTTCTGGATCAACGTCCCACTTGGCATAGTTGCCCTGGTGTTGACGTGGTGGGCATTGCGCGATGTCCAGACCAGCCGGTCTGCTGGCGGCTTTGACTGGTGGGGATCGTTGCTTATCAGTGGCAGCTTGATAGCCCTGAATGTGGGGTTGTCTGCTGGCTCAGAGCTAGGCCAGACAGATTTCTATGGACAAACGCAAGAACTGCCCAGTTATGCCGTCCCGCTGGTTATCGGCTCGCTGGTTATGCTGGCACTGTTCATTTGGGTAGAGCATCGGGTGCGCCACCCCTTGTTTGATATAACGTTACTGCGACAGCGCAACGCCGGCATTGCCAGCGGCGTAAATATGCTGGTTGGCTTTGCCTTAGCCCTGGCTATTGCCAACGTACCGCTCTTTATCCATACCCGCTTGGAAATCTTCAACCCCGGCGACCCCAATATCCTACCGCGTGGCGCGTGGGATAGCGGGTGGATGCTCTCCGCATTGACGCTAACAATGGCAGCAATGGCGGTGCCGGGTGGGTGGTTGACCAATCGCTTGGGGGCAAAGCTGCCTATTGTTGGAGGGATGGCAACCGCATTGTTGGGCTTTATCCTGCTGAGTACGTGGCAAGCCCACACGACCTATACCGTTATGGCGGCAGAGTTGGTACTCGCCGGGGTAGGGCTAGGCTTGGTGCTTTCACCCATAGCAACGGTGATTATCAACACCGCCAGCGAGGAGTACCACGGCAGCGCATCGGCACTGGTCATCACGCTGCGGTTGGTGGGGATGACGCTTGGGGCATCGGTGTTGACGGTGTGGGGGGTAACACGCCAGCACCAGTTGCGACAAGCCGGTATTGATGACCCACTGGCTGCCAGCGACCCCGCCTTGTTTTTGGTGAATGTCGCAGCACAAGTGATAGACGAGATGTTTTTGTTTGGTGTGGTCGCATGTGTGGTCGCATTGCTGCTGGCACTGGTTATGCATCGCAGGATGGAAAGCTGACCACTTGACAACTTTTAATTTGAGTTGTATGCTATATGCAGTTTTCTACATATATACATGAAAGGAACAAACTAATGGTTAATCCAGAAGAGTATTACGAATACGGCTTAGTTTTTCATGGACATAAATGTCCTGCTATGCCAATGGGCTTACGAGTAGGGGCAGCAGCCCTCAACGCTTTGGGAGTTGAGCGAGCAAAGGATGGGCAGCTGGTCACTTTAATTGAAATTGGCGATGATCATTGTGCAACATGTTTTGCCGATGGTATCCAAATGATCACTGGGTGTACGTTTGGCAAGGGAAACATCCAGAAAACACATTATGGAAAATGGGGAGTAACGGTGATTGATGTGGCAACCTCGCGGGCTATTCGTGTGGTACCCAAAGCAGAAGCTATGCTTGCCAACAAACAATCAGTATTTTTCAAAGAATATCGAGAGAAAGGGATACCTGCATCGCACGTTCCAGAATCGGTTATAGACCCCATGGTCCAACGGGTCATGGGAGCACCAGATGATGCATTATTCTCAGTGGGGGAAATCTATCAGTATGATCTCGTGAGAAACCTCCATTCTTTTGCGAGCATTGTATGTGATGCGTGTGGTGAAATGGTTGTTGAAGAGTATGCTCGTATTAAAGGTACAAAGCATATCTGTATTCCTTGTCAAGAAAACCACAAAATCTCGTAAAGGATAGGTAATGAAGTACAGACAATGATCATTGTTATTTTAGCCGGGGTGATCACCTTTGTTTTTACTACCCTATTGACTATTGCTGGTGTTGGGGCAGCGTTTATCCTCATACCCGTATTTCTAGCCCTGGGTATTGAAGTGCATACGGCAATGGCTATTGCGCTACTCCTCAATGCCCTAGCGATGGCTGTCGCCTCCGTCAACTTTATTCGTAAAAAGCTGGTCGTTTGGAGTTTAGTCATCCCAATGTCTCTAGTCGCTGCGCTTATTTCACCCATCGGCGTATGGGTAAGCAAAGGATTAGATCGCACGGTTTTATTATGGATATTTTGTGGTTTCTTGTTGTTTGCAGCTTTGATGATGCTGTTCTACAAGCCAAAGACACAACAAAAAATAGCTAACAAGAAACTCCTCTTGAGCGTTGGTATAAGTGTCGGGGGCGTTGCTGGGTTTATTGGGGGGTTACTTGGGGTAGGTGGGGGCAACATTGTTGTTCCATCACTGGTTACGCTTGGTTTCGACCCTAAAAAGGCTTCAGCTTCTACCTCTTTTGTCGTTATTTTCGCATCCCTGTCTGGGTTTCTTAGCCATATGGCTATGGCAGGCATAAGTATCTCGCTCTTGAGTGCTACGGCTTTAGGTTCTTTTTTTGGTGCCTTACTTGGTTCTTGGCTAATGACAGACAAACTACAAGGACGACAAGTGAAATTGATGATTGGGGTTATCTTACTAATCATTACGGCAAAAATGGTGTGGGACTTGCTTACCTAAGTAGCCCTTACAACAAACCAGAGTTATTATCATGAGGTGAACACCAGTTACCAATGGTGTTCACCTCATGATGGTACGTAATCGTCAGCTAAAATAGTTATCGCGGCAAAGTAACATCCATTCTCCCACTTGGGTTTTCAGTAAGCCACATTGAGCGTGGATTCATCCCAAATACGATAAGAATACCCGTTACTTTGAGTTCTTGGCAGTATGCATAACCGGAGGGAAAGCTGAAGGGAACGCAGTAGTATGACACAACCGCCACTCATTGCCATTGTAGGTTCAACCGCCATAGGCAAAACGGCTTTTGCGCTGGAGATGGCGCAGCGCATAGGCGGCGAGATAGTTTCGGCAGACTCGCGCCAAGTTTACCGCTATATGGATATAGGCACCGCCAAGCCAACCCCGGCACAGTGCGAGATGGTTCCCCATCATCTCGTGGACTTTATAGACCCAAATACCCCCTTCTCGTTGGCAATTTACCAAGACCAAGCGATGGCAAAGATCGCCGATATTACCGCCCGTAATCGTGTTCCTCTGCTGGTCGGTGGGACGGGGCAGTATCTTGCTGCCGTGCTCCAGGGATGGACTATCCCACGGGTACCCCCACAACCGGCGTTGCGGGCAGAGCTCGAGCAAGAAGCGGCAACGTATGGCAATGAGACGCTGCATGCACGACTAGCAGAGGTTGACCCGCAAGCTGCCCGAAGCCTCACCCCCGAAAACCTACGCCGTATCATTCGGGCGTTGGAGGTCTACCAGGTAACAGGCAAGCCGATTTCCATGCAACAACAGCATAAATCCCCCCCCTATGACATCACGACCTTTTGGCTACGTATGCCAGCAGAGCAGAACTATGAGCGCATAGACAATCGGGTAGATGTGATGATGGAGCGGGGGTTGATAGACGAGGTAAGCGAACTGCTCGAACGGGGCTACCACTGGGATTTGCCCTCTCTGTCGAGCTTGGGGTATATTCAGTTTCGCCCCTACTTTGAGCAGCAGGCGGACTTGAGAGACTGTGTACAACGGCTCAAGTATGATACCCACCGTTTTGCTCGCCAGCAGAAAAACTGGTTTCGGCGGTTGCCAGCATTGACGATGATAGATGCATAGCAGAAAAAACACCGCTCACATCACCAATGCCACAACCAATGTTAGCGACACGACACTAGCCAGCGTCGAGAACAACACCGCCGAGGTGACGAAATCTGGCATAAGATCATGTTCTACCGCGATAACCGAGGTCAATACGGCAATGGGCATACTCGCCTGGAGTATCCCCGCCCCACGCTCTACCCCCACGATGCCCATTGGTGCGGCGAGCAGCAGTGCGACCAACGGCGCACCCACTAGACGGATGCTACTAGCGATGACCATATCCTTGTCGAGCCGCGATATGCCTGCCTGGGCAAGCTGTGCGCCAAGCATCACCAGCATGGTCGGGATGAGTGCGCCTGCCAGCAGCGTCACTGGTCGGGCAACCAGCGGCGGCAGGTCTATATGTAGCCCATTCAGCAGCAACGCCGGCGGCACCGCCAACAATGCCGGGGTTTTCAAGATGGTAAACAGTGCCTGAAGACAGCTCCCACTATTCCAGTTTGCTGCGCCTATCCCAACAATAAACGCTATCACCATAATTGCCAAAAAGTAGATCGTTGCGGCAGGCAAGGCTTCTTCCCCAAGCGCAAAGCTAATGATGGGCAAGCCAAAATTGCCCACATTGCCAAATACCGCAATGAGCACATAGACGGCGACCATTTGTGGCGGACGGCGCAAGAGCTTGGCAGCACCAAACCCCACCAACGCACACAGCATATGCACCACGATAATGTACAATGTCATTCGCAGTGCCAACTCAGCCTGTATGGTCGTCTTGCTCAACACGTCAAAGATGAACGCCGGGGTCAGGATATAGAGTCCATAGCGGGAGAGGGTGCGTGGTTGGATCTCTAGCCGTGGTCCAACCACATACCCCAACAACACCAGCGCAAAGACTGGCACAAGCACATTGACGAAAATCGGGAGGAGTTCAAAGATCATACATTGCCTTGCTCTACATACTCAGGTATAATGCGGTAAAGAGGTTCGCATTTCAGAGATGGTTACACATTCTATCTATGTCCACTACGCCCACGACAAAAAAACTCGTTATCATTGACGGTCATGCCCTTGCCTTTCGCACCTTTCACGGTATGTCTGGCGCAGGGTTGCGGACATCGAGCGGCGAGCCGACCTATGCGGTCTATGGCTTTGTCAACATCCTGCTCAACATGATGCAGGAGCGACAGCCGGATTATCTAGCGATTGCCTTTGACATCGGGCGCACCTTTCGCCACGATATGTATGCCGAGTATAAGGCAGGACGGGCTAAGACCCCCGAAGAGTTCCACCCACAGCTAGACCGTATCAAGCAGATCATCGCCGCACTTGGCATTCCCATCTACACCGCAGAAGGGTATGAGGCTGATGATGTTATTGGCACGTTGGCACGTCAAGCAACAAGCCAGGACATAGAGACGCTTATCCTCACCGGCGACACCGATACCCTACAACTGGTAGATAGCCACGTTCATGTATTGTTGGCAAATCCCTACTCGCGCTCAATGGAAAGCACCCTCTACACCGAGGAGAAGGTGCGCGAACGGTACAAAGGGCTTGCCCCCGACCAGTTGGTAGACTTGCGCGGTCTCAAGGGTGATGCTTCCGATAACATCCCCGGTGTGAAGGGGATAGGCGAAGCGGGGGCTATCAGCTTGTTAAATGAGTTTGGCACGGTTGAGCAGCTGTATGACAGCTTAGACAAGGTACCCAACCGGTATCGCAAGCACCTAGAAGGGCAAAAAGACCAAGCCCTCTTTAGTAAACAGTTGGCAGCTATCGTCTGTGATGTACCCGTTACCCTGAACATCCAGGATACCATACAATCGTACCATCGGCATAAGGTTATCCAGCTTTTTCAGGAGTTGGAGTTTCGTAGCCTAGTAGACAAGCTCCCCCCTGCCCCTGGACAACAGACTGATGACAATCCATTTGCCCCCGCTACGCCTGAACAACCGACTCTCATCCCCACCATTGGCATTGGTAATCGTGGTTCCGCTGAAGATGCCCAAATGAGTATGTTTGGTGATGCTGACGGCTATTCCGCGATCATGATCCGTCCGCTCGGTGACTATACGACAGTCGTAACCGAAGATGATCTGCAAGCAATGGTAGCCGCCCTGCACACCGCATCGGCGTTTGCCTTTGACACCGAATGTACAAGCCTTCAGCCCTTCTTGAGCGACCTTGTGGGAATCTCGCTGGCGATAGAACCGGGTAAGGCGTGGTACATACCGGTTGGTCACAACGAGGGAGAGCAACTCGACAAGCAACATGTACTCGATACGCTTCATCCGCTGTTTGCCGATGCGACCATTGGCAAATATGCCCATCATGCCAAGTTTGACCTAGAGGTGCTATTGCATGCGGGAGTGGCGGTGAAAGGCTTGGTATTTGATACCATGCTCGCCGCTGGTTTGCTCGACAAACCCAAATCCTTAAAAGACCTAGCCTTTGCCGAACTTCAGCTTCCTGAGCCGATGGATGGCATAGAAAAGCTCATTGGCAAAGGGGCAAAGCAGCGGAGTTTTGCTACTGTGCCAATTGAACACGCCGCCCCCTACGCCGCCGCCGATGCCGACATCACGCTGCGCCTCACCCTGCTGCTCCAGCCGCAGGTAGAAGAACACGCGCATGTCCAGCGGGTCTTTCACGAGATAGAGCTCCCGTTGGTGCCAGTGCTGGTCGCTATGGAGCATGCCGGCATTGGGCTAGATGTCCCCTACATGCGCGAACTGAGCAAGCGTATGCGTGCCAAGATGCAGGAGCTAGAGCAGGAAATCTACACGCTGGCAGGCGAAACCTTCAATATCAATTCCAGTTTGCAATTGCAAGATGTGCTGTTTAATTCGCTTGGCTTGCCAACAGACGGGGTAGGCAAAACGTCTACTGGGCGATATTCGCTACGCGCCGAGACGCTAGAAAAGCTACGCGGCACCCACGACATCATCGCGCTCGTTCTTGATTATCGTCACCTTGCCAAGCTCACCTCAACCTATGTAGACGTACTCCCAACGCTAGTGCATCCCCAGACAAATCGGGTGCATACATCGTTTAATCAATTGGGTACTGCAACCGGGCGGTTAGCGAGTAGCTCGCCCAATTTGCAAAATGTCCCTGTGCGTACCGAGTTGGGTAATGAGATTCGGCGGGGGTTTGTGGCTGCGCCAGGGTGTACTTTCATAGCGGCAGACTATTCGCAAATTGAGCTACGCATTCTGGCGCACATCACCCAAGACCCAAACATGGTACAAGCCTTTCAAGAGGGGCAGGATATTCATACCACAATGGCATCCTACCTCTTCCAGCTGCCGTTAGATGGGATAGACAAGTACCAACGCCGTATTGCCAAAGCGACAGTCTTTGGTATTATCTATGGCATTAGTAGCTTTGGGTTGGCACAGCGCACAGACATGAACCGTCAACAAGCGCAAACATTGATAGACTCCTTTTTTGAGCAGTTCCCCGGTGTGCGTGACTACATAGACCGCACGTTGGAGCAGGGCAGGACAAGTGGTTACGTAGAATCGTTGGCTGGTCGCCGCCGTATGATGCCAGACCTCAAAGCAAGCGGCGCACGACGGCAGGCAGCAGAACGGGAGGCGATCAATACGCCTATTCAGGCGACTGCTGCCGATATGATGAAGCGGGCAATGATACGGGTTGCCAATGCCCTAACCGAGCATCAGTTGCAAGCGCGTATGGTTTTACAGGTGCATGATGAGTTGATTTTTGACACCCCGCGGGAAGAGGTCAACGAGGTACAACGGGTTGTGCGGGTGGCTATGGAGCAGGTAGAGCAGTTGCGGGTACCGCTGAAAGTTGATATAGAGGTAGGTGACAATTGGGAACACATGCAGGAAGTAACAACATAGGAACACTACCGACCTTTTCGGTAGTTGCGCCAATCTATAATGAGGAGGAGTTGCTCCCAGAGTTTTACCGCCGCGTTGTCGCCACAATGGAGACGCTCGGCGAACCCTTTGAGTTGGTGCTGGTCAACGATGGGTGCCATGATCGCTCGCCGCAGATTATGCGCGAATTACACGATGAAGACCCCCGCGTTAAGGTACTCAACTTCTCGCGTAACTTTGGGCATCAGCTTGCGATTACCGCAGGGACAGACTATACCCAGGGGCGGGCGGTGGTGGTGATAGACTCCGATTTGCAAGACCCGCCGGAAGTGATACCAGAGATGGTAGAACGCTGGCGTGAGGGGTATGAGGTGGTGTATGCGGTGCGTTCGGAGCGTGCCGGTGAGACGTGGTTTAAGAAGGTAACAGCATCCTTCTTCTACCGGATGATTGCCAGTATCACCAGCATCGATATACCGGTAGATACGGGCGATTTTCGCCTGATGGACCGCAAGGTGGTAGATACGCTGAGTGGCATACGCGAGTATCACCGCTTTATGCGGGGGTTGTCGGTGTGGGTTGGCTTTAAGCAGGTGGGGGTACCCTACAAGCGGGATGCCCGCAAAGCCGGTGAGACGAAGTATCCGTTGCGAAAGATGCTGCGCTTTGCCTTTGACGGCATTACCAGTTTTTCCTACGTGCCGCTTCAACTGGCAACCTACCTGGGCTTTTCCATTGCCGTTATTGCGGTGCTGTTCATTCTGTTGGCGATGGGGCTACGATTGAGCGGCATAGAGGCGTTCAAGGGGCAGGCGACCACGCTGGTGAGTGTGCTCTTTATGGGCGGGGTGCAGCTTATCTTCCTGGGCATTATTGGCGAATATTTGGGGCGCATCTACAACGAGGTGAAGCACCGCCCGTTGTATGTGGTGTCTGAGGCGTTGGGCTTTGAGGGGACAGACCCACCATCAAACAAGAACACCAAACAGTCGGGTGAGTAGGCAGCGGATGTTCCGGGCAGCCCCCATCCCCTAGCCCCGCGTCCTACCGAGCAGCCCCCCCATCCCCTAGCCCCGCGTCCCACCGAGCAGCCCCCCCATCCCCTAGCCCCTTCCCCCGCTACACGGGAGAAGGGGAACCGGGCAACTCCCCCTCGCCCTGGAATGGGAGAGGGGGCAGGGGGAGAGGGGACGGAATGGGAGAGGGGGCAGGGGGAGCGGGGAGTAGGGGGAACGGGGAGTTATTGCCCTCTAGTCGAGGGAAAAGAAGCTGCCACACCCCGGTTGTGGACACAAAGGGCAAAGATTCGCCTGGCTAGTCTACTGGATATGCTGGAGATCAGGGTTATGCCCAACAATACGCCCTACCTTTGCCAGCGGGTACCATTCCCCCTTGACCTGCACCTGCACCACATCGGCAGTAAAGTCATTGTTGGTTCCCTCAATCCCGCTGTTGGAGAAGAGCGATGAACCAACCCCGTAGATGTCTACCGGTACCCCTAGCTCCTCAAAACGGCGAATCTTCTCAGGACCAAACCCACCTGTAACCAGTATCTTGACCTCATGGCACCACTGCCTAGCGCGATCCTGCCACGTTGTGGGTATATCCCACCGCTGCCATGCTGTATCTACTGCTTGACGCAGCGCAAAAACAAGCCGTGGCGTGACCCCCATGTCTAAGTCTTTCATCCCCAAGGGGGTAACACTAACATCACGCAATGATCCACTCGTATCGGGACGAACCGCAAACAACTGGTAGCGTGCTGCTAGGTCTTCACGTCCTAACTCGACCAGTTCATAGTAGCGGGAAAAGAGCGCGTCCATGACTTTGAGCGTGGTACCTACACAATCATTGTCAAAGTCCACAAGGGCAACTCGTGGCACATCTTCTGGCTGTGTTCGCGCAAATGCCACCATTGCCTCAACCGTATCACCAAGAAAAGCTGCAATACCCGCGTGGGCTATCGTGCCCCCACCTAACCCCCCCCACCAATCCCCCTGAGCATCGGTGGAAATAAAACTATCCAGCGTATGCTGATAATCCTGGTTGAACCGTTGAATAGCAATACGATAGGCATAGCCATCTGCCGCCTGTACTTCGTGGGCATCAAAGCGAGCAGGGAAAAAGAGCACGGGTTTACCGCGTGCTGCCCGCAACACATTGTAGACATTGGTGGCTATGCGGGTGCCACGGGTGAGTGCGCCGAGGGTAGGGGTTTCAAGCAAGGCAAAATCACGGTACCGTCCGCGCACCTTGATCACCGGCTGCACCTTGAGCGGGTCGCCATCATATTTCACTTTTACCCCATCATGCACCGCTTCTACCTCTAGCTCATGGTAAGTATTAACGAAATGTCCTGCCTCATCGTAGTAGCCCGTACACCCTTCCAGCATTGCTAGGGCTTTGTCTACCCCTGCTACAATGGACGAGGGGGAACGGCGGGTAAACCACTGCATCTCAACTACAATGTTCCCTATATCTGTACCAGCCGGGTTGACTCCCAATGCTTGAAGCAGAGGAGATTGCCCATGAAACTGGTAGCTCGACTGCGTAAGCGATTGGAGAATACTCACGATAACATCAAAGTATTTGTCTGAATACCAACCATTCCGCATACGCTCTAGGTCGAGCTTGAAGGTGTCGTTGGTTAATCGTTGATTGTCAAAAATACTCATACCCATGCACTCCTTTGTACACCTGCACATCTAAGCAGCACCATACCATTTAGTGTAATTATGACACTAATTATACACGAGCAAAGGTGGGTTGTCAATAGGCACAGGGAGAAAGGAGTTTTTTGTAAGAACGTCCCCCCCGGTATGTGGCAGACGTTTTTCCCTCGTCATAGCTACTGTTGCCGAACAAAAGAACTATAGCCCTCGCTTTCCCACCCGCTCCCCCCTAGACCCTTCCCCCACCGTGCATCCCCCCATCCCCTAGCCCCTTCCCCCGCTACACGGGAGAAGGGGAACCGGGCAACTCCCCCTCGCCCTTTATGGGAGAGGGGGCAGGGGGAGAGGGTGTCGAGAGGGGGCAGGGGGAGAGGGTGTCGAGAGGGGCAGGGGATGGGGGGAATAACCTAGTGGGTTTTGCCCGGCTGACCCACCCTTGAGAGGGGAAAGGCAGGGGCTATAGTTCCCTTTTATGACGAGGGAAAAATATCTGCCACACCCATACAATACAAAGCAACAGCAGAAAAGGCGTGGTATAATAGATAGGTAAAGCAAGATGTAACGTGAACAAGCACCGAACCGTGATGACGGAACACAACGCCACCATAGCGGGGCATTTTTCTACTGACATGAACCATGTAGCTCCTTTGAAAGTACCAATCGAAGTACCGCTTTATGACCTGCTCACCGAGATTATTCTTTGCTGTGATGGGCAAGGGACCATTCTCTACGCCAACGCCTTAGCTCAACAGTGGTCCACAAGAGGCTTAACGGGAGAATCTTTTACCCACATGCTGCATGCCACAGCAACGACAAAAGGGCAACGATTCTTTGAAGAGGCGAAACAGACTTACCCACACACTCCTACCAGTGCTTGGGAACTAGCCCTTGGTGAAGAGGACCAGGTTTACAAAGTGGTGACATTTCGTGGGTATCGGAGCGAGGATGTAGTCGTCCTTGTGGGGTATCCTGAACCACAGGAAGTAAGCGATATTCAGCAAGAAATGATAGAACTGACCTCTGAACTTGCCGAAGCCCAACGCGAGTT
This sequence comes from uncultured Chloroflexaceae bacterium, assembly GCA_964410555.1. GTDB lineage: Bacteria > Chloroflexota > Chloroflexia > Chloroflexales > Chloroflexaceae > JAAUSY01. The sequence goes on along the minus strand of CAYPHM010000009.1, from coordinate 57,540 downwards.
GCGCCGCCAAAATCGCTCCTTACAAGCCCTTATTGACGAACAACATCACCTACTCCAAACAATACGAGACCTAACCGCCCCCGCTGTTCCCCTGTGGGACAATGTGCTCCTCCTGCCGCTTGTGGGGCATATAGACAGTGGACGGGCAGAAAAAATTACCGAAGACTTGCTGACCAGCGTCAGTACCTATCAAGCAGAGTACGTTATTCTTGATATGAGTGGGCTAACCATGATAGATATAACTATCGCCAGTGCGCTGATGGGTATGGTTCAAGCCCTTCGGTTACTTGGAGCTACCCCCGTCATCGTTGGGATAAATCCAAGTATTGCCGAAACTATCGTTCATCTTGGTATACCTATGCAAGATGTTATTATTCACAACAATTTGAACCGGGCTATCCAGTATGTATTTGGAAAAATGAAAGAAGGGTAGAACATTGTGAGTACCAACAATATTCACCAAATATATGACGAGTATGTCGCTGCACTACGTGATGGTGATCGCCGGCGTTCGCTCAATATAGCGCGTTCCGCGCTCGATGCCAGTGTTGACATACGCGATCTCTATATGGATGTCTTTCAGCCCTCTATGCATGAAATAGGGCGGCTTTGGGAGACCAACGAAATCACCGTGGCACAAGAACACCTCGCAACTGCGATTACCCAGAGTGTGATGGCGCAGCTCTATGCCCATGTCTTTGCCAAACCATCACGCGGCAAGACGATGGTAGCGACATGCATCGGCGGCGAGCTGCATGAACTCGGTATTCGGATGGTCGCAGATTTCTTTGAAATAGAAGGATGGGATGTCTATTACCTGGGAGCCAATATGCCCGTTGAAGATGTGGTCAATATGGTGAATGATCGGCGAGCAGATATTCTGGCTATTTCTGTGACGCTCAACAACCACGTCCCACGAGCACGCGATCTCATCCATGCGGTGCGTTCTTCCCCTATTGGCGAACAAGTCAAAATCTTCTTTGGTGGGCAACCGGTCAATCGTTCCCCAAGTATGTATAAGACCGTGGGTGCCGATATGACCGCTAGGAATGCCCGTGAGGCAGTACATCTGGCAAACGAGGTAGTAGGATGACTCAGACAACAATACCTCCTATGCTTGGCAAACTGAGCCATGACATTCTGCTTGTCGGCACAACAGCGGGCGTTATTCAAGAAGCCAATGATCTTGCCTTTCATCTCTTTGGGGAAGATATTTTGGGAAAATCGTTTCTGACGCTGATGTCCCCAAAATCTAGCACCAAAGGAGAGCGGTTTTTTGCCCAAGTCCAAGGATTTCAGGTGGGGGAAGTCAGCAATACTTGGGAACTCTTTTTCAAGACGTTGGAGACGGATACGCTCCTTGTCAATACCCGCGCTGGCTTGATCCAGTTTGGGGTGTGGGTAATGATGGGGGCATGCGAACCGCCTCAACTGACGACTATCTACCATGAAGTGCTGGCGATGAATAGCGAATTGACCAACCTCATTCGCCGCCTGAGCAAAGACCAAGCCCGACTTACCAGCAGACTCAATAATCTCCTTGACCAAGAATAAGCGATTTTCTTGGGTATTCTTGTCGTTTTTTTGCTATGGCATAGTGACGACTATCTGTGGAGACATTTTTAGGAAGGGGTAATCACCATGACAGAAGATGTCCATACCGCCGTTTTAACCAAACTAGAATCTATCCGTGAAGAATTACAACATCAGGTGGGTGAAGTCCTCTTTGCTCAAATCCCTGTGGTAGGCATCTCCAACAAAGACACGGCACCCGTGAAGCACCATCACCACAATATGGACCTCACCGCGGAGCGGTTTCACGATATTGTGATGGCTGGTGCCGGTATTGATACGCAACTTGTGACAGCAGAGTTTGGGTGGGCAGATCGCAAACTTGGGACTATGGGCATTACCCATGAACACCACCAAGCAATGATAGATGCCTACTTTTCAGAAGCCCTCAAGTTGCATACATGGACTGATGCAGAACGGGCAGAACTGGAATCTATCAAAGAAACGATCCGCAAGGCTGCCACTGAGGGATACACGGATGAATAGGAGCCACGAGCAGCAGGTTGTTGCATCCCCCTTCTTGCCCCTTGCATAGGTCAATCCTCATCCCCCCGTTTTCCGTCCGCGTCCTACTATGTGGGAGAAGGGGAACGAGCACCGGGCAGTCCTCATCCTCTTGCCCCGCCCCACTACATGGGAGAAGGGGAATCGGCTCCCCCTCGCCCTATGGGAGCAGGGGGCAGGGGGGAACACGGGTTGTTGTCCCCGCCCCCAACTTGAACCACTTACGCACACATGATACACTAGGGGTAGGGTCTCCTTCAATGAAGACGAAGTACATAATCTATGAAAGGATAAATTTTCGTGGCTAATGATCACCGTGACCTCCGCCGAATAGGACTCTACCTCTTGCTAGGACTTGTTGCCGGTACGGGGGTCCGTTACTATATAGAGAACCGTGCCCGTGTTGCCCGTACCCGCACAACCCCCAAGTCGTTGATAGACTGGCAACAAGCTCGCAAGGTTGCCCTGCGGGTGTCGCAATGGGAGCAAGCCCCCTTACCCAATCGTGCTGCTCGCCAAGAGCAATATACCCGTTTGGTTAAGCGTAGTGAGCCACTCATTGCGGAGTATCTCAATGTGCAACTCCCCAACCCAATAGATCGGGTCTATGTCTTTGATCGCCGGGAGTGGCTCGAAGCCAACTTTGCCTCATTTGAAGAACTGTTCAAGCCTATTGAGGAAATGTATAGCCAGAGCAGTGAGGGTCGTGGGGCATTGTCCCTCATGTTTGGTGACATCAACGGACACCTTATCGGAGCACAAATTGGGATGTTGCTTGGTTTCCTGGGCAAGCGCGTACTTGGGCAGTATGACCTAAGTTTGCTCTCTCCCGAACCATCCACCACGGGCGCACTCTACTATGTAGAGCCAAATATTGCCCGTGTGCAGACTCGACTCCAGCTCAATGATGAGGATTTCCGCCTCTGGATAGCCCTACACGAAACAACCCACGCCTTTGAGTTTGAAGCCTATCCGTGGGTGCGCGACCACTTCCGTGGCTTGCTACAAGCCTATTTTGACAGTCTCAATTCGCAAATGTCTATGCTTGGCAAGGGGCTACCAAGCATTATCCAGCGGCTTATACAAAACGCTGACAAAGATAAGCACTGGATCGAGATGGTGCTTACCCCCGAACAACGCCGCATTTTTGAGCAACTCCAAGCCCTGATGTCGCTGGTTGAAGGCTATAGCAATCATATTATGAATGCTATTGGCAGTCAGCTGTTGCCATCCTTTCACGATATTGAAAAGCGCATGGAGCAACGCCAGCGATCTAAGACGCTGTTTGAGCAACTCTTCTATCGCATAACCGGTATGGACCTCAAGATGGAGCAGTATAAGCAGGGCGAAGCCTTCGTCAATGCGGTAGTTGCCGAACGCGGCATCAGCTTTGCCTCGCAGGTGTGGGAATGTGCCGAGAACCTGCCAACGCTGGAAGAGATACGCAACCCACAGCAATGGATTGCCTACATGGATAGCCAATAGGTATAGAGACAAACTCGAAATTATGGTAAGACATCGTACTCTGCGACAGGCTTGGGTGGTGGGTTTGTTGGGATTAGCTCTGCTCGTGGGAGTACTCGCGGGGTGTGGGACTGCGCCTACAGGACAGCAGCCCACCCCCACAGTCCCTGCTCCTCCTACAACGGCTAAGGGTCCCCCCCCCACAGCTACCATATCCAAGCCTACGCTCCATGCTACCCCATCGCCCATACCAATCGCGGTGGTTCCTGGAGATACGCTCTTTGACCCCCAACGGTTGAGCTATGCCCCGGACTTCTACGTACCAGAGATAGAGCAGATATTGGTTGAATATCCTGGTCCGCTCAAAGACATCACCTTTACCATTGGGGATCGCACCCAGTCATTTGCTGAGGTGCTTGTGCGTACTGCGGTACTCTATAACATCAATCCCCAAATTCTGTTGGCAAGGCTTGAATTGCATAGCCAACTCCTCTCAACACCCAATCCGACTGAAGAGCAATTTACCTATGCAATGGGCAAACCAGAGGTAACAGGACTTTATCGGCAGTTGCGGCAGGGGGCAATTGACCTCCGCTTTGCCCTCCGCGATTATGCGCTGCATGCGGCGGATGGGGCTTTGCCGGCATTGATCTTTGCTGATGGCACCCAACAAGCTGTCCCTGCCGACATTTCGCTTTCGCGCTATGTGCTCTCCCGCGCCCTAGCAAAAACGACCACCGCTGATACCCTGCCCTCTATGCTTAATAATTTTGTGGATACATATACGTGGTTGTTTGATGATCCACGGCAGCCCCCAACAGATTGGCACCCACCGGCAGAGCCGTTTCTTGCGCTGCCTATGGACCATCCCTTCCGTGTGACAGCTTTTTTTGACCACAATGCCCCGTTTCTCCAAGAGGATGGCGATTTGCTCTCCTATTGGGGCGTACTAGATGGGCGGATACCCTACGATGGACACCCCGGTTGGGATTATGCGTTGACCCAGGTAGACCGGGTGTTGGCAGCGGCAGCGGGGCGGGTGGTGTTTGTGGGCAATTCCAATGATGGCTGTGATACCCCCGCTCGTGCGGTTATCATAGACCACCACAACGGCTATCGCACCCTCTACTGGCACCTTAGCACCCTCAATGTAGAACGGGGGCAAGACGTAGCGCAGGGGGCAATGCTTGGGTATGCTGGTGAAACCGGCTGCTCTGAGGGTCCCCATCTCCATTTCCAGGTGCAGTATCTTGGACGCGATGTTGATCCCTATGGCTGGTGTGCTGATGGTCCCGATGCGTGGGCAGAAAACCCGGCGGGGCAGGAGAGTCGCTGGCTTTGGCGCGACTTGGTAAACCCATGTGGTGATCCTCCTGCTGAAGCGATTGTCGTAGATGACTCGTCGGCACACTTTCGCGCACGGGGAGCGTGGCAGCAGGCAACACCGGGCTATGGGGGCAGTGCGCTCTACCTACCAACAGACCGTGGGATGTTTGATCGGTTGCCGTGGCAGGTAAGCCGTCCCATCACGCCATCGGTGGCGGTGTGGCAGCCATTGTTGCCAGCGCAAGGCGAGTATCGGGTGTTGGCTTATATCCCCTATGCGTTGAATGGGCTATCGGAAACCGAGGCGGCACGCTATCGGGTGCATACAGCGTATGGTCCCGTTGATGTAGTGGTAGACAATCGGGAGTTAGTGAATGGGTGGGCAGACTTGGGGATATTCCCATTTGTGGCAGGGGAGTCTAGTTGGGTTAGCTTGAGCACGTTGGCAGGCGATGTTGGCAATGGCGTATGGGTGGATGCGGTGATGTGGGTACCGGTGGAAGGGTAGGTCAGCTTTTATGGGTAGGTCAATGTGACCTACCGGACAGTCGGGAATCTCTTGCCCCGACTCCGGGTACCTCCGTGTTTCTGTGTGGTGGGTTTTGCCCGGTAGACCTACCCTTGTAGGAGTCAATCTCCCCGATCCAGCACCTCACGCGAGCGACCCTCATCCGCCGGTCCCAATACCCCCTGCTGCTCCAACAGGTCAATCAACTGTGTTGCCTTGCTATAGCCAATTCGCAGCCGCCGTTGCAGCAACGAAGCTGAAGCCCGCTTGTGCTGTTGCACCAACTCCAACGCCTGCGGCAACAGCGTATCCTGCTCATCTGAACTCAAAAACCCCCCCGGCGACACAAACGTTTCATCCGATGATGCCGGGTTGGACACCCGATCAGACTGGCTCGCCTGGTTGCCCCCACGAGCAGACGCAGCCGACACCGGACGTTGCTCGGCACGGGGACGCTGCTGACCATCACCATAACCGCCACCGCTGCTGCCGCCGCCCCGCATTGCCTTTTCTTTCTGCTTACTGGCAGCTATATGTTCAGGTGGCGTAGCTGCCCGCCAGAAATTGACAATCTGCTCCACCTCACGGTCTGAAACAAACGTCCCCTGCATACGGATGAGTTTAGCACTATCTGCTGACATATACAGCATATCGCCGCGCCCAAGCAACCGCTCTGCCCCCGGACCATCAATAATAACCCGACTATCTACCTGCGATGTCACCCCAAACGCCACCCGCGAAGGGAAGTTTGCCTTAATCAAGCCGGTAATCACATCTACCGAAGGACGCTGCGTGGCAATGATCAAGTGGATACCCGTAGCCCGTGCCATCTGCGCCAACCGGCATATTTGCGTCTCTACCTCATCAGGAGCCATCATCATCAGGTCTGCCAATTCATCAATCACAATCAAGATATACGGCATTGGTTCTAGGTCGCTTTTCGTTTGTGTCCGTTTCTGGTAGCCCTCCAGATTGCGGCAGCCGTGGCGGGCAAATATCTTGTATCGCCGCTCCATTTCGCGGGTTGCCCACTTGAGCGTTGGTACCACCCGCTCGAGCTCCGTCACCACCGGCGATAGCAAATGGGGAATACGGTTGTAAACGATAAGCTCAACCATCTTTGGGTCAATCATGATCATTCGCAGTTCGTCTGGCGTATGCTTGAGCAGCAGCCCACACAAGAAGGAGTTAATCGCCACTGACTTACCGCTCCCCGTGCTACCCGCAACGAGCAGGTGCGGCATCTTGGTCATATCTGCCACCCGTGGCACACCGGTGACATCTTTGCCGAGGGGGATACGCAGTTTCCCGCGGTTGGTGGCGAAGGCTTCGCTCTCTATTACCTCATACAGCGTCACCACCGAGATTGCCGAATTGGGTATCTCGATCCCCACCGCCGCCTTGCCAGGGATAGGTGCTTCTAGTCGTATAGAGGGAGCCGCAAGCGCAAGCGCGAGGTCCTTTTCCAGCGTGGTAATCTTGCTAATCTTTACCCCCACGCCCGGCTGGAGTTCAAACTGCGTAATTACAGGCCCCGTATTTACCCCCACCACCTGCGCCTCTACCTTGAAACTGCCTAGCGTCTCTTCAATCAATCGGGCGAGTTTGGTGAGCCTATCGGTATCTTTGGCTATGTCTTCGGTGGGTCTGTCGAGCATCTCAAGCGAGGGCAGGGGCCAAGCAAGGTGCAACGTGGGGACATCTATCTCCTCAAACCGTTCTTGGGAGATACCTTTTTCGCTCTCTTCGCCTTGAGCCGATTCTTCCGGCTTATCGGCAGCAGATGGCTTGGCACTACTGCTACTCTTGGCAGGTTGGGCAGTCTCTTTTGATTGTTGTGGGGGCTTGGGTGCAGCTTCAGATGGAGGCTGTTCCGTCTCTTCTGTTTTTTCCTCCTCCTCAGACGACTGCGGACGGCGAAAGAGACTGGCACGGGTAGGACGTTCGGCAATGGGGGTGAGGACAACATCCGCAGGGTCAAGCGGGGTATAGGCTGTTTGCGCCTGCTCTTTGCCTTTGCCGCTGCTACGCTGCTGTTCATCCAGTGTGCGGCGTGACCCTCCCCAAAGCATCGCCCAAATGTTGCCCAACCACGCCAGCATACCCGGTATGAGTTCGCGCAGTGTAATATTGAAGGTCAGCAGAATACCGACCAACATCAGCATAATCACCACAACTAATGCGGCAGGTCGCCCAATAATAGTATCCAAGATGTAGACCAGCGCAAAGCCTGCCAAGCCTCCGCCCTTGTTGTTGCGAAAGTCCATCGGGGTATCGTGGATGGGAAACTCTAGCAATGCCAGCACCATACTGAGGATGAGCAACGTCCCTACCACATTGGCTCCCGAAAAGGGCGCATCTTCGACAAACAATTCTTGGAGCAGGATAGCTACCCCCAAGATACCTAGTGCGAAGGGGACAACTAACGCCCCACTGCCAAACAAGTGACGCACCCCCAACAGGTAGATTTTGCCGATACCGCCAGCATTGCCCGTGATGAAAAAGATAATCGTCACCAGCGCAAGGGTAATCAACCCAAGCGCAAACAGCTCTCGCTGGTGTTCAGGACGCAACGAAATGGGAAAAACACTCGCCTGGGATTTGCGGGATCGAGATGAAGTCCGTCGCCGGGTAGTTGATCGGGATGAGGAGCGGGACGTTCCAGAAGATTTACTCCGCGAAGTCCCGCCCTTTGATGATTTTCTGCTGCTTCCGCCGGAAGCCATCACACCTCCATGACAACTGGCAAGACCATAGGTCGCCGCCTCGTTTCACGGTACAAAAATTGGCTTACTACATCTTTGATCTTGCGGTTCACAAAGTTGGTATCCATTTGTGCCATATCCTGATCGCCGTTGCCAAGCGATTCACGGACAGCCAGCTTGGTTGAATCTATCAACTCGACATTTTGGCGCATGTAGACAAACCCCCGCGAAACAATATCGGGACCTGCCAGCAGTGCGCCAGTGGTGCGGTCTATGCTGACCACGACCATGAGGATGCCATCTTTGGAGAGCATCTGCCGATCACGCACGACCACATTGTCTACATCCCCTACTGTCATTCCATCTACATAGATAAAGCCGACCTGCTCTTTTCGCACGAGCTTTCCTGAACCACGGCGAAACTCCATCAGGGAGCCATCATCTGGCAACAGGATATGCTCATCCCGAAAGACACCGCCCATCCCAAGAGCCATTTTCTTGTAGAGCATCTGGTGACGGTAGTCGCCGTGAAACGGCAGCACAAACTCTGGACGCAGGAGCGCCAGCAGCATCTTAAGCTCTTCTTGCGCGGCGTGTCCAGAGACATGCACCCCCGCACTGCTGCCATAGATAACATCTGCCCCCAACCGGAACAGGTTGTTGATGACCCGACTCACCGACACCTCGTTGCCAGGAATAGGCGTGGCAGAAAAGACTACCGTGTCGCCCTTCTTGACGTGGATGTGCTGATGGTCGCGGTTGGAAATGCGGCTCATAACCGACATCGGTTCCCCCTGGCTCCCCGTGCAGACAATGGCGACCTGTTCGTCTGGGTAGCTATTCATTTCGTGGGGACGGATGAGCGTACTTGGGTTGGCATGCAAAAAGCCAAGCTCCAGCCCAATGCGGCTAATGTTCTCCATACTGCGCCCAACCAGTACCACCTTGCGGTCATACGCCTCTGCCGAGTCTATCGCCTGCTGCACCCGCCCAATATTTGAGGCAAAGGTCGCCATAATAATCCGCCCCGGTGCCGTGGCAAAGATATTATCAAAGGCTTCTCCCACGGTTGTCTCGCTTGGGGTAGAGCCTTTGGATTCCACACGCACACAGTCGGTAATGAGCAGCAGTGGTTTGCGTTTCCCAAAGTCTGCCAGTTTGGGAATATCCGTTGCTTTGCCGTCTACAGGGGTGTGGTCAAATTTCCAGTCGGTAAGATAGACAATCAAGCCAGCGGGAGTAGTCACCCCAAAGCCAACCGCATCAGGGATGGAGTGGGAAATGGGGAAGGCTTCAACCGCAAATGACCCTACCTGAAACTGACCGTTGTCTTGAAAGGTATTGAGTGTTGCCTTGTCCAGGAGACGGTGTTCTTTGAGCTTGTGCTTGACAATGCCAAGCGTGAGGGAAGTCCCATAAATCGGGGGAAACCCCAATTGCTTGATAAGATACGGGGTTGCGCCGATATGGTCTTCGTGTCCATGCGTGAGCAAAATAGCCTTGATACGGTCTAATTTGTCCATAAGATAGGACACATCGGGGAGTACGAGGTCTACGCCAAGCATATCATCTTCGGGGAACATAATCCCACAATCAAGGATGATAATTTCCTCGCCGTATTCCAACGCCCACATGTTGCGTCCTATTGATCCAGCCCCTCCGAGGGCTATTGTACGAATGTAATCTGATGTCATAGGTTTCTAATCTGGTACTAAGTGATTTTATTGGTTTTCCATGTCCTCTCCAAACTGCTTGGAGCAGGAGTATACAATGACAATTTCCAGAGGGGTATCATAAGCTCCTTTCAAGCGTTTTGATAGTCCTCTTGTAACGTCATGTCTTGGTCAGTTGCGATATGCTGCGTAATCGTCGCCAACAGCGAATCGCGGGATTCAAGTCCGGCATAGATGGGCAAGGTGTTGCGCCCATAGGCTTGGTTGTGGAGAAAGCGTACCACAGGGTTACCTATCTGGTTGGAGTAGTTCCCGTTGATAAGCAGTTCGTCCAGGGGGTCATCACTATCATCATCCACGCGGCGCAGCATACGGAGCGACTCCCAGGGATAGGTAATGGCTATGCCCAACAGGGACTCAAACCGTAGCCCTTCCTCAGTGGGGGTATAGCTTGCTCCCCATTCCTCGATCAGATTCCAGATGAGCAACGGGGTAGCGACAATCAAGACCAGCATCAGTACAGCGGGGACAATCTGGCTAATCGTCAGTCCATCCGCTATGCTCGCATTGAGCGTAGGCAAAAACTGGCGGGGGGCATAGCTCAGGTTCAGGGTGGAACGAAAACTCCACAGCGCAAAGCCCCATATGGCAAATGCGCCAACCAGGAGAATGAGAGTGGTACGGCGACCTTGAGCGGAAAGACGGTAGGTTTGCATCAAAACATACTCAACTGTTCTGTCGTACTGGTATCTGGTGTGTCAGAAGATGCGGCATGCGCTGCATCACCGCTGGCGGTGGTGCTGGCGGCTTGTTCCCGTTGCTGCGCTTCTGCCAAAATCTCTGGCAATTGGCGAAAATCTGCTTCAATCAATGGCCGGTTTTTTGGCTGATGAAGCGCGGCAGCCGGGTGCATCATGGGAACGACAACCCGTCCGTTAATCATACGGGGTTGCCCGTGAATAACAGAAATTTTGCCCCCTTTGACATAGAGAGACATAGAGAAACGCCCTAACGTCACAATGACTTTGGGGTTTATTACTTCAACCTGGCGAAACAGGTAGGTTGTGGTACACGTTTCGATCTCGTCAGGTATTGGGTCTCGGTTTTGTGGCGCACGGCATTTGATGACATTGCCAATAAACACCTCTTGCCGTTGTAACCCTGCCATATGGAGCAGTTCATCAAGAAATTTGCCAGATTGCCCCACAAAAGGGCGACCCTGACGGTCCTCATGATAGCCAGGACCTTCGCCAATGAGCATAATATCGGCATCGGCTGGTCCCTCGCCTGCAACAGCGTTTACCCGTCCTCGATGCAATGGGCAAAGGTTGCAGCGAGATACTTCCTGGGCGATCTGTTGGAGTTGTTCTTCTGCTGATGAAAGTGCGGTCAATCCTGCAAGCCTTTCTCTCTCAGGATATAAGAATACTCCTATTATACTCTATTCCCCTTGTGTTGTTCAAGTTTTGGGGGAAATGTGGACAAAAAAGCCCCCCACAAGGGGCAGTGAGCACGAGTCGAGAGCGTAAGTAGCCCGTGCCCCCTCGCCCCATACATCCGCTCGTTAATACTCGCGGTTCAAATGAGACGAGGGGGCAAACCAAATGTTGCCATACCCCGCTGGTATTACAGGGGAATATTCCCATGTTTGCGCGATGGCAGCGATTGCCGCTTGGTCCGGGCTAGGTTAAGGGCGCGAATAAGCACCGGGCGGGTCTCGTTTGGCTCAATTACCGCGTCAATATACCCGCGCTCGGCTGCGACATAGGGGTTGGCAAACCGTTTTTGGTAGTCATCCACCAATTCTGCCTGCCGTGACACTGGGTCGTCTGCCTCGGCGAGCTCCTTGCGGAAGATAATCCGCACCGCAGCATCTACGCCCATCACGGCAATTTCTGCCGTGGGCCAAGCGAAGTTAAAATCTGCTCGCACATGCTTGGATGCCATCACGTCATACGCTCCGCCATAGGCTTTGCGGGTAATAACCGTCAATTTGGGGACGGTTGCCTCACAATAGGCATAGAGCAACTTTGCGCCGTGGCGAATAATACCACCGTATTCCTGCTGCGTCCCCGGCAAAAAGCCCGGCACGTCTACAAAGGTCAGCAGGGGAATATTGAACGCATCACAGAAACGGACAAACCGTGCGCCCTTCGTTGAGCTATCAATATCTAGCGTACCAGCAAGGTGCATTGGTTGATTGGCGACAATCCCGACCACATGCCCATTGAGCCGCGCAAAACCTATGGTGAGATTGCGTGCCCAGAAGGGTTGCACTTCAAAGAAGAAATGATCATCTACCACCGACTCTATCGCCGTCATCATATCATACGGGCGGCGAGGGCTATCAGGGATGAGCGTTTGCAAACGGTCATCTTTGCGATCTGGATCGTCCTCTGGTGGGATATATGGTGGGTCTTCCATATTGTTTGATGGAATAAACGATAAGAGGGTGCGGAGTTGTTCTAGGGCTGCTTCTTCATTGTCGGCGGCAAAGTGGGCTACCCCACTGCGGCTATTGTGCGTCATTGCCCCGCCGAGGTCTTCAGCTTTCACCTCTTCACCTGTCACAGTACGGATGACATCAGGACCGGTGATGAACATTTGCGAGATATGCTTAACCATGATAATAAAATCGGTCATCACAGGGGAATAGACTGCCCCACCTGCACACGGACCGGCAATAATGGACAGTTGGGGAATAACGCCACTACTTAGGACATTCCGGTAGAATATGTCTGCATAGCCACCGAGGGAGACGACCCCCTCTTGGATACGCGCCCCGCCACTATCATTTATTCCAATACAAGGAACCCCCATTTGCATAGCGAGGTCCATGACTTTACAAATCTTTTCGGCAAAGACCTCACCAAGTGACCCACCAAAAATGGTAAAATCTTGGGAAAATACACAGACAGGTCGCCCGTCTATTGTGCCATGCCCCGTAATTACCCCATCCCCCATTGGCTTGCGCTTTTCCATACCAAAGCTGCTGGTACGATGCACTGCCATTGCGTCTAGCTCAACAAATGAGCCAGGGTCAAGGAGTGCATCAATGCGTTCGCGGGCGGTGAGTTTGCCCCGATCATGCTGCCTTTGAATAGCTTGGGGGTCGCCTCGGAGAATCTGCTCTCGCCGCTCGCGCAGCGAGGTTATTTTTTCGCTTGTACTTTGCGTACTCATGTATATGCTCCTGTCGTGATCCTGGTGAAGAACCTCTGAAGGTTATCGGCATTTGCCCAAGTATACCACTATTGCCCCAAACCGGAAATCACGGTATTATTCACAGTTGTAGCAGACATTTTTCCCTTCCCCTGACTCTCTGGGCAACCCCCATCTCCTGTCCTTTCCCCTACCGCGGGGGAAGGAGATGTTTGGCTCTCCCTCGCCCTTTATGGGAGAGGGGGCAGGGGGAGCGGGTGGACAAGAAGGGCAAATTTTCTTTGATTGTGCGACTTTGTAATTGCCCTGAATACTACCCCACATCCACCTCCGCACCTAGCCGCTCCACCAACGCCATCGTCTCCACGCTCACGGTAACAACTCGTCCCACGAGCCGCGCTAGGTATTCGCGGTTATCCGCCCGATTGGGGTCGTTGATGATGCCGCTACGCTTGTCGGTTTTGACTTGGTGTTGGTCTATCACCCATTCTAATGCCGAACGACTGCCCAACTGATAGGCAAACGTGCTTGGGGGAATACCCGTTATCGTCAGGCTTGGATTGACGATAACAGCGGTTTTCTCCCGGTTGAGCTTCATCTTCTGCACTTGCCACGACCACGGCACCGCCTTGTTTTCTCCCCATTCCAATGCGGGATGTTCTTCGACGGTTTCATACTCCACATGCAGATGACGCAACTGCTGCCCAATGGCTACCAGGGTCGTGAAGGTGTCGCTTGTGCCAAGCATGGGGATGCGAGGTAGCTCGCGCTTGAGGTTTTCGGCGTAGCGTTCGCGGTAGCCGGGATGGTGCAACAGGGCGTAGGTGTAGTGAAAGATGTCCCACTTGGTGATAGGTAGTCCATAGTGTACGGCAAACTGGCGCACTGCCCAATCGGTGATATTCTCGCGGCGGTTGTTGCCGTCCTCGTCGTAGGTATAGAAGGGGAAACATTGCGTTGCTGAACCAAATCCCCCAGTAACAACCAAATTCGGTATAGTATTTGTTACAAGACAAGTGAACGGTTTTTCATTGGTCATATTCACGCAAATGACCACATTCTCGGCTTCGCTGGCGGGTGTGGGGAAGATGTAGGGAAATAGCCCTTGACGATGGGTCATAATACTATCAAAGTAAAAATATTGCCGGGTAAATGGACGATAAAGCCCATGTCGAATATTGTCTTTATGAAAAGTAGCCTTTATTTCACGCACAAAGCACTCTTTGAGACGACTACTCCACTTGATTTTGCTGGATTCTGCCAAGACAAAATCATCTATATCTTTTGGCTTTCCCGCTCGTATCCAACGTGATAGTTCTGCATTGTAGGTCTTTATCATCATACGAGCTTTTGTAATAAGTTCTTCTCTGTGAAAATTATATAACCAACTATCACGTCCTGTTTGAACTCCTATTGAATAGGTCTTGAATATCGTTTCGACATCGTGTCGGTTGTCTGCTTTGGCTGGTTTTGTACCCAAGGGCAAAAAGGTAGCAAACTCAGCATGTAACCCTTCAGTGAGCCAATTTCCTTTGGCATCTGGCTGTAATTCTTGCCACGCTATATATTGAATAGCTCCTTTTGTTGCCAAAAAAGCATATTTCTCTTCTCTATCCCAATACTCAGGCACACGAAAATAGCGCAACCCACAAGTAGGATTCTTCCGATTGCGTATGGCAATAGTTATGCCTACCCCCACCTGAATACCAAATACATTGTGTTTCGTTCCTGAGAGTTTGGGATTCTGCCGGACATTGCCATGTAAATCAAGGTGATAGATGTGGGTAAAGTCTTGCAAAAGATGCTTACGCATACCATCAAAAGCGATTTGATTGACAAAAGAGTTATTGGTCACAAAGCACACGATGCCATCGCGGTCTTCGAGACGGTCTACTGCCCAACGAAAAAACTTGACGTACATATCACTCAAGGCGTTTTTGTTGCTGGCACGAGAGTCTTTGGCATACGTTGTGCGTATCTTTTCGTCTATCACCGTATAAGGACGGTTTTTGTTGTTGTCGTTTTCGTTTTGCTGCCCCACGTTGTAGGGAGGATTGCCGATAATGACCATCAATTGGGCATCTTTTTGCCGTGCCATCCGCTGGCTATTCACTTCGTTGAAAAACGTTTGTTGTTGGCTTTCGGCAAGGTTGAGCGTATCTACCAAACAGATGCCAGGGAACGTTTGATACTGCTGCATTAAGGTAAAATAGGCGTGTTCAATATTCAACGAGGCGATATAGTAGGGCAAAAGCAAGACCTCGTTGCAAAACAATTCGTGCTCATATTTTCGTGCTAGGTCGCGCTTGGGGATACGCTGAAGCAGGTTGAGCATGAAGTTGCCCGTCCCCACACATGGGTCGAGTATCTGTACCCTCGGTGAGGCAAGCGTCAGGTGAAACTCTTGTTGCAATACCTCTTCCACACTCGCACACATAAAATCTACAATAGCTTGCGGCGTGTAGATAATGCCGTGCGTGTCCGCTTGCTTCACCGAAAAGCCGTGAAAAAAGCGTTCGTAGACGACATTTAAGAAGGGTTGTTTCGCGGTAAAATCCTCAATACGCCGTGCATTCTCTTCAATCGTATGATACACCGTATCTAGTTGCCCAAAAAAATCCCGTCGGCTAAACGCTCGACTGGTGAGTGCCGTAATCACCGTTTCGATTTCGGCAGCAATCGCATTGCGTTGCACAAATTCGGGGTTGTCAAAGATGGTACGGAAGAGCCGCTCGGTGAGCAGATGTTGCACCAGCATTTCTTCGACCACGCCCCGGCTGATGTTGGGATGCATAGACTGTTGACACAACGTATGAAAGGCGGTAAACGCTTTTTGAAACGCGCTATTGTCGGCAAACTCCTGGTCAATACGGGCTATCAATTCGTGGGCAAGCAGGGGGATGCGCTCTTGAAATTCCCGCACTGCTGCGTTGAATTTCTCAATATCGGCACCGGTGTAGCTGAAAAAGCGCGAGAGGAGCTTGGCTAACTCGCTAGGACTACGCAAGTCTACGTCCAACACGACCTTGCCATACTGATACAACACGCCGCGTTCGCTATTCTCAAAAATGGTGTTGAAGGTGGGGTAGCCCCGCTCGATTTTCTTGGTTATTTCTTCATCGAGGGTATCGTTGGGGTCTTTGGCTTCCCAATAGCCCCGCGGGATGCGGAGGGTATCCAGCAGCACCCCATCGGGGCGAGCGCGGTTGTCGAGCGTCCGCTCCAAGATGAGCGTCCAGGTAACAGTGGCTGAGACGCGCTCCAACAAGTTGGCGAAGGCTTGACGGATAGCCATTTCGTGGGATGCCTGTTGCTGGCGATACTGGCGCAATTGGGCATAGTAGGAATCAATAGCGGGGTCATTGGCATCCATGGTGAAGGTAGACATTGGGACATCCTCTCATTTCGTTAGCGTTGTGGCTAACCTTTACCATAGAGCATTATACCTGATTTCTGCACGGGGATGCAATACTACCTATAGGGCTACGTCAAAGTTCGAGCAACCCCCCCATCCCCTAGCCCCGCGTCCCACCGCGCATCCCCCCATCCCCTAGCCCCTTCCCCCGCTACACGGGAGAAGGGGAACCGGGCAGCTCCCCCTCGCCCTGGAATGGGAGAGGGGGCAGGGGGAGAGGGTGTCGGGAGCGGGGGCAGGGGGAGAGCGAGTGTCGCCCTATGGGAGCGGGGGCAGGGGGAGAATAAAAAGGTAGACAGACCTACCCTTGTAAGGAGAGCAAGGGGGAGCGGGTGAGCACTATTGTAGGTTTGGTACCAAATCGGCATCAAGCCCCCCAAGCCCCTAGCGCAACAGGGGAGACACGGACATCATCTCGCCTGTAAACGTGCTGATATACCAGTAGGCACTACCCGTAAAGAGCAAGACCACGATCACCGCCCACGCCACAGCATACCCCGACATCCCCCGACGAGCCAACGTATCAAGCAATAGCCCAATGCCAATACAGACCAACGGAACCATAAAGTAGATATAGCGCACCTGGAGGGCAGTTAGCATCTCAATAGCCCAAAAGATAGCCACTATGCCAAGCCAACTCCCAACGAGCACATGCCCCCCTACTGGCAGAGACCTGCGCCAAAAGAGCAACAACCCAGGAATCATCAGCCAAAAGCCAAGCTCGTGAAAGGCAATTTTGAAGCCACGGTAGATAAGCCAATAGGCAGGCACATAGTCGCTTGTGGCAACTTTGTTACCAACAGCCAAAAACTCCGTAACAATCAGTACTGCTGCTGTTGCATAGACTAACGCAACACCTATCAAAATGCTGATGGTCAATTTGAGCGTATAGCTCCACCAGACCGCCATTGGCAGGGTGTGACGTAGCCATAGGACACCCCATACCAACCCAAGCCATGCTACGGCTAGGATAGCCACGCCGATATGCGAGAGCAACGCCATACTGAACAACACCACAAACCATAACCACCCCCGGTTACGCAACCGTTCTTGGTGGGTGTCAGCAGCCTTGTTCCACGGCGGCTGAAACGCGACCAGTAAGGCAATGGTCAATGGGAGCATTAACGCTTGTCCAAAGACCTGCGCCGATAGCCCCCACCAAAGCGCAGTCAGGTTGATGGGGATAGCCGCATAGAATAGCGCAGCAAATAGGGAAGTACGTTGGCTCATCCCAAATACCCGCGCCATTGCCGCAACGGTCAATGCCCCAAAGCCATCTATAAGCGCAACCCCACTCATGACCAGTAATGGCAACGGGATATGAGCCAATACGCCTGGCAGCAGCAGTACGTAGGGACCGGATGGATAGACTGTCACCCCATTACGAAACTCAATCGAGTTATTGGTGTCAACGAGAGTACCGTAGAGGGTACTAAGCAACCTTCCCACATTGAGTGAGAGGTCATAGGCAGCAAAGTTGGGGTAGAGCGACCCGCCGAGCCGCAGCATACACGCCAACATGGTAACACCCCACAACAACCGCATCAGTGGCGCAGGCGCAATCCAGCCGGCATACCGTTCTGCTTGGGGCAAGATAGCATAGGTGAGCAGGAGCAATACCCCCGATACCAACAGCAAGCGCACGAGATAGCGATACATCAAGAGCAAGTGCAGGTGGTAGAGCAGTAAGAGCAATAGGGCAATGCCCACTATTACGCCGATGAGGATGAGCGGGGGAGTATGCAACCGATACAGCAGCAGTGTCCATGTTGCCAGGAAGAGGAACTGGACAAGTATGCTTGCCAGTGGGGGATAAGCCATACCTTTGCTGAGAAACCCCAACGTTACCCCCTCTAGGCGTAGCCCAACTTGGCGCGTGTCTGGGGCAACAGCGGTAGTGGCACTCTGGAGATGGACGGTCAGATTAGCAGATGTCCAGTATTCCGGGGGGACAAGCAACCGATAGGTGCGCGGTTTGCCATGTTCATCCAATGGCAACACCAGAGGTTGCCGTTGCTTGACTTGCTTTGGCGCATCCCCATAGGCTATACGGACGTGTGATGGCGCACCTGTAGGCGGAGCAGGGCCAAGCGTCAAGCCAAAGATGAGCGTATCGCCACGCCCAAACTGGATAAACCGCAACGTACTGTTGCTGGTTGTCCAACGGTAGTCCCCGCGTCCGTCTGTTTCCACCGCATGAAAGCCATCGAGCACCGAGACCGCTTCGTTGCTCTCCGGTTGTAACCGAATTTGGGGGTAGGTATGGGAAAAAAGCCATACTTCTGTGACAAACAAGAGTAGGGCTATGCTGCCTATTGCAAGCGGAAGTAGCCAACGAAATGTCGGCACATGCAGCGACCAATGGCGGGGTTGAAGCATAGTACTAAACGATGGTCGTTCTAAGGACATAAAACAAGGTAGGATAAACGTATGCTACAATACGATTCACGTTTTGTCATGACTATAGCATAGCCGTAATCTTGAATTTTGTAACAACTCCCAATCCTCAAAGATTGGACTTTTCAGATAACCAGCCCCAACGGGAAGGTGAGCATCTGAAGGCGGTGCCCCCGCCGCTAATGCTTTACGGAGAATAGTACGGTGCTGGCAGGAACTTTGCCCTTACCGCGACCTGCAAACACCTTCGTGAGACCATACGTGAACACAAATGTACCTATTTCCTGATAGACCTGCTTTGTGTGTGCCAGCATCTCATGGTAGATAAGGCGCGATTCGGACAGGATGCTATCAAGCTGATCACGTTGCTTCTTATTGGGATACAGACGAAACGCAAATGTTCTCATAGCTTTAATAATACCACATAAGGATACCTGTGCAAGTTTATCTCAAGATGCTCAAACTTATAAAGCCCACATATCTTACCATTACAGATCATAGGCTTTACAGGGTATGTTTGTAAACTCTATATCGCCTGTGATACCCTGGCAACACCTCTACCTCTACCCATTGCTGACAACCCTGGTCATTTGGGGAGGGTTGACTATGAGTATGCTCTGGCTCAATAGTCGGGGAATCTGGGTACGCCGGGCATTACTCGTTGGTACCTTTGCCCTGTTGGTACTTGCCCATTACCACCTTTGGGTATTTCGCAATGTCCAAAGTATCAGCGGTTATTATCACACGTTCATTGCAGCTATGGTAATATGGGCATGGCACGAGTTGGCATTCTATAGCGGGATTATCACGGGACCAAGGACCACCGGTTGCCCTACGGATGCTGGCGGTTGGCAGCGGCTTCGCTGTGCCATTGAAACACACCTCTACCACATTGGGGCTATTGGCTGCGACACGCTGGTACTCTGGTGGCTTCATCAAAATGCCACCAACAAATTTGGTTTTCAACTGTTTGTGATGCTTTGGGTATTCCAACTCAGTGCCAAGCTCAATATCCTGTTGGGTATGCGAAACTTTGAACCACGATTGTTGCCCAAGCATATGCGTTACCTCGGCTCCTACTGGACCAATCGCCCCTACAATCGGCTCTTTTTTCCTATGGTGTTGTTGGTGGGGGTGTGGGCGGTGATGCTGTGGATACAGGCTATCCAGCTTGCGCCATCTACTGTGGCTATTGGGACGAGTTTTCTGGCTACTGCGGCAACATTGGGGTTCTTGGAGCATATCGTGTTGGTGCTGCCGCCTAGCCGTTCAGTATTTGCTATAACTAAGCCAGATGAACAATCGCTACCGTCATCTTCCTCATCATCCCAAGCGTCCCAAGAACAGGATGGGTAGGCAACGCAAAAACCAATATGGTTGAACCCTGCAATGAAAGAAATCATAGCCCTTTTTTGCTCCCGTTCCCCCAACCCCTGCCCCCATCGTGGGGAGAAAGGGGGGGGTAGCAAGGGAGCATGCTCCCTTGCTACCCCCCCACTCCCTTGCTACCACACCCGCTCAGACCACGCGGGGCGGGGGGGAAAGACGAAGGCTAATCTTTTGATTGGGCAACTTTGCCAGAACCCTGGTACATAGCTTATTTGGTAGCAATCCAATGGGGTGACCAATCAAATGTCGTTGAGGGGGTAAGTCGGGTTTGTGTGCTGCCATCGCTGGTAATTAAGAATAGGTCAAACGTCCCATTGGTAAAGGTATGGAAAACAATATATGCCCCATCTGGCGACCACGATGGCGACATGTCGGTAGAGACATTGGTAGTTAGGCGAGTGATACTGCTGCCATCCTGTTGCATCACGTAGATGTCTACGTTGTTGTTGCGAAAGGAAGAGAAGGCAATACGGCTCCCATCCGGTGACCACGATGGTTCATAATCACGAGCGGGGTCTTGAGTAATGTTCATCTGGTTTGTGCCATCTTGTTGCATTACATAGATTTCCGCGTTGCCATCGCGGGTAGACGAGAAAGCAAGGCGGGTGCCATCTGGCGACCACACCGGCGAGTCATCGGCGGCAGGGTTGGTGGTCAGACGGGTGAGATTGCTGCTATCGCTGGCTATAGTGTAAATGTCGCGGTTGCCCTCAACCTCTGAGGAAAAGGCTAGACGAGTACCATCTGGCGACCAAGCGGGGGACATATCCATTGCGGGAGAGGTAGTGATGCGGGTAAGATCGCTGCCATCATGAGCTATAGTGTAAATATCGCGGGTGCCAGTGCGGGTAGAGGAAAAGGCAATACGGGTGCCATCCGGCGACCACGCTGGTGCATCATCGGTAGCGGGATCAGTCGTGATGCGGGTGGGAGTATCACCATCAACTGGGATCGTATA
Source organism: uncultured Chloroflexaceae bacterium (assembly GCA_964410555.1). Classification (GTDB taxonomy): domain Bacteria; phylum Chloroflexota; class Chloroflexia; order Chloroflexales; family Chloroflexaceae; genus JAAUSY01. The sequence goes on along the minus strand of CAYPHM010000009.1, from coordinate 36,467 downwards.
GATGTCGTCGTTACCATCGTGGGTAGAGACGTAGGTAATAGTGCCGGTTGGAGGGGCGTTGAGGGTAGGTGATGCGGGAGTCGAGGCAGCACAAGCCCCTAGGGTGAGGGCAAGCAAGATAAGAAATATTGGATACAGTTGGTTTTTCATCATAAGATAGATTAGATTAGGTTGTATGCATCAGTATGTTATTCGTTATTCGTTAGATAATGTCACGCTCGCACCACTGTCACCACCCGCCCGGTAGGGGTCGTTGCCTGTTCCGTTGTCGTGCGCTCGGCTATTCGTCCCTGGTCGCTCCGCTGGTCAAAGATGACAAGCCACCCCGTCTCCAGCGACAAGCCACTGAGGTATTTGTCCAGTTGCGCTAACCCTTGTGGCAGCGGGTCAGATTCCCTATCTCGCCAGACCTTCAGTTCCAGCGCGAGAGCTTGGGTGCCATAGCGTACACACAAGTCCATGCGTCCACTGCCAATCGCATACTCCCGTTCTATCGTGCCGCCTGAGTTGACCACCCGATGCAAGAACGCCATCAGCACGAGGTGCGGGGCGATCTCGTGGTAGGAGGCAGTTCTGAGCAAGGGTTCGCCGTGCTGCCGCCAGAAAAGCAAAAAGGCTTCCAATAGTTTGTTGAAGTCTAGGTTGCCGTCAGGGGTGCGCCATGTATCCTGGATATGAGGCAGCGATGCTTGAGTCGTATACGCCAATACTCGCGGTAAGACTTCTTGGTAGATAGGATTGGCAATCACTAATCCCCCCGCCTGATCCATACGGCACAGTCCAAGATTTAGCACAAACTTGATGTCATCGGTTGGGATGTCATCCAACGTTTGTCCTGCCAAGATCGGTTCTATCACCTGCTGTACCCGTGGCTCCCGCAGTCGCTCTGCCAAACTGTCGAGGTGGGTATCCTGCCGTTGGATGAGGATTTCTTTTGCCGCGTCTATATGCTCCGGTGTGATAGGCATAGTCGGGTCAGGGACGAGGTTTTCCACGACTTGTCGGGCGAGCGCATTGACTAACCAGGGCTGCCCCTGGGTGAGGTGAAATGCCCGTGCTACCGCTTCAGGGGTGAACACCTGCCCCGTATCTTCCGTGTGTTGCTGATAGAGCATCCCGACTTCCTCGTGGGTAAAGTTGCGGAGCGTGATAGATTCTACTTTGATGTTGAAGGGGCTAGAGGTATGCAACCTATCACTCCCCCCCGAAGCGACTTTGTAGTCGCGCACATCTCGTAAGCCAATGAGTGCCAACGACCACGGGAACGCTTGGGGACGTAACCGGTAGCCATCCCGCAATTGGCGTAATACTGAGATGAGGGTCATGTTACTCAGCGCATCTATCTCGTCGAGAAAGAGCACCAGCGGACGTGATGCTTGCTGCGTCCATGTCTGTAATGCCATACTGATACCAAAGCCCTCTCCGGTATCTGTCCATTTGGGAGGGTGGTATTCAGGCGGTAATTCAACGGTTAGCGAGCCATACCAACTGCCCAAAATGGCATACTCTGCCTTGTCAATAGAATCAGGAAAGGCTGCGCCAACTTCCATGGAGACCAACGCAGCGATATAGGTTCCCTCTGCGGTCAGTTCTTTGGCAAGCGACCACAATGCCGTGGTCTTACCCGTCTGTCGCGGGGCATGCAGTACAAAATACAGTTTTTGATCAATAAGCCGTTGCACCTGCGGCAGCCGAGCCATAGGGGAGAGCATGTAGTGATCTTCGGGATTGCACGGTCCGGCGGTATTAAACCAACGTTTCATGGGATGATCTCCTTGTGTGTTTCAGTATCATTTAATTTGCACCCATAGGGGAAAGGGAACGCTTAAAAGGTAACTCTTGCGTATCTTGTAGACAAACTCCTAACAATTTCAAGACCCCTTTGTATTGTACACCATTCTTACAATCCCAATTGCTTCTTGCAAACTCGCCTTGATTACCAGTAGAATGATGGTATCCAGAAAGAACTATGTGGGTTCTCTGGAGATTGGAATCTTCTGATGAGGTAATTTATGGAAACTGCGCTGGTTATTATTGCGCTAATCTCCGTGTTAATCTTTGTCAATGGGTTGTATGTAGCAGCAGAGTTTTCGACCATTCATGCCCAACCTGCCAGGCTTGCTCAGTACCGAGCATCGGAAAGTCCAGCTGCAAAGTTTCTCAAAACCATCATTAGCAATCCACATCGACTTGACACCTACATTGCCGCCAGCCAAATAGGGGTCACAATTTCCAGTTTGGTGCTTGGCTTTTATGGGCAGTGGGTGGTTGTCCACTATCTCCATCCAACCCTGCTTGCTGCTGGTTGGGACCATATACTAGGAATATACGTGCTGATAACCATTGGACTGTTGGTGCTCCTGACCCTTTTGCAGATGGTGATAGGAGAGTTGCTCCCCAAGTCATTGGCTCTTCGCTATGTGGAAGGGGTAGCCTTTTTTTCGGTGCCACTTATGCGATGGTCGTTGGCTCTGTTTCGCCCGGCTATTGCGGTGTGTAATGGCATTGCTGCCTTCTTACTTGGTATCGTTGGGATTACCCCCGCTACACGACGACACATCCTTTCACCAGAGGAAATAGAGCAACTGGCTATGGAGAGTGTTCGTTGGGGATTGATAGAGGCAGACGAACGCCAGTTGTTGCACAATGTCTTGCGTGTAGGAGAACTTACTGCAACGAGGGTGATGGTCCCGCGTACTCGCATGGTTGCTGCTTCAGTAAAGACTTCGCTTCATGACTTACTGGTTTTGGCAACAGATTCGGGGCGATCACGTATCCCGCTCTACACCGATACGATAGATACTGTAGTCGGGAGCATACATATCAAAGACCTCTTCCGGTTGCATACTGAAAACAATACCTACGTTCAAGATGTACTCCGTTCTGTATCCTATGTTCATGAAACCATGCCCGTCTTAGCGGTATGGAATCAACTGAAACAAGAGGGAAATTACATTGCGGTAGTGCTTGATGAATTTGGTGGTACAGCGGGAATGATAACGGTTTCTGATTTGCTGGAAGAGATGTTCGGCGAATTGCAAGATGAATTTGATACGTGCAATACCTTTATGACACTAGGGCGTGATGGTTGGTTGCGTCTGCAAGGCGAATCTCGCATAGTAGATGTCAATGAACGATTTGGGTTGAAATTGCCAGACGAAGAGGTCAATACGCTAGGGGGGTTGACTATGGCTATACTTGGGCGATTGCCACAGGTGGGGGATGAGGTCGTTTTGGAAGATGTTACTCTTCGAGTGGAGGCGGTCAACGGTCCAACAGTGGTAGAAGTATCGCTCAATTTCTCTACAACGGACAATACACCGCTTGTACAAGATGCAGATGGAGAAGATACATGAGCATCATGCTCATCCCGCTGGTAATGGTCGCTATTTTGTTGACCATACACGGGATATTTGTTGCTGCGGAATTTTCGCTTATTGGGACACGTCCATCACGTCTCAAAGAAATGATGGAAAAAGGAGACCCACATATCGAGCGTATGGTCATGCTCCTTGACGACTCGGTGGAGATGGATTCGTTCATTACTGCTGCACAGTTTGGTATTACCCTAGCAAGTCTTGCCCTGGGTATGGTTGGAGTCTATAGTATCGCTGAGTATCTACAAAAGGTGTTTGTACAGTGGGGCGCATGGACACCCTCGGTTGCTTGGGGGGCAGGGTTCTTTGTTGCCCTCTCGGTGATGACCTTGCTGCTTGTGGTAGTCGGCAATGTGATACCAAAATCGCTTGCGTTGCATCATCCTGAGCGCATAATGCTAGGGGTGAATGGGTTTTTGCGCTTTATGCGGTTGGTCTTTCTCCCATTGATCATCTTGCTAAACGGCTTTGGCAATACGGTATTGCGGGTGTTGAATATCCCCCGGATAGAAAGCCATCGTCGGCTCTATTCACCAGAAGAGTTGGCATTGGTCGTGATGGAGAGCCACAAGGGGGGGATGCTGAGTGATGATGAACAGCGCATTATCCAAAATATTTTTGACCTCAGCGAGCGACGGGTGGGGCAGGTGATGACCCCACGCCCTCGTATTGAGGCAATCCCTGTGGATATAGGGGAGCAAGAGCTACGCGACTATATCGCTACCTCCCCTTACAGCAGATTCCCCGTCTATGAGCATGACTTAGACCATATTGTTGGCTTGCTTCTCGTGAAAGACTTTGTGCAGCAGCAGCTTGAACAACCAGACAGTATGGACTTGAAGTCCCTTTTACGTCATATGCCAGCAGTGCCAGAAGCGATGATGGTAGACCGATTACTGGCAGCATTCAAACATTCCCACATTCATATGGCACTGGTCTTTGATGAATATGGGGGGACAGCGGGGGTTGTAACGTTGGAGGATGTTGTGGAAGAGGTAGTAGGGGAAGTGCATGATGAGTTTGACGAGGTAGAGCAACCCTTACTCTATGAGGTTGAGCCAGGGATGTTTTTTGCTCGTGGTGATTTAATGCTTGATGATTTGGATGATGCTGCGCTTGGGATATTGCCAGATGATGGAGATGAAGAACTCCCGGATGTAGATACCGTTGGGGGGTTAGTGGTGAGTTTGCTTGGTCGCCCGGCGATTCCAGGTGATCAGGTAGCAATCGCCCAGACTCTCTTTATCGTTGAAAGCGTGAGTGGGTTTGCCGTAGATATGGTACGTATCATCTATCCAGGTGATGGGGATGAAGATGAAGTGGATGATGAACGCGAGTCGGGACGTGATTAGTCTAGGAATCGTTCATTTTTGCTGATTATATGGTACTATACAGAGAAGAAATTAGGTATGGAAGGAAACACACAAGGAGACCATCCCATGAAACGTTGGTTTAATACCGCCGGACCGTGCAATCCCCAAGATCACTACATGCTTTCCCCTATGGCTCGGCTGCCGCAGGTGCAACGGCTTATTGATCAAAAACTGTATTTTGTACTGCATGCCCCGCGACAGACGGGTAAGACCACGGCATTGTGGTCGCTTGCCAAAGAACTGACCGCAGAGGGAACCTATATTGCGGTCTTCGTTTCGATGGAAGTTGGCGCAGCCTTCAATGATGAAGTGGACAAGGCAGAAGCTGCTATCTTAAATCGGTGGCGTGCGGCAGCCAAATGGCAACTCCCCCAAGAATTTTACCCCCCTGAATGGTCTCAAGTATCAGAAGGAGCAGGGATTAGCACCGCTTTAGAACATTGGGTGCAAGCCCTGCCCCGCCCACTGGTGATTTTTCTCGATGAAATAGATGCCTTGAGCAATACGACCCTCATCTCGGTATTACGCCAATTGCGTGACGGCTATCCGCGACGACCCGATGCATTCCCGTGGTCGTTGGCACTCATTGGCTTACGAGATGTACGCGACTACAAAGTCGCTTCGGGGGGGAGTGATAGGTTGCATACCTCTAGCCCCTTCAACATCAAAGTAGAATCTATCACGCTCCGCAACTTTACCCACGAGGAAGTCGGGATGCTCTATCAGCAACACACGGAAGATACGGGGCAGGTGTTCACCCCTGAAGCGGTAGCACGGGCATTTCACCTCACCCAGGGGCAGCCCTGGTTAGTCAATGCGCTCGCCCGACAAGTCGTGGAAAACCTCGTCCCTGACCCGACTATGCCTATCACACCGGAGCATATAGACGCGGCAAAAGAAATCCTCATCCAACGGCAGGATACCCACCTCGACAGTTTGGCAGAGCGACTGCGGGAGCCACGGGTACAGCAGGTGATAGAACCGATCTTGGCAGGACAAACGTTGGATGACATCCCAACCGATGACATCAAGTTTGTGCTAAATCTTGGACTGTGCCGTATGGATCAGGCGGGGGGATTAGTGATTGCCAATCCTATCTACCAAGAAGTCTTACCGCGAGTATTGGCGTATACGACTCAAGCATCGCTGCCTCATATCCAGGATACATGGCGCACCCCTGACGGCAACCTAGACTTCAACAAACTATTGGAAGCCTTTTTGCTTTTCTGGCGGCAGCACGGCGAACCCTTGCTCAGAACTGCCTCCTACCACGAGATCGCCCCGCACCTCGTGCTGATGGCGTTCTTGCATCGGGTGGTCAACTCAGGCGGCACGATAGAACGGGAGTATGCGATTGGCAGTGGACGCATGGACTTGTGTGTACGCTATGGCACCCAAGCTCTCGCGCTGGAACTGAAGGTCTGGCGAGATAGGGAATCTGACCCGCTGCCACAAGGGTTAGCGCAACTGGACAAATACCTCAGTGGCTTGTCGCTGGAGACGGGGTGGCTTGTCATCTTTGACCAGCGGAGCGACCAGGGACGAATAGCCGAGCGCACGACAACGGAACAGGCAACGACCCCCACCGGGCGGGTGGTGACAGTGGTGCGAGCGTAAGGAGCAACCAAACCATGCAACGAAAATACCACATTGGATATAGTCGTGATGATTTGGGGCATAATCCCCCGACCATCGCGCTGCTCTCCGGCGACCCCGAACGTACTCGCCGTATTGCCTATGAAACATCAGGCGTAACCTGTGAAGCATGTCTTTCGGAAAACCGTGGTTTGCCAAGCTACCTTGTGGTATTGCCCACAGGTCAGTGGGTACTGGCTGCGACAAGCGGCATGGGCGCACCCTCTCTCAGCATCGTGGTCAATGAACTAGTAGATATAGGGATACGCCAGATTATTCGTGTGGGGACTAGTGGCTCCATCCAGGCGACTGTTCCCGCAGGTAGTGTGGTTATATCACAGGCGGCTCTCTGCCGACAGGGGGCAGCAGATGATATAGCCCCCCGTGAATACCCCGCTGCGGCAGACCCCTTTTTGACGGTGGCTCTCGCGCATGCTGCCCAAGAGCTTCAGATCGCTTGGCACATGGGGATTACCGCCTCGGTAGATACGTTTTATGAGGGGCAAGAGCGCATCGAATCATCGGTAAACAAGCATCTCCTGCGTTGGTTGCAAGGCATCACAGAAGAATACCAACGGCTGAATATCCTCAACTATGAGATGGAAACGGGAACGCTCTTTAAGATGGCAAACGTCTATGGCATTGCAGCGGCGTGTATCTGTGCTATTGTTGCAGATCGTACATCTAGCGAAGAGATTAAGGCTGAGGTCAAACAAGCCGCAGAGCAAGATGCTATTCGTGTGGCACTCCATGCGCTTGGCAACCCTGCATATTCATACCATCCAGGGAGAGGGGAATAAACCGTCTCTAATCCCTTCCTTATGCGACTTTGCTATGACCCTGGCAACGAACTCACTTCTCCACAAATTCTCCATGCAAATACCCCTGTCCTATGCTAGAATACTCATGAAGGTAAAGTATGGTATCTGTAATGCAGCTATACAGCACGATGATTTATCATCCCAAAACATGATCTTCAAGAGAGGCTGCACAATGAAGTGACCTAAAAGGAGGTTGTTTGTATGTCGTTCTTTGGAAGAATAAAAGACTTTTTCAGTGCGAATGTCAATGATGCATTGGATAAAGCGGAAGACCCAGAAAAAATGGCCAATGAATACCTGCGCCAACTGAACCAGCAGTATTATGAAGCGAAAACTCAGGTGGCACAGGCAATGGCAGACGAGACCCGGCTTCAGCAAAAAATGGTTGAAGCCGAAAAAGAGCTTGAGAAATATCAGGGCATGGCAGAGCAAGCCCTACGATCTAGCAAAGAGGACTTGGCAAAACAAGCCCTACAACGCAAAAAACAAGCCGAACGTCTCGCTCAGCAGTACACGCAGCAATATGAAGCCCAGTCTGATCAGGTAGACAAATTGCAAGATGCACTGGCAAACTTAGAAACGCAGATAGGTGAGACCAAAGCTCGCCGTGACCTCATTACCGCCAAGCAAAACCGCGCCCGCACCCAAGAATCTCTCCAAACCACCGTCAACAGCATGGGCAAAATCTCCGCAATGGACAAAATCGACCAGCTTGAGGAAAAGGTAGATGATCGTCTAGCCAAAGCCGAGGCATTGACGGAGCTTGAGTCGAATACACTAGATAATCAGTTTCGTGAGATGGAGATGACCTCTGGAGTGGATTCAGAACTGGCAGAACTCAAACGTAGTATGGGAATATAACGTAACCTTGCAAGAAAGGAGCATGACTGTATGGCTCTCCTAGAACGGGTCAAAGACCTTATCAGTTCCAATGTCAACGACATGCTTACCAAAGCTGAAGACCCGGAAAAGATGGCAAATGAGTACCTGCGCCAACTAAACGAGCAGTATTATGAAGCCAAGACGCAGGTGGCACAGGCAATGGCAGACGAAAGCCGCCTATACCAGCAGATGATCACGGCTCAAAGTGATAAAGAACGCTGGCAAAGACGGGCAGAGATTGCGCTGCGTGATGGCAATGAAGATATGGCAAAGCAGGCGTTGCAACAAAAACTCCAAGCCCGTCAACTTGCAGAACAGTATGAAAAGCAGTATGCTGCACAAGACGAGCAGGTAGACGATTTGGAAGAAGCGTTAGCCTTACTGGAGTCGCGGATAACTGAAACGCAAGCCCGCCGCGATCTTATCGTTGCCAAGAAGAATCGCATGCAGACGATGCAGGCAATACGAGGGGCTTCAGCCGCGATGGGTGGGAAGTCTGCAATGGACAAGCTCGACCAGATGGAGCAGCGGGTGGATCATCAGGTCGCCCAAACAGAAGCGATGGCGCAGCTAGAATCCAGCTCGTTGGAGTCTGAATTTCAACAGCTAGACGAGGATTCGGCGGTTGATGCCGAATTGGAAGAGTTGAAGCGTTCGCTCGGTTTGTAAGTGTTCGGTCTGGTATCCAGTTATAGTAAGAAGAACAACTATGTCGTTTTTTGGTCGTATTAAGGACATCTTGAGTACTAACATCAACGATTTGTTGGATAATGCTAAGGATCCAGAGAAGTTGGCAAATGAGTACCTGCGCCAACTAAACGAGCAGTATTATGAAGCCAAAACAGAGGTGGCTTCGGCTATGGCAGATGAAACCCGCCTACAACAGCGCAAAGTCCAGTATGAAGCGGAGGTAGAAAGATGGCAAGGCAAAGCGGAGCAAACCTTGCGTGCTGGCAAAGAGGATTTGGCAAAGCAGGCATTGCAACGCAAAAAACATGCTGAACGTCTCGCCCAACAGTACACGCAGCGATATGAAGCCTATTGTGAACATGTAGACAAACTGCAAGATGCACTGGCAACCCTAGAAATGCAGATAGGTGAGACCAAAGCCTGTCTTGACTTAATTGATTTCACCGTTGTCAAGAAGCACCGTATGCAGACCATGCAGGCAATACGTGGGACTTCAGCATCTATGGGCGTACAGTCTGCTATGGACGAGTTCGCCCAAATGAAGAAGGAGCAAATAGTACAGCTAGAATCCAGCTCGTTGGAATCCGAGTTTCAACAGCTAGATGAGGATTCGGCGGTTGATGCCGAGTTGGAAGAGTTGAAGCGTTCGCTCGGTGTGTGAGTAGTTGGTTTGGTATCCACATAATAGAAGGAGAAGAACTATGTCGTTTCTTGGTCGTATTAAGGACATCTTGAGTGCTAACATCAACGATCTGTTGGATAATGCCGAAGACCCAGAGAAGATGGCTAATGAGTACCTGCGTCAACTGAATGACCAGTACTATGCTGCCAAAACAGAGGTCGCTTCGGCTATGGCAGATGAAACCCGCCTGCAACAGCGCAAAATCCAATATGAGGCGGAGGTAGAAAAGTGGCAAGGCAAAGCCGAGCAAGCCCTGCGTGCGGACAAAGAAGATTTGGCAAAGGCGGCATTGCAACGCAAAAACCAAGCAGATCGTGTTCGTGCTCAGTATGAAGGGCAGTATACTGCCCAAGCAGAACAGGTTGACCTACTCCAGGAAGCCCTCGCCAACCTGGAGACCCGCATGGCAGAGACCAAAGCCCACCGTGACCTCATTGTCGCCAAGCAGAACCGTGCCAAGACCCAAGAGACTCTCCAACAGACCACCCGCAACTTGGGCAGGGTCACGGCAATGGACAAGCTCGATATGCTCGAAAGCCGCGTAGATGACCGTCTCGCAAAGGCTGAAGCCCTAGCCGAGCTAGAAACCGATACGTTAGAAAATCAGTTTCGCAAGCTGGAAGCGGAAAGTGGCGTAGATGCGGAATTGGAAGAACTCAAGCGCAAACTTGGCGTATAAGGCTACCTACCCCCTTGCATTGGGAATATATCGCCGGCGGGACGTTGCATGCAACGTCCCGCCGGCGTTCCAGGGGCATGGCAAAGTCGCGCAATGATAAGCATTAAAACCCTTTTTTACTCCCGCTCCCCCTGCCCCCTCTGCCATAAAGGGCAAGGAGGAACTAACCATAATCCTCATCTCCGTTTGCGGGGAAGGGACAAGGAATGGGACAAACCAGACATTGCCCCTGTGGTTTCAGGTACAAATGATGGAATAGCAACAATTGGGTCAGCTAGTATGAGAGGAGTAGTAGCATGCGTTCGTTACGCAGTTGGTCATACATCGTCTTGTTGGTGGTCAGTATGGTTTTGTCGGCTCTTCCCCAGCGTTCTGCCCAAGCACAGTCAGGTGAGCAATGTTTTCCTGAAACTGGCTATTGCATTTCAGGACGCATCGGTGAATTTTGGAATAATCAAGGAGGATTGGCAGTCTTTGGGTACCCCATCACCCCACAACGTACCGAGATCATCGAAGGTGGACCCTACCAAGTTCAGTGGTTTGAACGAAATCGGCTAGAACTTCACCCCGAAAACCCCCGCCCCTATGACGTGTTGCTTGGGCGTTTGGGAGCAGATGAAGCAGAACTTGCTAAGTCTGAAGGGGTAGACCTGTCTATGAAAGAAGACCCTATCAACGGCTGTGTGTACTTTGACACCGGCTGGAATGTGTGTGATGAGTTTTTGCAACGCTACAAGAGCTATGGGCTAGAACTTGATGGGGTACCAGGCTATAGCATCCAAGAGAACATCGCCCTCTTTGGCAAACCCCTGTCTGATTTGCTGACTTACACCACCGATGGGGTTTCCTATGATGTTCAGATCTTTGAGCGTGCTCGCTTTGAACTACACCCCGAGAATAATCCCCCCTACCATGTGTTGCTTGGCTTACTTGGCAAGGAGGGGCTAGAACGTGAGCAGGGGAATGGAGGCGGAACACCTCCGGTTCAACAACAAGAAGACCCCTGTACAGACGTGCCAGACCCGGTAAATGCCAACATCCGCCCCGCCAAATGTGTCTATGAGGGGGAAGAGATTGTTATAGACATCTATGGCTTCAAACCCGATGAGCAGGTTGGCTTCTGGATTACTGACCCAGATGGAGACATTGTTGGGACACAGGATACGGTCAGTATTGGAGACACAGGAGCAATCTACGATATGCCCTTTGACACTAGCGGTATGGCTGCTGGTCTCTGGTCCATTATCTTTGAGGGGACATCTAGCGGCAATCGGTCTATGGTCTATTTCCGCGTTATAGGTACCGGGTCAGAAACCACCAACACCTCACCGCCGCCGACCTCAAGTGGGACGTGTGCCGATACACCAGACCCGGTAAATGCCAACATTCGCCCATCCAAATGCGTGAGCCAGGGAACCCAGATCGTCATAGACATCTACGGTTTCAAGCCTAATGAGCAGGTTGGCTTTTGGATTACCGCCCCGGATGACAGCGTTATGGGTACACGAGAAACGCTGGATATTGGCGATACTGGTGCAGTCTACGATCTACCCCTTGATACCAGCGACATGACCGAAGGTATCTGGACTATCGTTTTTGAGGGAACTTCAAGCGGGAATAAATCTATCGTGTACTTCTTTGTAGATGAGTAGCGTAGATGAGTAGCTAGGCAACCAAAGAGGACACAATACTAGGGCATGGGGGGTTCTGGCAACATTGTCATGAACCCCCCATAGCCAAAGTTCACAGAACTTTGCCGTAGGGTGATTGCAAAGTCGCACAATCAAAGAATTTTTGCCCTTTTTACCTATCCTCTCCCCCTGCCCCTTCTCCCATAAAGGGCGAGGGGGATACAAAGGATACATCCGCTCACTCGCGGCTCGTTCGGGCGAGGGGGAGCCGCCCGGTGTTCGTTCCCCTTCTCCCGCGTAGCGGGGGTAAGGGGCTAGGGGATGGGGTTGCCCGGAACACCCTCTCCCTCCTCAATCCCACCGGGAACACTGGTACCAACAGGGGGCTAGGGGATGGGGTTGCCCGGAATACCCTCTCCCCCTGCCCCCTCTCCCATAAAGGGCGAGGGGGAGCCTAACAGCCCCTTCCCCCCGCGGTGGGATGCGGGGCGAGGGGATGGGGGGGGAATTGGAACTTTGACATGATACTGGGCAGTCCATCCTTCAGTTGCCCATACGGGAATTGTCTGGTATCTTTTGGAGTCAAGATGTCGATACTATCGCTCGGCATGCATGGGAATGTGCTTTGTGGGTGACACAAAATCCCGTTGCGGGGGAGCCATTCCCCGCCGCAGCTAGACGCTACCACGTATCGCGTTGGGAACGGGGAGACTATGGATAAGGAAGGTAAAGGTAGGAGGAACTAAGACAACATTGTCGTGCGAACCTCCATACCAAACAGAACTTTGCCAAAGGAGAAGCAATTGGGAACACTTATTGAATATGAACACACGTTTGTTCTTGAACGACCTGCTAGTGTAGATGAAATCCTCATAACGAGTGGTGAAGTAATAGATCGTTGGAAAAGCCAATGTGGTCTATGGGTTATTGGTTGGTGGGAAGTGTGGAATTGGGGCGAAGGTATTGGAGAAGGTCCCGCATACATTGCCTACCCACGTTCCAACTATTACGTGAAGAAGTTTCAAAAAGGATGGATGCTCACCGAGAATCGTGGTCACTGGTTGCGTCCGCCACCCGAAGAATGCACCGCATACTGGGCTATTGAGGGAGTGAAGTTTGGGTATGAGAAAGAACGACAATGCGCTCTTCTCCCAATAGGAACGTTGGAGCCAGGCAGTCCCATTGGGTATGGTCCCACCCGGATGTTCCCTATGGAAGATGTTTCCACCCGTGGCTATACTATCTACCCGGAAAGGTATGAAGAGCACGTCGAAAAAAGCCCCGCCCCCTATGTGCTAGAACAAGTGCAAGCCACGCCAAATGGGGCTATTTTCTGGCAGCCTAGTCATAGCATCCATATTGACCGCGTGTGGCATTATCTCGCCCACGAGCAAGGGCTACTAGCCCAACGAGATATAGAAGCCTATGCGATTGGATGGTGGCAGGAGCGAAATCCGTATAGTCCAGCCGTTGGGGGAGTCTACTTGGCGTTTGATACGCCGCAGCGGTTGTGGGGATTTCACCATCCCACTAGTCGCTCGAAAACAGCATGGATGTACTGGTATGATTGGTTTACCGATATGAAGCCCCTCCCCAAAACTGCAGGACCGGCAGTATGGGCAGTGGAATATGTCCGCAAAGGGGAGCAACCCACGTTACAAAAGGTTGATCTGGTATCCGAAGTCCCGCAACGCCTTGTGCATGATATTTTCCGTAAGCAACATCTGACCGATGAACAAGTCGCCTCAGTGGGGGGGAATTTGGCTGTTTTAAGCCCGCAAGGAGAGGCAATCCTCCAGTTGCCCATACGAGAATTGGCGGGGATGTTTTGGAGTCAAGATATAGAGGTCATAGCCCGACAGACCTGGGAATGTGCTTTGTGGGTCACACAAAATCCTGTTGAGGGAGAGCCTTTACCCGTCTCCATGAGAAGGTATCATGCTTCGCGGTGGGAACGGGGAATCTATGGGGCATAGCTCATATTGCACCCTGGTTTTCTGTGTTCTGTTGCAGATGTAGAGACGTTGCATGCAACGTCTCTCCTCCCCATCCCCTACCCCCACCGAGGGGAGAAGGAGGATTGGACGGGGGGGGGTAGCAAGGGAGCATGCTCCCTTGCTTTCAATACGGACCCCCTGCTCCCCATGGTGGGGGAAAGGGCTAGGGGATGGGGGCTTGCCCCTAACCAAAATGGTTCATTTCTGGTCATACATCAGCAAAATTCGTATGCTTTATACCAAGTAGATCGAAAGGAACAACACCTATGTCCCATGCAGAACATGAGCACTTGCGAAAGGAAAATGAATCGCTCAAACAACGCATCGGAGAACTAGAACAACAACTCCGTACTCGAACAGAATACCAACATCAGACCCTCTTTGAAGGGGGCGCAATTATTCTTTTTCGTTGGGTAGCTGCAGCCGGTTGTCCCATTGATTTTGTTTCCCCCAATGTGCAGCAACTTGGCTACACCCCCGATGACCTGACCAGTGGACGTATCCCCTTTGTCTCGATAGTCTACCCAGAAGACCTCGAACGGGTCGCAGCAGAGGTACAGGGCTATAGCGAGGCGGGGGCTAAGAGTTTTGAACAATCCTATCGCCTTGTGCATGCTGATGGGGATGTACGCTGGATATATGACTATACGCGCATCATCCGCGACCAAGAGGGAACAATTACCCACTATGAGGGGTATGTGCTTGATATTACCGAATATCGCCGGGTGGAAGAAGAACTGCGATCCAAGCAATTGTTGCTCCAGCATGTCATAGACAACTCGCCATCTATCATCTATGCCAAAGATACTGAAGGTACGCTTATTCTAGCTAATCGCCAGTTTGCCAAGCTACTCCAGCGTGAACCTGAAAATATTATTGGCAAGAACGACTATGACTTTTTCCAAAAAGATGCTGTTGATGCTATCCGTACCAATGACCAACAGGTGCTTGCTACGGGGCAAATCTTGGTGATAGAGGAAACGTTGCCCCAGGATGATGGGAGTAACAGAACCTATATCTCCACCAAGTTTCCTTTGTATGACCCCGAAGGTACGATCTATGGACTAGGCGGTATTACCGCAGACATTACCGAGCGCAAACGCTTGGAGGATGAAGTGCGCGAGCAGGAAGAGCGGTTACGCTATATCTTGGAAGGCAGCCAAGATGGGGCGTGGGATACCAATCTCGTAACCAATAAAGCCTACTATTCCCCACGCTACGCTGAAATGCTCGGCTATGCTCCTGAAGAACTCGCCCCGGTTGCAGATACATGGATAGAGATTATCCATCCTGATGACCAAGCCGATACCATCAACCTATTTCAAGAGTATTTGCAAGGCACGAGAGATGAGCATGCTTGTGAGGCTCGTATGCGCCACAAGTCCGGCGAGTGGGTATGGTTCTTGTCTCGTGGCAAGATCACGAAGCGGGATGAAACAGGAAATCCCATACGGATGGCAGGGACTATTACCGACATCAACGAGCGCAAGCAAACGGAAGATCAACTCCGCCTCTTCAAAATGCTGGTAGAAAATGCCGGTGATGGCATTGGGGTAGCAAACCTTGACGGAATAGTAACCTACGCCAACCCTGCCTATCGCGTGATGATGGACTATGGGGACGAACTGGTAGGAACCAGTTTTCTCAATCTCTATAACGAGCCTGCCGAAAAGATGCAACGTTTGATGCAGCAAGTTATCGAACATGCCTTTTGGCAGGGGGAACTTTCCTACAAACGAAGTGATGGTAGCATCTTTCCTGGCGTGATGTCGGCGTTTGCTATTCACAATGAGCTAGGAGAGGTGCAGGAGGTAGCGGGAGTTATCCGCGATATATCCCAACAGAAACGTCAAATCCAAGAACATGCTGCCTTGCAAGAGCAGGTAATAGAGGCGCAGCGGGCAGCTATCCGTGAGCTTTCCTCGCCGCTTATTCCCATTGCTGACAAGGTGGTGATTATGCCGCTCATTGGTAGCATAGATAGTGGACGTGCCCAAACGATTATGGAAACACTACTTGAGGGGGTGGCAAACCATGATGCTGCCTTCGCTATCATTGACATTACCGGTATGCAAGTGGTGGATACCCAGGTAGCCAATGTGCTCATCCAGGCGGCGCAGGCGGTGCGGTTGCTTGGGGCAGAGGTGATGCTTACGGGCATTGGACCGTCTATGGCACAAACGCTAGTGAGCTTGGGGGTAGACTTGAGCAACATTATTACCCGTGGCAGCTTGCAAAAGGGGATTGCCTATGCGATGAGCAAAAATGGTTAAGGGGATGGGGGCTTGCCCGGTGTGCGTTCCCCTTCTCCCTGCGGTGGGACGCGGGGCGAGGGGATGGGGGGACCAAGTACCGGGTAGCAGCTCTGTCCGCCCACAAAGTACAATTCTACATGACCGCTCAATAAGCTATTATCTACCACACCTACAGACATCCCATTTTTGGCATCCCAAACGAGGCTCGTTCGCCCAACATAGATGTTCTGATTATCGTTTGTCCCCGGACCACTCCATATCTTGACATCAACACCAGGGTCTAGGACTATATCTGGCAATGGGTACTCCGTGTCTTCATCTATCGTCTAGTCGTGCAACGTTCTGGACTCTGAGCCGATATTGGTGAGGGTAATATAGCGACTATCTGCACAATGATTTTCGCTTTTCACATCGTGCTGCACAAAACTGCTCAAGTGCGTGACGCTGATTAGCTAGGTCAGGTTGCTGCGCCTGACTCGATACCCGCATATACCCCACGGTTTTTCGCGTTTCGATGGTCGTCTGGATACCCCGTAATCCAAGTGCTTGACGGATGTGTTCATCGGTATACTGTCGTCGGTTGCTTGGGGTACGGAGGGGAATACGGTTTCCTTCCCGATCCCACCGCTGGAGGGTCTTTACCGAAACGCCGATCTGCTCTGAAAACTGTCGAATAGTAGACATACCCATAAAGCGTAGTACAACACACTTCTGAACACTTTTCAAGAGCTAGAAATCATCTCCCCTCCTTTCCCTTATCCCTTATCCCTTATCCCTTATCCCTTATCCCTTATCCCTTATCCCTTATCCCTTATCCCTTATCCCTTATCTCTGAACCAATGGTAGATAGACTGCCATCAAACAATCTGGGCGTGAGGTGAGCCAGGGGTCATAGAGCACATTCCCTGCCACGGCGTTGACGGCATCATTGATACCGGGGCGACCCGTATAGGGACCAGATGAACTATTCCACCAGTTATACTTGGCAAACACCGCGGGACCCTCTCGATGAACAACCCCATATTGATTGTTGATAAAACTGGAATGGGTAACTGTGGTGCTGAGGCTTCGGGTGGTATAGATAGCCCCACTGCCCTTGTTTATCTCAAAGGATGTACACCACACGTTGACCTTCCCCCCACTGATAAGCACTCCACGAGGACCAGATTCGTTAGACTTGCTTTCCGATGTGTTGACTATCTCAGAACGGGTCAAGCTGAATTCTGTGTCATTGCCCGTCACATAGATCGTGTTGTCGTTATTCAACGACCCATTGTTTCCGAAGTAGGTTGAATCTACCGATACAATACTATTTTCCACATAGATACCCTGTTCAGGTGTCCCCTTTGGGATACCGCCGGGCGCATACGCATGGCGAATATCGCTCTGCTCAATATGCACAGAGGCAGGGTCTTGTACATCTACCACCGCAATATTGCTCGGTTGGGTACCGTTGGGTTGTCCGCCATGCCAAACGCTCACGTACTTGAGGCTACCAGACCCCTTCCCTTCTGACCCATCAAAGAGTAACCCTCTCCATCCGCTGCTACTCTGGGCTTTGGTAAAGGTGATCGGCTGTGTGGCTGTCCCGATAGCGGTAAGGTTGCCTTGCACTTTGATACCGCCAACACTCCTGCCCATCACCGTTGTGCCTGGGGCTATCGTCATAGTCATATTGTCTGTAATAGTAAAGAACTGGTTAAGCTGATACCCTTCCAATCCCTCTTGTGGCTCAAGGGTAATATCGTTTGTTTTCCATTGCTCACTGTCAATAACCACCCGATTAACGCTATTATTGCTAAAAATATTGTTTTGCATCGTCAGCATCATCCGATTACCGGTGGTATATACGGCTGCATCTTCCGCAGAATTGCCATTTTCAATAAAGCTACTGTTGATGATGTGTACGGTACTATTTTCAATGTACATCCCATAGTCTATCACATCTAAGGTTATGGTACCGCGATGCTCTTCTTGGGTAATAAGACTGTGGTCAATGTGTACTGATGGACTGTTCCGCACAGAGATATTGCTTCGTAGGTCTATGCTATTGACATTACCAGCATAGCGGATTATGGTATGGCGCAGTTCGCCAGAGCCGCCATCAATGACCAACCCTGACCATTGATCTGGCCCACTATCACTCTCTGACGTAAAGGTAATCGTCTCTGTCACTGTCCCTACCGCCTTGAGTGTCCCAAAGACCTTGAGTTCTGTTTCTGTCTGTCCCTGCACGACAACTCCAGGCTCAATGGTCAGACTGCTTCCATTGGGGATAGTTGTTCTGTCCGTGAGGATATAGGGGCTTTCTGCTTTCGTCCACGTCACATCTCCCTGGATAACCCCTTTAACCTGCTTGCCCAGCTGGGATTGCCCCCAAGCCTG
This sequence comes from uncultured Chloroflexaceae bacterium, assembly GCA_964410555.1. GTDB lineage: Bacteria > Chloroflexota > Chloroflexia > Chloroflexales > Chloroflexaceae > JAAUSY01. The sequence goes on along the minus strand of CAYPHM010000009.1, from coordinate 18,060 downwards.
TTGGGTAGAGCCAACCAGCAAAGCCCCAAGTAAGCCAGTAACGAGGATGAAGATAAGGATGAGACGGTATCGGTTGTTTGTTGAAATGGTCACGTAATGCCTCCATACTGTTCTGCCAGGACTTTCTTGTCAATCTTGCCTGCACCTGTCCTGGGTAAATCCTTCACAAATACAATAGATTTGGGGAGTTTGTAGGGTGCCAAAAATTTCTGCATATAGTCGAGCAATTCATCTGCACTGACATTTGCTCCTGTGCGTAATACAACAATAGCCCGACCAACCTCTCCCCATTTGGTGTCTGGTACCCCTATTACAGCAGACTCGGCAATGGCAGGATGTCCAAGCATGACACTTTCTATCTCGGCGGGGTAAATATTCTCGCCGCCAGAGATAATCATATCCTTACTGCGTCCAACAATAGAAATGTATCCCTCTTCATCACGGCAAGCAAGATCGCCGGTGTGGAGCCACCCATCGATGATGGTCTTACTGGTAGCCCCAGGGTTATTCCAATAGCCAGGGATAACATGCGGTCCCCGAATACGCAGCTCGCCCACTTCGTTGGGTTGGCATTCCTCGCCTGCCTCATTGACAATACGAACCTGGATATGCAAGAGGGGGAACCCTGCCGCACCAGCCTTGCGGCGAACATCGTTGTCTGGCATCCAAAAGGTATTGGGACCCGCTTCCGTCAACCCATATCCCGTTTTGAAGCAGACTCCCTTATCAAAGAACCGCTGAACAATTGGCATTGGACAGGAAGCTCCTCCACTAAAGACCATGCGGCAGCGCGAAAAATCTGCCTGTTCCCAACGTTTGTGCTGTTGCATCATAATGAACATTGTTGGAACTGCAACAAACGTGGTTATCGGGTAGCGGGCAAGCAGATCAAACACCTGGTCTACGTCAAACATTTTACAGACGATAGAGCACCCGCCTATATGTACCAGCGGCGTAGTAAACACATTCAACCCACCGGTATGAAAGAGCGGCATGTTTAAGAAGGTCATATCATCTGGTGTGAGTTCCCAACTTGTGGTCGTATTTATCGCATTCCAAGTTACCGTGCCATGCGTCAAGATGGCAGCTTTGGGGAGTCCCGTCGTCCCACCAGTATAACAGAGTATCCAGGGGTCTTCCATAGAGACCGTATCCTGAGTTGGTAGGGGATAGGCTGCTCCGTATGCAAGCAATTCTTCCCACAGCATATGCCCATCTTCTAGCGCATCTTCTATCCCAACCATATAATCTACCATTAGGGGGGCTTGGCTTTGGAGTTCCATTGCTTTTTCCAAGAAATCATCACTATAAATGAGCATCCTGGGGTTGGCAGCTTGAATAAGCTGTTTCAGTTCACTGGTAGAAAGCCGCCAATTGAGTGCCTGCACAATAATGCCTGTTTTTTGACAAGCAAAGACAATATCTAGGTATGCTAGGCTATTCATCGCAAGCACTGCTACCCGGTCCCCTTTATGCAACCCTAAATTCATGAACGCATTGGCAACCGTGTTTGCCCGATGATCCCATGCAGCATAGGTAATTTCTTCTCCGCTACTAGCATCTATGAGTGCTACTCGTTCCGGGGAAAGGAGCGCACGCTTTGCTAACCAATCCATAGCCCCATCAGCGGCAAATGTGATCATGTGTAGCTCCATTCAATGTATTAACCTCTCTTCCTTGAGCAATGCAAGCAACAGCAATGTTCTTGCGCTCTCTCATATTGTATACCCTTCCCCTCTTTTGTCGTGTCTAGGCTTGACTTCCCAACACATTGCAAGGAGGGCATTGTCTCTTCATTTTAGGATTAGGCAAGGTGTCTTGTCGGTTGTTAGTTGTAGCAAAGTCCCCCTAGCTCGTGATGTTAGGTATGGTTAGCGGGGGAGAGCCAGCGTGTCTTTCAAAACCTAGTTTAGAGGGTGCAGGCTCTCTCGTCAAGGGTAGGGTGTGGATATTTGGGGGTAATCTTGTCTGTATACCGTCTTTGTGCTAGGCACAACCTATGCTATTGGCTTGGTTGCTGTCACCACGAGCATAGAACGGATGGGGGGCAGCATTGTGGTGATGCCAGTGAGGATTGCCTTTGCCAACACGCCAGCGGGGTTGTGTCGCAACCGTCCCGTCTCTAGCCCAACCCGTTCCCATGCTGCGCTATACTGTTGCCGTTCCACCTGAAACCCTGCCTGTTCTACAAGCCAGCAGAGTTCTTGCATCGTATAAATACGGGTGTGGGTGGTGTAGCGAGCATCACCTTCTAGCCGCATCTTGTGGCGAAACTCTGCCGGGGTATCAAGGCTACGCCAAAGCAACATATGCACCAATGCTCGCATGCGGCTTTTGAGGTAGAGTTCGTTTGGGGTCGTAATAATCAGCTTGCCACCGGGCGCAAGCACTCGCCAAAATTCGCGCAGGACTGGCAGCGGCGAATAGACCAGATGCTCTATCACCTCAGAGAAAACTACCCGATCAAACGTGCCATCAGCATAGGGGATGTTGTCTCGTTCGAGATTCATTTGGCAGACTGGCACACCTAGCTGCTCCCACAGGGCTTTTCGTGGGGTAGGGTCTAGGTCTACCCCGCATACGTGATAGCCAGAGAGTACCAACAACCGGGTACACTGCCCCGGTGTAACGCCGACCTCCAGCACCCGTGCGCCAGAGGGGGCATCGTCCAATGCATCGAGAATAGCCGCATAGCGGTGTTGGTGTAAGCGAAAATAGTCCTCTTTGCCATCGGCACGAGCATACTCTGCCACCTGTTGCAACAACGATTGGGGACTGTTCATTCGGTATTTGGGGATTCTTTCTGTACAGGTTCAGCAACATAACTGGTTAGCGTTCCGATGCCGTCTATTTCCGCCTCGATGGTATCACCGGGCTGGAGAAAGCGGGGTGGGTCCATTGCCATACCCACACCAGCCGGTGTGCCAGTGGCGATAATATCGCCGGGTTCTAGGGTCATGCCACGAGAGAGTGTCGCTATAATGTTGGGGATGGTGTGAATCATCTGGTTGGTATTGGCTTCTTGCATCGTCTCGCCGTTCACCCGTAGCCGTATACCAAGCGTATGCGGGTCTGGCAGTTCGTCTGGTGTGACAATCCAGGGACCAAGCGGGGCAGTGCCATCCAGACTCTTGCCCTTGAAATATTGACGGTGGCGTTTTTGCAGGTCGCGTGCCGTCACGTCTATCATAATCGTATAGCCAAAAATGTGGAGCTTGGCGACCTCTGGCTTAATATTCCGGCAACGTTTACCAATAATAACAGCAAGTTCTACCTCCCAGTCGAGTTGGGTAGTAATAGCCGGGTCATAGGGAATAGCATAGCCGGGGTGGTTTATGGTCGTCACAGCTTTGGTAAAGAAGATAGGCTCTTCTGGGATATGCTCCTTTTGTCCCAGGGTGCGGGCAGTCTCAATAGCGTGGGCAGCATAGTTTTTGCCCAAACAAACAATGTTCTTGGATGGACGAATGATAGGAGCCAAGAGGTGAGTTTCTGCTAGTCTGGGAGAGGGAGTCCCTTGTTCTTCTGGCTTCAGATACATAACCCACCGATCATGGCTGGTGAGGGAAAACCGCACGTCATTGAGGCTGAGATAGGACTCCTCAATGATCCTGTGTATGCTCGGAGCAATCTTGCTGAGGTCAAGGACAAACTCGCCATCCCTGGTGATGACCCCAGGGCGTACAATGTTGCTATTGGGTTTAAGATAGGAAATGAGTCGCATAGACAAAGAGATAGTACGGTAAAAAATAGAAAGACAGAAAGGTCTAGCCGTAGCTTTGGTTTAGGGGAGAGGCTAGGGGATACCCCTAGCCTCTCCCAACTACTTGGTTTTAGGCTTTGATACCAGAAAACTTGAAGGCTTCTTCAACGAAGGGGAAGGAGCCGGGTTGGTAGACACAATAGTGCTCTTCTTCCAACGCATCACCGGTCATCGCATAGGCACGGGAACGTGAGCCGCTGCACAGCGAGTAAAACTCACATTCGCCACAACGCCCTTTGAGGGCTGACCTGTCGCGCAGGGAGCAGAGTTCGGGGCTATTGCGATAGATGTCTACAAGCGATTGGTCACGGATGTTGCCCACCAGCATGGGGAGGTACCCACAGGGGCGGACTTCACCACGCTGGGAAATGAAGACAAACCCGTTGCCAGAGTTGACGTGCATAGGCGGACGGCGAATGCGCTCGGCGGGTGGGGGGATGTTCTTCTCTTTGACTATCGCATCAAGTTGTTCTTTCAGCTTGTAGTAGGTGTCGTTCAGCTGCATATACTCTTCATAGGGCAGTCCTTTTTGCTCTAGGGTCGCTCGCTGAACCACAATGCGCTTGTAGTGGTGTCCCTCAACCGTCTTGGCACTGACGTACTTAGACGCATCATAGAGGAAGTTCATCACAGATTCGTAGTCTTCAGGGGAGATTTCATCCTCTTCGACGGCACGTCCGGTAGGCACGAGGAAGAAGAGTGCCCACGTCATAGCCCCAATCTCATAGGCAAGCGAGAAGATGTTGGGAATGTCAAACAGGTTATACCGCGATACGGTGGTATTGATCTGTACTTTCATCCCAACTTCACGGGAGACTTTCCAAGCATCGATGGTGCGGTCAAATACGCCCGGCACCTGCCGAAAATCATCGTGAATTTGGGCATTGGAGCCATCTACACTGAGCGACATAGCGCGTGCGCCCCGCTCTCGTGCCAGTTTGATGTTCTCGGTATTGAGCAGGGGGGTGCCAGAAGGGGAGATAGCAACGGTTAATCCATGCTGGTCGCCATAGTGAATAAGGTCAAAAAGGTCCTCTCGTTTGAAGGGGTCGCCGCCGGTCATGACAAAGATTGGGCTAGGCTTGCCGAAATCGGCAATCTGATCCATGAGCATGCAGCCTTCTTCATACGAGAGTATCAAGGGATCATGCTCGTCGTTCACTCCCATGCGGCAGTGGCGACATGCGAGATCGCATGCTTGGGTTGTTTCCCAAATGACAATAAAGGGTCGCTCATTAAGATCATAGATAGGGTGTCGGATAAGTCCGCGTTGTTTGTGCGGATGCCCCCCAGCAGCGGGGGGATGTTCTGAACCAGGGTGTCCATTGCCGGCGTGACCATGCATGGGCTGTTCCTCCTTTAGCTATGCTTTTTTTATACTCAGTTAGTATGATATGAAGCGGATGTGATTTCTCAATAAATCTCTATAAAAATACGCAAAAGTATACTTCTGTGAGTATACCCGGATTTAGGTAGTATGTCAAAAATACAGCGGGGTATTTTCGGTGTGGCAGACTCTTTTTCCTGGGCATAAAAAGATGTATAGCCCCAGCCTTTCCTCCCGCTCCCCCTCGCCCTAAGAATAGGAGCGGGGGCAGGGGGGGAACGGGTTGTTTTGCCCCCATCCCCTAGCCCCTTCCCTTTCGGGCAGCCCCCCATCCCCTAGCCCCGCGTCCCACCGCGGGGAGAAGGGGAACCGGGCAACTCCCCCTCGCCCTTTATGGGAGAGGGGGCAGGGGGGAGAGGGTGTCGCCCTTTATGGGAGCGGGGGCAGGGCCCTAGCCCCTGCCCCCGCTCCCTGCGACCACATTAGTCGTGTTGGCGGCTCTGCTGGTACGCCTCTACCAATGTTTGGATAATATGGGCAGGTACATCTTCGTAGTGATCATACTGCATCTTGAATGTCCCACGCCCCTGCGTAAACCCGCGTAGATCTGTCGAATACCGCTGGCACTCTGCCAATGGTACATGGGCAGTCACAGTTGTTTTGCCCCGACCCGCCGGCAACATCCCCAACACCCGACCACGCCGCGTATTGAGGTCACTCATGACATCACCTGCGAACTGTTCTGGCACAGTAATCTCCAGCAGGTAGATAGGCTCAATAATCACCGGGTTTGCCTTCTCTGCTGCGAGCTTGAAGGCATGTAAGCCAGCTGACTTAAAGGCAATTTCCTTTGAATCTACCGGGTGTTCTTTGCCATCAAATAGAGCAACTCGCACATTGACTACTGGATTTCCAGCAAGAACCCCCTCGGTCATCGCCTCACGCACCCCCTTCTCAACAGCGGGCCAAAAGCCCCGGCTAACCACCCCACCAACAATCTCGCTCACAAACTCCAAGGTATCTTCATGTTCTGGGTCTGGCTCTTTTGGCTCAATCCGTAGGGAAACATCGGCAAACTGCCCCGCACCGCCAGACTGTTTCTTGTGGCGGTATTGGGCTTGCGCCGTTGAACGAATCGTCTCACGATAGGGAATACGCGGGAGGGCAATATCTACATGGGTATCATACTTGCGCTTCATGCGGTCTGCAATAATCTGCAAATGACTTTCGCTGAGACCAGAGAGCAAGGACTCGCCGGTATAGGGATCACGCGAAGTTTGCAACAAGGGATCTTCTTCCAACACCCGCATGAGAGCACTGCCTAGCTTGTCTAGGTCTGAGCGTCCATGCGGTTTGACCACCGCGGTAAAGACCGGTGACGGGAAGGTGATTTTTGCCAGTTCCAGCGGGCGGTCTGGGGTACAGAGGGTGTCATTGGTCATCGTATCTGCCAGCTTGGTGGTCATCCCAATATCGCCAGGACCAACCATCGCCACCGCGGTATGCTCCTTGCCAAACACCGCATACAGCTGCCCTATGCGCTCTTCATCGCGGGTGCGCGTATTGTATGCCGTACCATTGCTATGAAATTCGCCACTATACACGCGAAAGAAGGTAGATTTGCCATACTGGTCTACCAACGTTTTGAAGACCAATGCCGTGAGGGGTTCGCTGTTGGCACTTTTCAGGGCTACCTCTTCACCTGACACGAGATCTGTCGCCTGGAATTGCTTTCGTGCAGCTGAGGGGATAGCATCCAATATGCCCGTCATCAGGTGTCCAATACCAGATACTTGCAACCCAGAGCCACAAAAGACAGGAACAATGCTTCCGTTGGCAATACCCGCTCGCAACCCCCGGAGGAGTTCCTCTGCAGTCAGGGCATCTTCACCAGACTCCAGATATTTTTCAATCAAATCATCATTTGTCGCAGCAATTTTATCTATCAGTTGTGTGCGCCATTCTTGCATCTGCTCGTGCAATTCTGCTGGCACCTCAGCCTGCGTAGACATCCCATCCTGACTGCCAGAACAGATCCATGCGACTTGTTCACGCAATGAAATAATCCCGCCGAAATCTTTTGCTGAACCAATGGGAATTTGCATGGGGGTAATGGCTTCATCGAGAATGTCTCGCGCCTGCTCAACACATTGAAAGAAATTGGCATTCTCACGATCCATCTTGTTGATAAAGAGGATACGGGGCATCTTCTCGCGTACTGCGATCTCCCACACCAGTTCGGTACCAACTTCTACGCCCGCCGAAGCGTCCATCACAATGACCGCACCATCAATCACGCGCATAGCAGATGCCATATCGCCGGCAAAATCTGCATAGCCGGGCGTGTCGAGCAAGGTCAGTTTGTTGTCATCCCATTCTAGCGGGATAACGCTTAGATTGATAGACATGCTCCGTTTGTGTTCATCTGGGTCATAGTCGCTTACGGTGTTGCCGTCTTCAACACGTCCCATCCGTGAAATGACTCCTGACTTGCGAAGCATGGCTTCCACAAGGGTTGTTTTGCCACATCCGCCGTGACCAAATAGCCCTATGTTGTGGATTTTCTCTGGACCATACATTTTCACTATTTATGTCCTCCTTGACAACATGTTGTACATTCACTTTGGCTGATTATACCATGCTCTGCCCGAATCTCTAAAGGAACATGAGGTAATCCAGGGCGGGTGGGGAAAGGGGCTAGGGATGGGGATGCCTGGTGCGTGGTTCCCCTTCTCTCCGCGGTGGGAAAAGGCAGGGGATGGGGGATGGAGGGCAAAAAAGGGTAATTACTGGTCACACGCCTTAGCAAGGAAAAAATCCCCAAAAAACAAAAAAGCCCCCGAAACGGGGGAATCCTCCATATTATGAAGAGTCATCCGAACGTTTGCAAGACCCCAAAACCATAGGGACATACGTTCGGTATGACACAAACTAAGTTCGTCGGCGCGGACGTGGACGGTCACGGTCTCCGCCACGGCTACTGCTGCTACGGTCTCCGCCACGGTCACGGCTACTCCCGCCGCGGTCTCCGCCACGGTCACGGTCTCCGCCACGGCTACGGTCTCCGCCACGGTCACGGTCTCCACCACGGCTACCGCCACCACGGCTACCACCACCACGGCTACCACCACCACTGCCACGAGCAGCAATCCGTTCTTCTGCTGTTTCACCCGTAAGGATAGCCCGACGGCTCAGGCTAATCTTGCCTGTTGCCTGATCTACCCCAATCACCATAACGTTGATTTCATCGCCAATATTCACCTCATCCTCGATAGTCTCAACGCGGCTATCGGAAAGCTCACTGATATGCACCATGCCGTCTTTACCCGGCAGAATATTGACGAACGCGCCAGCGGGGATGATACGGACAACCTTACCAAGAAAGACATCGCCTATCTTAGCCTCACGGGTCAGGGCTTCAATGATTCCTACGGCTTGTTGAGCAGCTTTGCCATCAGAGGTAGCTACGAAGACCCGTCCATCTCCCTCAACATCTATGGTTGCGCCAGTCTCCTCGATGATACTGCGTATGGTCTTACCACCAGGACCAATGACTGCCCCAATCTTGTCTACAGGAATCTGAAGGGTAATAATACGCGGTGCATAGGAAGAGAGTTCCTCACGCGACTGCGGCAGGATTGCTTCCATTTTATCGAGGATTTGCAACCGTGCCTCGCATGCCTGGGCAAAGGCTAACCGCATAATATCATAGGTAATACCAATGGTCTTAATATCCATTTGCAACCCAGTGATACCATCTCGTGTGCCTGCGACCTTGAAATCCATATCGCCAAGCGCATCTTCAATCCCCTGGATGTCCGTTAGCACTTTCCATTGGGCATCCTCACCAATGACCAAACCCATAGCAATACCCGCAACTGGTTGCTTGATAGGCACACCAGCATCCATTAAGCTAAGGCTGCTGCCACACACACTCGCCATAGAGCTACTGCCGTTGGAGCTCAATATTTCGCTCACCAAACGCATAGTGTAGGGAAACTTGTTTTCATCTGGCAGCACCGCATACAACGAACGCTCTGCCAACGCCCCATGCCCAATGTCACGACGACGTGGTACTCCTAAGCGGCGCACCTCACCCGTACAGAAGGGGGGGAAATTGTAATGGTGAATATACCGCTTGCTCGTCTCAATGCCCAAATCATCGAGTCGCTGTTCCTCGCCAGGTGATCCTAGCGTAGTAATGGTCAATGCTTGCGTCTGCCCACGGGTGAATAGCCCACTGCCATGCACCCTGGGGATAATCCCTACTTCAATAGAAATCGGGCGGATTTCCTTTAACCCTCGCCCATCTACCCGCAAATCTTGCGTCAAAATCGCTCTGCGGACTTCTTCTTTGAGTAGTTTGTCATAGATGCCCGTTACAGCTTTTGTTCGTTCTTCAAGCTCTTCTTCTGGTTCATCTTCCGTAAAACGGACAACCACATCATCACGCAAGGTCTGCATGGCTTCTTCACGAACTACCTTGTCAGGATGATTGATAGCTTCTTTGAGCCGAGTCTTCAAATAGGTTTTGATAGACTCTTCTAGCGAGGTATCAGATTCCGGCGAGATAAACTCCCGCTTGGGCTTGCCACATTGTGCGACCAACTGCTCTTGCAGCGCGACAATCTCCTTACACGCCGCATGCCCTTGCATTATTCCTTCCAGCATCACCTCTTCGGAGAGTTCGTAGGCACCGGCTTCTACCATAAGGACAGCATCCTTTGTACCGGCTACGGCAAGGTCCAGTTTGCTATTGTCCATATCAGCCATAGATGGGTTGACAACAATTTCCCCATCTAAGAAGCCTACCTGCACAGACCCAACCGGACCAGCAAAAGGTATATCACTGATGGAGAGCGCAGCGGATGCTGCAATGATACAGAGGGGACCAGGATCATTGATCATATCAATACAGAAGGTCGTAATGATAATCTGGACCTCGTTTTTGTACTCTTTGGGAAAGAGGGGACGGAGCGGACGATCTGTCAAGCGGGAGGTCAGCACAGCTGTGGTGGTAGGCTTGCCTTCCCGTTTGAAATAGTTACCGGGGATTTTCCCGGCGGCGTACATCTTCTCTTCATAATCTACCGTTAAGGGAAAAAAGTCTATCCCTTCACGAGGTTCTTTTGATCCAACAACGGTAGCGAGCAGCATGGTGTCCCCGTAACATACTGTGACGGCACCATCAGCCTGCTCTGCAAATTTCCCTGTTTCGAGGGTAAGGGTTCTTCCGGCGATTTCGGTACTAACCGAATAGACCTGCTTTTCTGACATATATGAGCCTTCCTTGAACAAAGCAACAAAGCACCAGCAAGTTTTTGCATCCGCTGGTGCTCATACTTTTTTGATAAAACGTATTCACTTTTTGTCGTTTTCCTGCTATGAGATAAGCACTAATGACGCAACCCAAGCCGTTCTACAACATTGCGGTACCGGTTTTTGTCCTTCTTATTCAGATAGTCCAGGAGTCGACGTCTTCTTCCCACAAGTTTTAGCAGCCCACGGCGGGAATGATAGTCATGAATATGGAACTTGAGATGTTGAATAAGCTGGTTGATCCGCTTGGTGATCAAGGCGACCTGCACTTCAGGCGAGCCAGTATCCCCTTCGTGAGTCTGGTAATCAGCTATCAACGTCATCTTTTCTTCTCTGTCCAGCGACACGTATTGCCTCTCTTTAGTTGTAAAATCAACGTATCAGATTACAAATATGCCGTATATTATACCACACTTGCCCGTGCTGTCCAGATGGTTATGACATTTTGGTCTTTTTTGCCCCCACCCCCCCCTCTCTTACAAGGGTAGGTCTACCGGGCAAACCCCACCACGTTATGCCCCCCTCCCCCTCGATGGGGGCTGACCGAAGGGGAAGGGGGGGGCTGACCGAAGGGGAAGGGGCAGGAAATGAGGGCTGCCCGTGATGGGGGGGCAACTGAACTTTGCCATTGAGTATGACCCTAGGTGCTCTCCGCTATATCTGGACAATGCTCAATGGCGAGGGGGTAAAGACCAGCGCAAAGATGACCAACCCAAGAATAGCCAACGCCTGTTGTTGGGGAGTCAGTGGGCGTAGCTCATTTAGTAGCGTGACGCGGTGGCGACCTACGATAAAGATAAGCACTGCCCAAATAAGCCACCCCTGCCACCAGAGGATACCAGCAACAAGCATCAATGCCACAATGACCCAGGTGACTTTGCGTGCCATAACGGGACCAACCAACGCATAGAGAATATGTCCCCCGTCAAGCTGCCCCGCTGGTATCAGATTTAGCCCCGTAACGAGCAACCCTACCCACCCGGCAAATGCCACAGGGTGTAGCATGACATCAACGGTAGTGTTATCTGGCAGCGTGTAGGGTAGCATCTTGCCTAGCACCACCAGCTTGGCAGCCGCATACAACAGCGAGTTTCCTTCCATCATGTAGGGCGGCGATGGGAGCGGTTCCACTACCGACAGGTGTAATCCATACAGCAGCACGGGAATAGCCACAACCAACCCGGCTATGGGACCTGCAATGGCGATGGCGAGCAATGCTCGGCGGTCTGGTGGCGGGGCTTTCATGGAGATAAATGCGCCCATTGTACCGATGGGACTAAACGGCATCGGGATAAAGAAAGGATAACTGGCTGCAACCCCCATACGGCGTGCCATAACGAAGTGACCTAGCTCGTGGGCAAGCAGGATGGAAAGCAGCGCAGCACTGAACGCAATACCCATACCCATGTCAAATCCATTTGCTGATACCCCACCGACAAAGACGGTAGAGATAACGGTTATGACAAAAAGTAAGCTAGCCAGCCATAGCCGCGATGTGCTGGTGCCAATCCTGCCGGGCATGGCGAGCAGCAACGGTCCATGCTTTTCCTCGCGTAGTAGGGGGGTATAGCCAATCTTGCAAAAATGCTCGTCCAAGAAGGCGTAGGCAGAATCGGGGTCTGTGCGTAGCTCCCCTTCAAACTGGAGTGTGCCAGTGGATGAACTACTGGCAGGGGTGATAGTACTGATATTCATAACCCGCGATGTGATAGCCCGAAGCAAATCTTCTTCCGGGATGAGTGGTTGTCTGTCCATAAACGGTTCCTCTAGTCCTCTAGTTCTTAGGGTGCTAGGTGAGCTTCTCTGACTTTGCCTATGCATCATACCACAGGCTGTATGGTGTGGCGAATAGTGCGGACAGACCTAGAGGAAATAGGGAAAATGTCTGTCACACCATCCAGACGGTACAACGCATACCGCCCCGCCACAACCGCCGCCTCACCGGGGATCGGCGGGGGGGCTAACCTCGTGTCCCACAACAAATACGCTGCCCCCTCACCCCGCGCCCATGCCAACGTTGCCATAGGATCACCGCCTTCTCGCCAGGGGATGGTGCGATGAGCAAGCGCAGAGTATTTCGCCAGCGGCACTTCGGGGTCAACCCGTACAACAACCCGCTCCCCTGCTTGCAACAGCGCAAGCGTTTGTTGGACAATGGCAACCTCATCGGCAGGCTGCTTGTCCAGCACGGCGCGGGTGCCAGTGGTGAAACCGCCATGCAGCACAACCAACACCAGCATCCCCACGACCAATGCCCCTCGCATCACCCAACGGTAAGCTATGGCAGCATTGCTTAATACTACCTGTTGCAGCAGCCACACCGCCGCTACCGCATAGACTACCACGAGTGGCAGGAAAAACCGTTGTAGGACAAACGCCAACGACACCACCGCCACATACGCCACGATAACCAACAGCATGCTTGCAAAGGGAAGGGAGTCCGCTCCCCCTCGCCCTGTAATAGGAGAGGGGGCAGGGGGAGAGGGTAAACTATCAGTGGCATGACGTTGTTTGAACGATTTTGCTATACCCCAACCTATAACCCCCCGCCACACTGCCAACAACCACCCGCATAGCCCCACGATTGCCAGCCAATTTGCGGGGAAACCAAGCAACCGCAACTGGATTGCTCGCCCAAACTCGCTGGTATCCTCTGCACCGCTGCCAACAAACGCCGTAACATTCCCCCACCAATTCGCCAAGAAGCGGGGCGGGTCGCGCAACACCACCTCACTGAGGGGGATAGAGTCGGGTACCTCGCCCCAACGTCCCCAGTCTATATCACCATACACCGCTAACCAGATGTTCTTTGCCTGTTGGCTATAGAGGGGGTCGCCTGTTTGCTGCATATTGACGATAAGCTGCGGCATGGCGACAAGCACAAACCCTGCCACAAAGGGCAATACTCGCCACACGCTCTGCACTATAACATCCCGTACCATCTCGCGCCGCGTAGTATATCGCTGTGCTAGATGCTCAAGCACAACAGTTATGATAAGTACAACACCTCCCCACACCAACAGCACCATACCCAGGTGACGCATCAAAAACGCCCCCCCCGCCGCCGCACCTGCGAGGGCGAGCGGGTATAATGAGCCGAGAGCGTTAGCAAGCGGATATATCATTCCCCCGTGATTCATCCCTGCCCCCGTCCCCGCAAGCGGGAGAAGGGAGGGGTTGGTTCCCCCGCGCCCTGGAACGGGAGCGGGGGCAGGGGGAGAGGATAACAAATGGCTCTTTGAAGGAGAATCTCTCACCATACCCCACAGAAACAGTGCCAATGACAGCGCAACCAACGCGGCAAAGGGCATATCGCTACCAACATACAACGCATACTGCACAACCAACGGACTCGTCGCCAACACCAATACAACGAGACCCGCCCACACTCCCCGCCAATCTGCGTTACTATCGGGAAATTCGCTCACTCGCGGCTCGTTTGTTTGGTGTCTCTGTGGTGAGGATGTGCCCGGCTGATTTCCCGCCGACATGCGCGTATGGGTATCCCTTTTTCCCCGATGCTTTGCGTCTCTGCGTCTCTGCGTCTCTGCGTTTCTGTCGGGAATCTCTTGCCCGGACTTTGTGGTAGCGGAAACAGGAGGAGCAGATAGCAGCATATGGGCAAGCCAATAGCCAGACAACAGCAGGATTCCGCCGCTCACCACCGCCACATACCGCGCTGCTACAAAGACATTGCCATCAGTGAGAGTGTGGGTAAGCCAAAGCAACAGCGGGTAGCCCAAATTGTAGAAACCATCCGCTTGGAAGACCTGCTCCAAACTGGTAGCGCGAGTGGCGAAGACGCGAAAATCCTTTTCTACGCCGGGGACAGAGAGGGTAACGTGTTGCTCGGCACTGGACAGCACAAGGATACCCCACCCAACAACCCCCACACCTACCGCCACATTCGGTAGCCAGTGCCAGCGTTTGAGCAACGCTGGACCATCACGAATGATGACCACACCAAACAATAGAGCATTGAGCATGGGCAACAACCAACGGATAGGGTAGGGGTAGAGGGGCGGTTGCCAACGGTAGCAGCACAGGAATAGTCCCCCGATGAGTACCGCTCCCAATGCCAACATTGCCCACCTTCGCCGTGGTACCGGGTGGGGGATGAGCAGGTACCAAAGCAACACCAGCGCAACACCCCCATAGACCACTTGCAACAGGTATGGTTGCACAGGCTGCCCAGGCTGCCCCATCACCCCAGGCGACACCTCGTAGACAACGCGATCTACCAACACCCCTACTGTGCGATCTTCGCCAGCAAGCGTTGTGGTATCGGAGCGCAGTTCTAGCACCACATCGTCGAGTTTGTCCTGCCCACTGGTAATACGAAGGAGATAATCTTGCCATGTGCCGTCAGTTTGGATACTGCCTACTAGCACCTTCCCATTGAGCCAAAATTGCACCGTAGGCAATGGCTCGCCTGCACCCCGCCAACCGCGTAACCGCAGCGTGATGTCAGCCGGCAAGCCTGCCTGGGGGAAGATAAGGTAGGATTGCCCACGGCTCCAACGCACCCGCCCATCGGAGCCAGCGAGGTATGGCTCCATGCTCCTGTCATACTGCTGTGGGTCGTGAAAACCACGCACATAACCAGCATCATAGCCGCCAATATCTACAATGTGGCGAGCGGGGAATTGGTAGAGGAGGGCTATCAGCACTGCCCCCAAAACAGATAGCCCAACAGCGGGAAGGGATCGTTTTACCATGAACATGCGTAGATAACCAGCACATACTTGTAACGGATTGTCTCAAATGTTTCTTGCGATTGGCAAATCGTCTGAAACGTCTTGTCTTGCTCAATAGCGGTAAATTTGCCATCACGCAGCACGAGATAGTCTGGGTGGTAGTGGTGAAATGCCCACAACGAGGAGTCGTTGAAATCGCGGGTCGTGCTCAATTGTGCGGCAATTTCGGGTTGTAGCAACCCGGCAAAATCTATAATATCCCGTTGGGCATGGTAGCCAATAATGCCAATTTCCAACGTGCCAACGCTGGCATCAGGCGGGGTATGGGTGCGTAGCCATGTACCCACATCGGTATAGATAGGCAGGCGGGGGTCGGGTGAGCGTTGGATGGTGAGGATACGGTCTAGGCGGGGAATAACCGTCACCAGCAACAAGACAACTACCAGCACCGTTGCCCATCGGCGCGAGAAGCGGCATGCCACTGCTTCATACAACACCTCTACCCCCATACCGACCAACACCACAAGCCCAATCACCATTGGCGCATAGTACCAAAAATAGCTTGCCACGCCCAGGATACTATAGCCAGCAAAATACAGCACGTTCCAGCCGACAAGCAGCAACCAACGGGGGTTTTTGATCAAACCGGCAATACCTACAATAGCCAAAACACCAAGCCAACGGGCGGAGAAGCGCGAGAGCATATCTACACCCATGATGATGAACGCATCAAAAAACTGGTGTCGCCCTTGCATCAACCCCTGCTGCTGCTTGGCATACAGCGTGACGGGAAAGGGTGAGCCAAATGTGATCAGCGCATAAACAAGCCAGGGCAGCATTCCAGCGAGAAACCCTACCCCCAACGCGAGAATAGCTCGCCACTGGCGAAACCACAACAGGTAGCCGCCAGCACAAGCTGCTGCCAGTGCGCCATCGGCACGGGTAATGGTAGCCAGTGCCAAGAAGACCCCGGCAAGCGCATATTTGTCATGCACCAGGGCAAGAAACCCCACGAGAATGAGGAGCAGGTAGAGGGTCGTTTCAGCGGCGATGGTCTGCACAAGCAGGGGGGATAGGGGATAGAGGAGCAATGCGGTTGCCCCAACCAGCCGGGCTTGCCAGCGGTCTGCTATAGCCCATAGCACGAGTCCCCCAAGCGCAAGGCTGATACACCCAATGACTGCCCCTGCCATCGGGATGTCCACACCAACTAGCCCAACCAGCGCGAGCAGCAGCGTCATGAGCGGGGTGGTCGTGCTGAGGGTAGTATCACCGCTGTTGTAAACAAAGCCGTTGCCCTGGGCGAGATTCTCGGCATAGCGAAAGGTGATATAGGGATCGTCAAACCCCCATGCGTGGTAGTACCAAAGCAGCAAAATGGCAATAGCCAGCGTCCATACCAGCGGGAGCATACGGGATGCTACGGGGGCAATAGCTGTTTGTCTATAGTCCATACTGGTATGATACCATAGCATAGGGTTATCGCTACCACTCCCCCATACTCCCCTGACCTGCACATTTTGCCATTCTCGTTTATACTTGGGGGAGAAAGATTCCTGGCAACCGCTGGTCTATGTGCCATGCTAGGATAATAAAGACAGTGATTTAGACACAGAAGGAGTCATAATCAAACTATGAGTCGTGTATACAACTTTAGCCCAGGTCCCGCAACGCTCCCCTTGCCCGTCCTTGACCACGCCCGGCAAGAACTACTCAACTATCAAGGAACCGGGGTATCCATACTTGAAACGAGCCATCGCTCAAAAGAGTTTGAGGCAGTCATTAGCCAAGCAGAAGAACGGTTTAAGCAACTGCTTGGGCTAGGTGACGACTATCGGGTGCTTTTCTTGCAGGGGGGAGCTAGTTTACAATTTGCTATGATCCCCTACAACTTCCTGCCTACAGGCGCAACCGCCGATTATATCCTCACCGGTTCATGGGCAGTCAAGGCTTGCAACGAAGCGCAAAAGCTAGGGCAGGTGCATGTGGCAGCAACCACAAAAGCTGCTACCTTTAACCATATTCCCAACAGTGACGAAATTACCTTGAGCGATTCGCCGGCGTACGTGCATATTTGCACCAACAACACTATCTATGGCACACAGTGGCATACCCTGCCAGATACTGGCGGTGCGCCGCTCGTGGCAGATATGAGTAGCGACATCCTCTGCCGCCCACTTGAAGCCAACAAATTTGGCATTATCTACGCTGGTTCCCAGAAGAACCTCGGCCCTGCCGGCGTAACCATAGTGATTATGCGGCAGAGCCTGATAGACCAATGCCCAGAGCATTTGCCGGTTATCCTTAATTACGCTACGCATGCCAAAGCCAACTCGCTCTACAACACCCCACCAGCCTTCCCCATCTATATGGTCAATCTGGTGCTTGGTTGGATTGAGGAGCAAGGCGGGCTACCGGCAATGGAACAGCGCAATACGCAAAAAGCCCAGGCTATCTATGATGTGATAGACAACAGCAATGGTTACTATCGCCCGCATGCTGCCAAAGATAGCCGCTCACTCATGAACATCACCTTCCGTCTGCCAGACGAAGACAAGGAAAAGAAGTTCATTAGCGAGGCAGCAAGTGCTGGTATGGTTGGGCTGAAGGGGCACCGCTCGGTTGGCGGCGTTCGCGCTTCCATCTACAATGCGATGAGTCTTGAAGGCTGCCAAGCTCTTGCGTCATTCATGGAAACGTTTATGAGCAAGAATGGCTAGGGGAGAGCAGAGCTAAACCGATACGTATTGCTTTTTTCCCCCATCCCCTAACCCCTTCCCCCACCGAGGGGAGAAGGGGAACCGGGCAGGTGTGTTCCCCCTCGCCCTTTGGGAGAGGGGGCAGGGGGAGAGGGTGTTTGGCAAGCCGCGAGCGTCAACGAGCGGGTGTTCCGGGCAGTCCCCATCCCCTAACCCCTTCCCCCACCGAGGGGAGAAGGGGAACCGGGCAGGTGT
>CAYPHM010000008.1:74095-74384 GCA_964410555.1 uncultured Chloroflexaceae bacterium | reverse complement strand
GGCAGGGGATGGGGGCTGACCGGTGAGTTATTTCTCCCCTAACCTACCCCTGTAAAGCAAGCGGGAACGGGGGGCAGCAAGGGCAATATAGCGTTACCTTTGGTTACTCTTCGCCATTGTCACCACCCTATGGAACTACTAACTCTTGTCCAGGGTAGATAGAGTCGGCATCTTCTATAGTCATCCCATTTACTTGCAGTAAATCCATTATATCTACCCCTAACTGTTCAGCAATACTACGGAGAGTATCCCCCGGTTGCACTACATAGACCTGTGGGGCAGGCTCTTC
>CAYPHM010000008.1:50841-73995 GCA_964410555.1 uncultured Chloroflexaceae bacterium | reverse complement strand
TGCCGGGGCAGGCTCTTCTGCCGGGGCAGGCTCTTCTGCCGGGGCAGGCTCTTCTGCCGGGGCAGGCTCTTCTTCTACGGGTGTAGGCTCTTCTTCTACGGGTGTAGGCTCTTCTTCTACGGGTGTAGGCTCTTCTTCTACGGGTGTAAGGATTGTAGCCGTTATTGCTATCGTAGGAACCACCTCAACATTCCCTGATTGGGTTAGCGGTGTCGTTACCGTCATTGATTCAGAATCCCCCAACACCGGCGATATAGTGTTCGTAAGGGGCAGAGAGCGAGTCATTGGCGCAGTATCCGCAAATGATGGTTGAATACTGGGTGGCATATCTGGGAGGGGGCGTTCTTCAGCGATGTTGAATGAGCCAGTCAGGGGCAACACTAGCGTCAAATTGCCCACACTCAGGCTCGACACGTCACTACGTGCCAGCACCAACGCACTAGCAATTGCTAGGACAAACACCACAGCAAACCCTGCTGTCACCTGTTTTTCTGAGAGTTTTTGGGCAAATAGCCGTGTCCCAATCGCTGCCACAACAGGGACAAGTAAGGCAAGAGCCAACAAGAGATATACAAGCAATGGAGACATAAGTGTTTCTCGCAATCGTTCGTTATGATTCTGGTGTTGTGCTGTGCCAGGGAGTATCCGATACACTAGCGCGAGCATTGGCAACCCGTGCCAAATCAAAGAGCCAGTCTGACAACCGATTGAGATAGGAGAGCACAACCGGGTTTATTGGGTCATCTGCTGCCAAACGCACGGTATGCCGTTCTGCACGGCGGCAGACAGTACGAGCCAAATGCAACTGTGCTGCCATAGCCGCCCCCCCAGGCAAAATAAATTGGCGTAACGGGAGGAGTTCCGTTTCAAAGCTATCTATTTCCTGCTCTAACCGTTCTACATAGGCCATATTGATACGTTCAATCTTGGGGGTATCCTGTGGACTTGCCATATCGCCACCTAGTACAAACAACTCCTGCTGGATACGATGTAGCAGGGTATCAATTTGTTGATCGCTACCCGTTGTACGGGCTACCCCAAGCAGGGCGTTTAGCTCATCTACGGTACCGTAGGCTTCAATACGCAAGGTGTCTTTGCTTACCCGCTGGCCCCCAAAGAGCATCGTTGTCCCTTGATCGCCGGTTTTGGTGTAAATCTTCATAGTTGCTTCCAATGCTTCATCATAGTGACAAACTCATGAAAGAGATAGGTTGCATCATGGGGACCTGGCCCTGCTTCAGGGTGATACTGCACACTAAAGGCAGGGAGAGTTTTGTGTCGCAATCCCTCTACGGTCTGGTCATTCAGGTTGATATGGGTAACTTCCACATCAGTTGGCAAACTCTTGGCATCTACCGCAAAACCATGATTTTGTGAGGTTACTTCTACCTCTCCTGTTGGGATATAACGCACAGGATGGTTAATACCATGGTGTCCAAAGGGGAGCTTATACGTCTTGCCACCCAGAGCCAATCCCATCAGTTGGTGGCCCAAGCAAATGCCAAACACCGGAACATGCTGTACCAGGTGCTTGAGCGTTTCTACCGCATAGGCAACTGCAGCAGGGTCGCCGGGACCATTGGAGTAGAAAATGCCATCAGGGTTGAGTGCCAGCGCATCTTCAGCGGTGGTGGTCGCTGGAACAACTGTCACGCGGCAGCCATGGTCTACCAACCGGCGCAGGATGGTGCGCTTGAGCCCAAAGTCATAGGCAACCACATGGTAGTCAAGAGCGGGGTTGGCGGGGATGATCTGGTTATGCCCCTTACGTGCGCCCCATTCACCACTGCGTACCCGCCACTCGCTGCTTGGTTCATCCCAAGTGTAGGGTTGTTTGCAGGTGACAGCCAGCGTCAAATCTTGCCCTTCCATGTGCGGTGAGGCGCAGGCTTTATCCCGCAGCCCCCCAACAGAATCACTCTCAGTAGAGATGATGCCCCGCATTGCGCCAGCAGAGCGTATGTGGCGGGTGAGCGCACGGGTATCTATTTCTGTGATAGCCACAATGTGATATTCCCGCAAAAGTTGGCTCAGGCTGCCCCGCGAACGGTAGGAACTATAACACTCGTTGCTATGCGCCCGCACGATAAATCCCGATACCTGTGGCTGAATAGACTCAAAGTCAAAGCTGTTGATGCCGGTGTTGCCAATGTGTGGTGCGGTCATCACCACAAGCTGCCCACAGTAGGATGGGTCAGAGAGAATTTCTTGGTAGCCAGTCATACCAGTGTTAAAGACTACCTCGCCCACCCGTTCACCAGGTGCGCCAAATGAGCGTCCACGAAAACTTCGCCCATCTTCAAGTACAAGAATAGCATCCAAATTTACTGTATCCTCCAGGATATGCTAATGAGACCTATCTGCTTTTCTCTTCATTGGTATTCTAGCATAGAAACGGGGCTTGCGAAAAAGCCTTGTGCTTATGGCAACAAGGGTTATGGCAAAGTCTCACCATCACAGGATGATTACCCATTTTTATTTCCCGCTCCCCCTGCCCTTCCCCCACCGAGGGGAGAAGGGGGTATTCGGCTCCCCCCAATCCCCTGCCCTTCCCCCACCGCGGGGAGAAGGGAGTCGGAATCCTCCCATCCCCTGCCCTTCCCCCACCGAGGGGAGAAGGGGAACCAGGTAGGTGCTTCTCCACCTCGCCCTTTATGGGAGCGAGGGCAGGGGGGAGCGGGGCATAACGTGGTGGGTTTTGTGGCGTACGGACGTGCGCCCCTACACCGGCACACACCATATGGGGGGAGGCAAAGACGATAGACTAGGGGGTACTCTCTACCGTAGGCACACCGTCTGCCTCTTCTACCGTAATGCCTAACACCTCTTCATCCATCCAGCCTTCGGTGCCGTCTTCCGTTGTGACATAAAACCAGCTCCCATCCCGGCGATGCAAGGTAACGCTAGTATCCTTTGCAATGACCGCAAGAACCTTGTCATCTAACGATGGTCCCGCACGCAGGTTTGCCCCAACAATTACGACACTTTCCATTGTGCGTGGTTTTGTGGGAGTACCAGATGGGGGAACAGTAGTATCTGGTTCTGGCGACACTAGCGTAACCGTAGGGATACCTGCCGTGTCAGCCTCTTTTACCGTAATGTTCAACACCTCTCCCGACATCCAGCCTTCGGTACCATCATCCGTTGTGATATAAAACCAATCACCATCCCGGCGATGTAGGGTAACGCTGCTTCCCTGGGCAATAAGCATCAGGACCTCCCCCTCTAACGAAGGCTCTGCCCGCAGGTTTGCCCCAAAGATAACCGTACTTGCTATTGGTTCATACGTTGGGGTGGGACGGGGGGGAGTAGGCGTAGTAGTCGGTCCTGGTGTTGGTGTTGGTGGTTCTGGTGTAACCGTGGGGAGCCGTGCCAGCGTTGGGAAAGGTGATGGGGTGGGGGGAAGAGAATCTTTGAGAAAACCGCACCCGGAAAGGAAAACCACTGTACAGAGGCATAGGGCCAAGCGGAGGTACCAGAGGGAATGATCTACAGGACCAAAAAAATGCATATGAAAAATCTCAACAGGTAAGGAATAATGAATACCCCCATAATACAAGCGATTACTTGTATTACTCCAGGGACAAAAAATGGTCGGGGCGAGTGGATTTGAACCACCGACCTCCGCGTCCCGAACACGGCGCTCTACCAGGCTGAGCCACGCCCCGCCGACCATACTATCTATGCGTAGAAGTCACTTGGTGCCGAAGGTGGGACTCGAACCCACACGAGGTTGCCCTCAGCGGTTTTTGAGACCGCCACGTCTGCCAATTCCGTCACTTCGGCATGTGACACCATGCCATTATAGCAAAGCTATTGGGTTGAGTCAATCACAGATGGCCATTCGGGGGTTGCAAATGGTTTTATCTCATCGTAAATAAAGACCTATAGCCCCCGCGTTTCCACCCGCTCCCCCACAAACCCCGCAAACTTTGCCCAAATATGGTATACTAAACGCCATAAGGTCTTTCTTGTGCCAATGCCCAATCTTACGAGCTATCGCTATTTTCTGGTAGCTTTTCCCTCTATACTTCACAGACTAGCATCCAAGCCCAATGGAGCCTTGCAGTATGAACCAACAGTATCAGTCTGAAACCAGGCAAGTCTAAAATGTGGAACGCCCTTTTCAACCAAAAATTTCAGCAATTCGAAACCCTGATGGCAACCGTAAATGTGGGAATTTTCATTCATAGCCGGGGGAATTTCCGCTACATCAATCCAGCCGCAGAAGAAATCTTGGGCTATTCCAATAATGAAATCTTCTCGCTGTCGTTCCAGGACATCATTCACCCCGACTACTTAGAGACAGTCCAGCAACGAGCTATGGCTCGCCATCGTGGGGAAGATGTACCACCACGCTATACTATCCAGATAGTACGTAAAGACGGTAATATCCGTTGGGTAGAAATTGACAACAACATCTTCACCTATGAAGGCGAGCCAGCTATTCTCGTTACTGCTAATGACATTACCCATTTGAAAGAAGTTGAACACCAACTCCGCATTAGCGAAGAGCGGTTTCGTACCCTGACTGAAGTCTCTCCCGTGGGTATTCTCATTGCCCAGGGGCAGCAGTATGTCTATGCAAACCCTACCATAGAACAGATGACCGGCTATACTATTGAGGAGGTATGCCGTCTAGAGAGTCTCTGGGACATCATCCATCCCGACCACCGCGAATTGGTGAAACAACGGTCTATAGCCCGACTACGCGGCGAAGATACCCCAAACCGCTACGAAATTCTTTTCATGACCAAAGATGGTAAGGGACGTTGGGCTGATCTTCTCAGTTATTTGATTACCTTTGATGGCACCCCCTCTATCCTTGCTAATGTGATAGACATCACCGAGCGCAAGCAACAAGAGGCGGCGCGTCAGGCGATGGAAGAACAGCTATTTGAAGCCCAACGCGAAGCTCTACGTCAATTGGCAACCCCGCTTATGCCCCTTGCAGACCACATCCTCGCCATGCCACTTATTGGCAATATAGACACCGAACGCGCCCAGTTGATTACCAATGCGCTGCTGCATGGGATAGCCGCACACGATGCCCATACGATCATCCTTGATATGACGGGTAGTATGCTGCTAGAAAATCCCGTGGCAGAACTCCTGCTCCAGGCAACCCATGCTGCCCGCTTGCTTGGTGCGCGTATTATCCTCACTGGTATCTCCCCCCACCTTGCCCAAATGCTCATCCACGTTGATATTGACCTGACAGAGGTTGTTACGCTGGCAACGCTCCAGCAGGGTATTGCCTATGCATTAAAGACGGACAATGGGGGGAGAATTTAATTATTCCCCGTTCCCCCCTGCCCCTGCTCCCATAAAAGGGCGAGGGGGAAACCACCTGCCCGGTTCCCCTTCTCCCCTCGGTGGGACGCGGGGCTAGGGGGGGAGCGGGGAACTACTCGTGATAGAAACGACCAAATGAACCACCGAACTGAACAAGGCGTACCTTTGCGTACCTTTGAACACATAGAGTAGAGTAGAAAGGAGCAGAAAACGCATTGAAAACACCTGTAGACGCGATAAGCCTTGAGGTTTTTCGCCACCGCTGCTCAGCGGTTGCTGAGGAAATGGGTACCGCACTAGGACGGACTGCCTTCTCAGCCAACATCAAAGAACGGCGAGATTATTCCTGTGCTGTCTTTAACCGTGATGGGCATATGGTCGCGCAGGCTGCCCACATCCCCGTACACCTGGGAGCCATGCCGCGCTCGGTGCAGGCAGCCCTAGCCAATAGGCCGCTTGCCCCCGGCGATGTAGTCGTGTTGAATGACCCCTACCTCGGCGGCTCGCATCTACCAGACATCACAATGGTTGCGCCAGTCTATGCCCCAATAGATGCTGCCAACGATACCAACGATACCAACGATACCAACAATGCCAACAATGCCAACGATATGCTTAGTGCCAATAGACAAGTCTTGCTTGGCTATGTAGCAAGCCGGGCTCACCATGCCGATGTTGGCGGAATGACCGCCGGGTCTATGCCGATGAGCAGCGAAATCTACCAAGAGGGGCTTATCATCCCGCCCCTGCTTATCCAACAGCAGGGGCAGCAAAATGAACCGGTAGTATCGCTCATCTGCCGCAATTCGCGCACACCAGACGAGCGGCACGGCGACCTAGCAGCACAACTTGCATGCCATACTATTGGCATACAACGGCTCAATGAACTGGTCACACAGTATGGTCTGGAGTATGTTTATGAGCATATGCAAGCGTTGCTAGACTATGGCGAGCGTTCCTTTCGGGCGTTGCTGACAGACCTACCCGATGGGATATACCAGTTTCATGACTGGATGGACGGCGACGGGAATAGAGCAACGCCATTGCCTATACACGTCACCATCACCATAGCCAACGACACTGCGACAGTAGATTTTAGCGGCACAGCCCCACAAAGCGGCGGGCCTATCAATGCCCCGTTGTCGGTGGTCGAGTCGGCGGTGCTCTATTGCTTTCGCTGTTTGGGGGGGGGAGATATGCCTGATGCCGCTATTGGTGCGGTGCATGCTGCCGCTTCCCCTTTCCTGACGTTGCACATTCCCCACGGCTCACTGCTCAACCCTGCTCCACCCGCAGCAGTGGCAGGCGGCAATGTGGAGACCTCGCAGCGCGTGGTAGATGTGGTGTTTGGAGCGTTGGCGCAAGCCCTGCCAGAACGCATCCCCGCTGCATCCGCTGGTACGATGAACAACTGGACATGTGGAGGAGTACACCCATCTACGGGTATCCCCTTTGCCTACTATGAGACGCTTGGCGGCGGAATGGGGGCGCGTCCCTATGCGGATGGACTAGACGGGCTACAAACGCATATGACTAATACGCTAAATACGCCAGTAGAAGCCCTAGAGCGGCAGTTTCCCTTTCGGGTGCAACGCTATGGCTTGCGGCGAGGCAGTGGCGGGGTGGGGCAGTGGCGGGGCGGCGAGGGGCTTATCCGTGAGATAGCCTTTCTTGCACCTGCTACCATCAGTCTGCTCACCGAACGGCGTACTCACGCTCCGTATGGGCTACATGGCGGTAGCCCCGGTGCAATGGGGCAGAATACGCTGGTGCATCCTAACGGTAGCGAGAAACTCCTCCCCGGCAAAGTGACTCGTACTGTGGCAGCAGGCGAGGTGTTGCGATTGGAGACACCAGGCGGCGGCGGTATGGGGGAAAAGACCCCCTAAAGGGTCTTACAAGGGTAAGTCCGTTTGTAGAAACGTTGCATCTCAACGTCTCACCCCCTTACCCCCTACAAGGTATCTCATGCCCCTTTTAGAAAAAAAGCTATATAGCAAACTTTCAATGGTTTTTGCTTGACAAATAAAAGGGGTGTGATATACTTAAACGTATGCTGTGCTAATGAAAGAATACTATAATACAATGGAAAAAACTTGTTCATTGAATTGAATGGTAAAAAACACAACAGACCAAGCACATCCCAAAGCACCAGCAAACCCATCATATAGCCAACCAAGAACGTAGGGTATTTACTGATGTCTATGACGGTATTACAAGAAAATTCGACCTCCCCAATGAAAGTTGAGCGCAAAGAGCAAGGTGCGACCCGTCAAAACATCCTACAACTGCTAAGACGGCGTGGGCAAATGACAGCAATAGAACTGAGCCAAGCTCTCAACATAGGGGCGGTTGGGGTGCGCCAACACCTTGCCCTGCTTGAACGTGACGGTCTCGTTGAAGTGTCCGACCTCCGCCGCAGCGTGGGTCGCCCTAGCCACCTCTATACCCTCACCGCCGAAGCCGAACGCTATTTCCCCAAAAACTATGACCGCCTCGCGCTTGATGTTTTGCACTACGTTTCTGAACAATACGGCGATGATGCCGTCAAGAGTGTGCTAGAAGCCCGCCGCCAAAACCTCTCCCGCAACATAGCCCCACGGCTGGCTGGCAAAACCCGCGCCGAGCAGGTGATTGAACTGACCACTATCCTTGCCGAGATGGGCTACATGTGTGAATGTGAGCAACAAGAGGATGGCTCATTTGTCATCACCGAGCACAATTGCCCTATAGACTGCGTTGCCCGTCACCATCCTCAGTTTTGTTACCACGAAATCCAACTCTATCAAGAGCTCCTCGGCGTAACGCTTACCCGTGACTCCACCATCGTGAATGGTGATGGGTGTTGTCGCTACTTTATCCCCGCTTAGCGACCTAGTACCTTATCCCTCGTTACCCTATCTACCACTGAAAGAATACGCTCCGCTCGATGCCCATAGGTATGCGTTTGGGCAGTATGCTGCCGTGCCAGTATGTGCTGCTCCTCTCTCCTAGCTTGGATGGCCTCGTGAAGGGCAGCAGTTAGCCCCTGCATACTGCGGCGTGGGAAATAGTGGGCTTGCTCAGGCAAGACAATCTCACGGAGTGCCGCCATATCTGGCAACACCAGCGGTTGTCCAAGCGCGAGGTATTCAAACAGTTTGAGGGGTGATGCAGTCATATCCGTGACGGTATCAGGAATGACCAGCACATCTGCCGCCCCAAGTAGCTGAACAACCGCTTGCTGAGGCTGTGGGGGCTTGACTATCAGGTGATTGTGGAGGTTGAGCGTCTCAGCTTGCTGCTCAATAAGCACCCGTTCAGCAGATCTGCCGCCTGCCAAAAGCAGCAACAGGTTAGGGTAGGTAGGCAACAGATTGGCGACTGCTTCAAGCAACCCCTCTAGCCACCGATGCGAAAAGGTCATCCCCGCATAGCCAATAATGAGCGCATCTTCTGGCAACCCGGTTGCTTGCCGACAGACCGTCCTATCCTGTGGGGTAAAGATAGTATCGTCATATGCATCTGGGACAACAGCTACGTCCTGCGGCGAACGCCAACCGATGGTTGCGAGGTAGTCACGGAACGCATGCGTAAGGGAGACAACAGCCTGTGAACGGGTGAGGGCAGCATGGTCTATCAGGTGAACAACCCCCTGCGCCCAGGCTTCTTTGGCGCGTGAGGGGTTGTGCATCTCTAAGTCGTGGGCTTCATAGATAACTGGTATCCCCAAGCGCGGACCAAGGACACTACTCCACCATGCGGCGCAGATATTCTGGCGCACGTAGATAGCCTGTACCCCCTTTGCGGCAATGATAGGAGCGCACATCCAGGCAAATAGGCTATACTCCAGATAATACCAAAGTGACGAACGGTGGAGCCGTGAGAGCCTCCCCACCGCCGGGCGGGGCAGGTGAAGTGCGCCAACATCGGCAAAGCGGGACTCACCGCCATGCCAGCGGGCTATGATTGCCAACGTGTCTGGACGACGCTGACGAAGCTCGCGCAGTGTGGTATAGGTCTGGAGCGCGTTGGCAGATTGTAGCGTGAGGCTGGTTGGATAGGCTAGGTAGCAGAGCATAGGGCTTTCTCATAGAGGGGCAGCAGTTCGTCTGCCCGGCGTTCAGCACAAAATATGGGAGCGCGTTCAAATGCCTGTTGGGAAAGGCGCAACCGCAATGCTGCATTGCGGAGCAGCACCGCAATAGCTCGTGGGAGCGCATCGGGGGCTACGGCAACAGGAGGGACAGTCAAGCCGCCGTCTGGCAAGAAGGCAGGGGTTCCTGCGGTTTCTGTTGCCACGAAGGGCGTACCGACAGCTGCCCCTTCCATCAGCACCTTAGCCCCCCCCTCCATGATAGAAGGGATGACCAATAGGTCTGCGGCAGCTACGTACTCCCGCACTGCTGCATGGGAAAGTTCGCCAGTGAAGGTCAAGCGATCATGCACCCCAAGCGAAGCGGCGAGATGTTCTAGGTGGCTTCTATAATTGCCGCTGCCAGGAGCAGGGCGGTCTGGACCACACAGCACGAGCTCAACCCGCGCTTGGGTTTGGTGTTCTATTGCTGGCAGCGAACGAATAAGCCCATCATACCCCTTGATAGGCAGCAGCCGCCCGACAGTCAGCAGCAGATGGGAACCTTGCAATGTATGGCGTGAGGTGATGGTTTGTCGGGCTTGCTGCCGTAGGGTAGCGAGGGTATGCCAATCGGTAGCAGGGAGGTAGCAGCTTTCGCCGATATTCTGTGCCACCACATGCACACGGGCAGGGTCGGCTCCATGCTCAATAGCAGTATGGTACATCAGTGGCGAGTAGGTGCGTAGCAAACTTGCCCGTTGTATCGCTACTTGTGCCAACAAGCGCGGCAAAAAGTAGCGTCCAAAGCCATAGTTTACCTGATCCTGACGGTGCAGATCGCCCCCCTGAAGCACAATCGCCAACGGGCGTTTGTCCACTGGTTGCCAGAAGGCAGCAATAGCCCCAAGCGGGTATGCTCCCTCAACAAGAATCAGGTCTGCATCTTGCAAAACATGTTGCAGCATACCTCCTATGGTACGCAGCGCAAAGAGAAATAGGGGGTAGTGGAAGATACGCTTGCTCAGGAATTTCTCGGTACGGCTAACCAGCGAGCGATCCTGCCCCATTTCGTAGACGGTGATACCGTGGTCGTCCCAGGTGTGGATACCCGCCGAGGCATCGTGGCGTGCCAGCGTCAGGAACGTATAGCGATGTCCGCGAGCGATGATAGCCTGGGCAAGTTCGCTGTGTATCTCGTTGCCAATGAAGGCATGACCGTAGGAGCTAATAATCTGTACTATGTGCATGAATGATTAGGCATTACTTTTCTGGTAGGTTGTCTCTGGGCTATTATACCAGAATGATACCGGGAGCATGACAGGTTGCCTATATTGCCCGGTTGCCGGTTGCCCATCCCCCGTATACCATACAGCATAGTTGTGGTATCATGGCAACAATACCATAAGCGTAGGTGCGCCGGGTTATGGAGATCTAAGCAGGTTCAGTAGAAGAGGAATCGTAATATGATAAAAGTCGGTATCTATGGCGCAACAGGCTATACAGGGTTTGAACTCATCAAGATACTGCACCGACATGCCCAAGCATTGATCGTCTTTGCAACTTCACAAAACGCCGCCGGTAAACGGTTGAGCGAGGTATTCCCAACCACGCTAGATATTCCCCTCATACGGGCAGAGGATGCAGCACCAGCAATGGCAGATGTCGTCTTTTGTTGCCTACCGCATGGCATATCTGCCCCGTTGGTCAAGCAGGTGCTTGACGCAGGAGCACGGGTAATAGACCTCAGTGCAGACTTTCGGTTGCATGACATGCAGGAGTATGACTTTTGGTATGGCAAGGGAAAACCCCACCCTACCCCAGAATTGATAGAAGATGCAGTCTATGGATTGCCAGAACTGTACCGCGAGGATATTCGCCAAGCCCGGCTTATCGCCAACCCCGGCTGCTATGCCACCAGCATTATTCTTGGGCTCTACCCGTTGGTCAAAGCCAATCTGCTGTCAGAGCAGACCGTCATTGTGGACAGTAAATCGGGGGTGTCTGGCGCAGGTCGCTCGCTCTCTATCAAGACGCACTTTAGCGAAGCCCACGAAAATTTGAGCGCCTACAATGTAGGCCGGGGACATCGCCACATTGCTGAAATTGAGCAGGAAACCGGCGTGAATATCGTATTCTCCCCCCACCTGTTGCCTGTTACTCGTGGGATACTCTCCACAATGTACGCCAGCGTCCTGCCAGCCGGTACCGACCTTGACCAGCTATACAAGGCGTATGCAATGTTTATGGATGAGCCGTTTGTCAAGGTGCTGCCACATGGCAAACTGCCAGAACTGCGCCATGTGGTCAACGCAAACTTCTGTGTGATAGGCTTTCAGCCGGAAGTAACATCAGGACGAACAATTGTCGTATCTGTGATAGACAATCTGCTCAAAGGGGCTTCGGGGCAGGCAGTGCAAAATATGAATCTCATGTTTGGGCTTGACGAAAAAATGAGCCTTGTGTAGAAAGGAGACGGAAAATGGGTGCTAAGCTAGCACGACTGTTGTTTGTAGGTATGCTGCTTGTCCTTGCCGCCTGTAGTGAACAGAAGCAACCAGCAGAATCCCCTACAACAACACCAGATAATTCTGCCGAAATGGAACCAACACGGGAGTCAGCAGATCAAGATCAAGAGCAAGAAGAACCAACGGAAGAACTAGCGATAGACCCGACAGCAGAACCAACAGATGTACCTATCCCTACTGCCACCGAACCCATCGACCCGGGGGTACCTATTGGTGAAGTGCGTCCGGTGTCCAACAACATCCCCAAAAGCGTGACGGATGCCAAAGGGGGGCAGGGGGGTGATGACACCTACTACACCTTTGCCAATTTCAACGTTTCCAAAGAGGAACTGGCAGCAAACGTCTCTCACGAGGCTATTGCTCCCGACCTCAACAATGTAGAACTCACCGTTCTGCTCTCCCCCGACCAACAAGCACGACTAGCAGAAAATGGCTTTGTGGTCAGTCCTGGCGACACCAAAGAATTTTACGAAATCTACGAACGGGCAAGGTACAACTACATCCCCGTCTTTGTGACTAGCGATTCGCTGTTGCACGTCTATCACCTACTCTTTGACAAGACGATGCGCCGCACAGAAACGCAATACCTCGCCCCGACCATCTCCATGCTTGACTGGGAACTCCTCAATACCTCGGTAGCACAGTATACCAGTTTGCAAGGCACGGTTTGGGGGGAAGCAGCCCGCCGCAACGCTGCCTACTTTGCCGTGGCTGTCAAAATCCTCAACCCCGATTGGACTATCCCAGATGGGCTACAAGAACTGGTTGAGCCAGACCTAGCCAGTATCCAAGCGCACAATAATATAGGTCCATCGGCTATCTTTCCTGCCCAAGTGAACGGCGAGGACTGGAGCCAGTATACCCCGCGTGGTCACTATACGAAGAGTGAAGCCCTCACCCGCTACTTTCAGGTGATGATGTGGCATGGACGGATGACGTTTCGTGCATCAGACCCGATGGAAACACGCCAAGCTGCCCTCTTAACGCACGCGCTCCGTAGCACGACAGTAGAAGGGATGCCTGCGCTTGACCTATGGAACCGTATCTATGAGACGACAGTCTTTTTTGTAGGGCGCAGCGATGATCTGACCCCTATAGAGTATGGCAATACGCTAGATATTGCCTATGGTGACATAGATGTTGCTGCCGAGCTAGACAATGAACCCTTTTTCATGAACTTCCAAAGCATGTTGGGCGATATGCGCCCGCCAGAAATCTTGGGGATGGTGGTAGATCGGGATGATCCAGAGGCGATAGAGGAAACGCAAGGGTTGCGCTTTATGGGGCAGCGGTTTGTGCCAGATGCATTTGTCTTTACCAAACTCACCCATCGAGATGTGCCGAACCGCGAATTGCCAAAAGCCCTCGACGTGATGGCGGCGTTTGGTTCAGACCGCGCCCTACTACACCTGGAAGCCAGCGGCGATACGGCAATGGAAAACTACATGAACCATATGCAAGACTTGCGCGAGCACTTCGCCTTTGCCGGCGAGGAGGTCTGGACACAAAATCTCTATTGGACATGGATATATTCCCTATTGCCGCTGTTTGAGTCTACTGGCAAGGGCTACCCGGCGTTTATGCGCTCTGAGGCGTGGTTAGACAAGCAACTCAATACCGCGCTTGGCTCTTGGACGGAGCTCAAGCGAGATACCATTTTGTATGCCAAGATGACCTATCCAGAGGGGAGCGGTGGGATAGTGCCGCCACCTGAGCCAGAGCAACCAAAGGGCTATGTGGAGCCTGTCCCAGAGGTCTTCGCCCGTATCGGGGCATTGTCAGAGATGACCATAGAGGGGCTAGATACCCGCGGTATGCTGATGGACGATGACCGGGTGTCTCTACAGGCAATGGTAGACCTTGCCAATGAGCTTGAACGGTTAGCCCGTAAGCAACTCCGCGGGGATTCGCTCACGCCAGCAGAGTATGATTACCTGCGCTTCTATGGGAGAGAGATAGAAATGCTCACCTTTGCAGCAAATGATGATGAAGAGGCACAGTCTGGAGGGGGCGGCTATCCAATGGACCCAGTCCAGGCAGCGGTGGTGGCAGATGTGGCGACTAACCCCAATGGGGGAGTTGTGCTTGAAGAGGGGGTAGGGCGTGTCTTCCCCATCTACGTTGTCACGCCGGTTGAGGGCGAACTCGTGGTAGCGCAAGGGGGGGTCTTCTCGCACTACGAGTTTGTGCAACCGTTGAGCGACAGGCTCACTGACGAAGCGTGGCGGGAGATGTTGGATCGGGGAGACATTCCCGCACTCGCCGATTGGACGAGTAGCTTTATTGTTGAACAGACTGCCGAGCAGGAGTTAGCCGATACCATCATCGCCTTTAATGAGCAGTTGGTAGATGCCTTCTGGTATACTGAAGCCAATCTAGTTGCCTACTGGCTAGGTCCAGAGGAGCTAGAAGATACCCAACAGTACATTGAGAATGAACTCATCGCTCAAGGGGAGTTTCTCGGTATGAAACGGCACAGTATGGATTTTCGCTCGTTTGATATGCAGGATGCTCGGCATGCCACGGTGACAACCCGCGAACAGTGGTCAGAAACACGATACAAGGGTAATCCAGACTCTATCTTATCGGAAGATGACCTGGTATTGGTAGCAGAAGATGGTCCGTATACGCTCAATGTGACTTACACCATGGGGAAACCCGATGATCACTGGATCATCAATCGCATTGTCGTAGATTCGGCACCGTAATGTGTTTGTAATGAAATATAGCTGCGCTATGGCAAGGTCTGGGGTATACTTGTTGGTACAAGGTTGGTTATTACAATCAACGTTGTACAGACGGATATGGTACAGGTTAGCTCACAAAACGCCATACGCAAAACCCTTTCCCCCCCTTTGCTTCCCCTCCCCAGCACTGTTTGGGGAGGGGAATTGCTTTTTTCTCACTTGTTGTTTATTTGGAAAAGCCGATGCATTGTTATAGTTCGAAAAGTAGCTAGGAAAGATGCAACCAGACAGGAGCATTGGAGTATGAAACAGGACTTGAATGGGAACCTTTCCCTAGATCGCCGTAGCAATCAGGGCAGTGCGCTAGAGACAGTGTTAGATTGCATTTTTGATGGGGTGTATATTGTAGATAAAAAACGCCAAATCTTGTTTTGGAATACGGGGGCAGAGCATATTACGGGCTATACTGCCAAAGAAGTAGAGGGGCGCAAGTGCTATGATGGTATTCTCGACCACATAGATGAACATGGCAATCTGCTGTGCAAAAACCGCTGTCCGTTGGTACGCACACTTTATACGGGCGAGCATGTGCGCGAGAAAATCTATCCTTTGCACAAGTCTGGACGGCGATTTCCGGTGATGACGCATGTTGCCCCTATCCGTGATGATATGGGAAATATCATCGCTGCTATAGAGGTATTCCGCGACATTACCGAACTTGAGGAATTTCGTATTTTGCAAGAGAAATTTCAGAGTATCATTAAAAAGTATGTCTCTACAAAGACGTTTGAAGAGGTGATGGAGCAGGTACACTCCGGCAGCGAGAGTCGGGCGAGTATGCGGGATTTGACCATTTTGTATCTTGATATTGTTGGCTTTACGACCTTCTCTGAACAGAATCCGCCAGAAAAAGTTGCCGAAATGCTCAATAATGTGTTTGGTATCTGTGAGGTTATCACAAAAGAATGTCATGGGGACATAGACAAGTTCATTGGGGATGCAATGATGGCGGTGTTTATTGATGCCAATGATGCAGTCTGTGCTGCCAAGCGCATTTTGGATGCGCTCATTTGCTTGAATACGATACGCCG
Organism: uncultured Chloroflexaceae bacterium; assembly: GCA_964410555.1. GTDB lineage: Bacteria > Chloroflexota > Chloroflexia > Chloroflexales > Chloroflexaceae > JAAUSY01. Next base: position 58,340 of record CAYPHM010000008.1, on the reverse strand, counting down.
CCAAGATGGGGATGAGCCGGTATTGGTTCGCATTGGTATCAATAGCGGCGATGTTATCCAGGGAGATATTGGCACGATTGAACGAAAAGACCTCACGGTGATTGGGGATGTGGTCAATACTGCCTCACGCATCCAATCCTTTGCGAACCCTGGCTCTATTGTGCTTTCTGAAGCGACTTTCTCGCGCTTGAAAGATGGCAGTAGGTTTGCGTATGAGGGGAAGATTACGGTAAAGGGTCGGCACAACCCGGTAGGCATTTTTCGCCCGGTTGAGGAGCAAGAGGAGCAATCCCCCGCTTGTCGGGATGCTGTGACGATGGCGGCAGTGTCAGAGCCGGTGGTGTGCGGGGGGTAGACACCTAGATCGGCAAGAAACGCGATTCCCTTGCACACCGCTGTTGGTAATCCTTGGGGATTTATCTATTACTGAAAACAAGAAGCACGCGAAATAGGTTGATTATACCCCCCCAGACCTACCGTCTGCCCATTTATCCGTATATCTACATAGGATACACCGTCAAATTCGCTGAGGGTGAGAGCTATAGCACAGAAGCTCAGGTCACTACCAGGATGACGATTTAGATTGACCATAACGGTATCGCCCTCCCGTTGTATGTCCAGAATAGACGTATCAGCCGGGACGAGCCGGGTGAGGGTATCACTAGGACCGGCAATGAGTTCTTGCATTGCAGTTGTGGCAACCCGCATCCCAACAACTCTCGTTTGTCGCTGGATGGAAACCAACCTACTTCCACTGCTATCGGCAAAGTAGAGGGTAAGCGGCATGACTTCTCCTGGGTCTGGTTCATCTATAATGCTGTTGGTATATTGAAAACAAGAAGCACGCGAAATAGGTTGATTATTCCCCCCCAAACCTATCATTTGCCCATTTATTAGTATCTCTACATAGGATACGCCCTCAAATTCGCTGAGGGTGAGAGCTATAGCACAAAAGCTCAGGTCACTACCGGGATGGCGATTTAGGTTGACCATAACGGTATCGCCATCCCGTTGTATATCCAGAATAGACGTATCAGCCGGGACGAGCCGGGTGAGGGTACCACTAGGACCGGCAATGAGTTCTTGCATTGCAGTTGTGGCAACCCGCATCCCAACAACTCTCGTTTGTCGCTGGATGGGAACTAACGTACTTCCACTGCTATCGGCAAAGTAGAGGGTAAGCGGCATTTCTTGTCCCGTTTCGGAATTGGTTCCGGTGTTCAATGCAGGGGGTACCGGCGTGTTCGTCGGGGGAGGGACCGGCGTATTTGTCGGGGGAGGAACTGGCGTGTTCGTTGGGGGGGAAACCGGCGTGTTCGTTGGGGGGGAAACCGGCGTGTTTGTTGGAGGCGTGATAGGTGTGTTTGTTGGAGGCGTGACAGGCGTGTTTGTTGGAGGCGTGACAGGCGTATCGGTAGCATCGTCTACTATCCCCACAGCACCAGGTTGAGAACTATTAGAAGTTTCCTCGGATTGTCCCCCATTGCTTATCCATAAGCCTATGCCTAGCAGGAGGACTACAGCTATCGCAAACACCTGCCACCAAGCAAAAGCAAATTTACTTTTATGGGTTTGGGGAGCAACAGGTTGGGTAGGAATGGATGTGGGTGGTATCGGCATCGGGGCAACATTGGGGGTAATTACCTGAACTGTTTGTTGTTGTCCTTGCTGAGGAATAGTCGTATGTACTGCTGGTACGTTTACATCAATCAACGCATTCTTGAAAGACGATGCATCAGGAAAGCGATGTATTGGCTGTATCTCCAACGCACACATGATAGCATCCGAAAGGTGCGTTGAGACACGCGGGTTAAGATGCTTTGGCGAGGGTAATGGGTCTGGAGAGACAGCAAGGCGATCATGGACTGGAAAGGGAGATTTCCCTGTAATCAGGTGGTAAAGGGTAGCTCCCAGGCTATAGATGTCGGTCTGCAATGTGGTATGCATCCCCGTTCCCCCCCACTGTTCAATAGGGGCGTAGGCGGGGGTTAGCCCTAGCCGAGAACTCCCTGTGGTATCCGTACCCTGTTTAAGCAAACCAAAGTCTACCAGTTTGACCAGTCCATCAGGGGTCAGGCGGATATTTGCCGGCTTGATGTCACGATGAATGATGGTAGGGTTTTGTGTGTGCAGATAGGTAAGTGCATCACACAATTGGACAGCATATCCCAATACCTGCGATTCAACCAATGGTGCTTCTTGTCGTCGTTCTAGCACTTCTAACAAACTTTGCCCAGGGATAAGTTCCATGACTAAGTACCCATTTCCCTGCGTTTCAAACATATCATAGTATTTTGGCAAGTGGTCATGCTCAAGGTGATGTAATTTGGCAAACTCTCCTTTGAAGGCGCGAGTACTTGACGGGTCAAAGGTCTCTTTGAGCGCAAATTCTTGTCCCGTGGCTGTGTTTTTTGCGTGATAGACTGCCCCAAATCCCCCATAGCCAATGACATTGACAATCTCATAAGAGCCAACAAGCGTACCGGGGTTTTGGAGCACTAAAGCAAAGCGCAATGGTTTCCCACACTGGTGACAATGGAGCGCATTATCCTTATTTGTTGCTCCACACCCGGAGCTATTTCGTTGGTCAAGACAAATAATCATAGTGGTTATATCTCCTCTTATACCGTCCATTCTTTGCCCTATTATACCAAAAATTATGGCGACCCATGACACATCACAAGCGTTTCTTGAAAATCTGGTATTGCCTACTACAGACAGTCTGGATAGAAGATCATCTCTAATCATCCCCCCGCCCCAACACCACATTCCCATGCCCGTCCACCCATGCCCCCCACCCCGGCGGCACAACCGTGGTCGTGTCCAACTGCACGATAATCGCCGGCGACGCTATCCTATCGCCAGCGTGGAGATGCTCGCGCTGGTAGAGCAACGTTGGGTGCATTTGCGTTGTATCCGTAGCGAGAGCCGCCTCAACCTGGGCATAGGGGTGTGCTGGTTGTCCTGCTGTTGTAGGTGCTGGTGAGGGAATATCCCCCGCATCGGGGAGCTTCTGTGACCGCACCTGCACCCACTTGAGCCGCAACGCCACCACCTCTAGTGGGTGTCCATACAGAGCATGCCCACTATATTGGCGGTGCAACTGGTGAAACCGCTCCGCAAGCGCAGCACAATCTGGTGCAGGCTGTTCGTCCCCTTCCCACACTGCCAGCGGGGTTGGTATCTCGTGCGACTGCCCCATATAGCGCATATCCAGCGAAAACATTGCCCGTAACGTCACCATTTGCCTACGGGTATGCTGTTGGGTCGTCTCTGCCTGCGCCTGGGCTACTAACTGGTGCATATGGTGCAACACCAGCGCGGGGGTAAGGTCTGCCAACGGTTGCGCGAGGAAGTGCAGGTAATCGCGGCTCATATCCGCGGTAATCATCCCCAGTGCCGAGAGCACACCGGGGTAGCGCGGCACGAGCACCCGCCGCATACCGAGCAGGTCTGCCAGATACGCCGCGTGTAATGGACCTGCCCCCCCAAACGCAACCAGCGTGAAATCGCGGGGGTCTCTACCTCGCTCAACTGAGATCGTCCGTATGGCACGCTCCATAGCAGCATTTGCTATACGCACAATGCCCATTGCCGTTTCTAGCGGTGCTAGGTGCAAGGACTCAGCCAATGGTGCTAAAGCCTGCGCCGCCCGCTCGCTATCCAGCACCATTCCCCCATCGAGGAAATAATCAGAGCGCAACCGCCCTAGTAGCAGGTTGGCATCGGTGACGGTAGGCTGTGTGCCGCCACGCCCGTAGCAGGCAGGACCGGGTACCGCCCCCGCACTCTGTGGACCAACCCGCAACGCCCCGCCAGCATCGCTGCGTGCCAACGAACCACCACCTGCCCCAACCGTGTGGATGGCAATAGCCGGGAAGCGCACGGGAAAGCCCCCCACCGCCGACTCAGTAGTCTGGGGGAGTGTGCCATCACAGAGGGCAACGTCAGTTGATGTGCCACCCATATCAAAGCTGATGATGCGCTCTATACCGGCTTGTCGTGCCACAGCCAACGCCCCCACCACACCGCCGGCTGGTCCAGACAATGTAGTACGTGCTGCAAGTTGGCGAGCATCTCGTGTAGTCATACTGCCCCCGTCTGATGCCATAATGTGCAGGTGCGGGGCAGTAGTTTCGTTGGTCTGTGTCGTTTCTAGGGCATGTTCAATACGTTGGAGATAGCGGTCTAGGATAGGGGCAACGTAGGCATTGACAACGGTAGTACTCGTGCGCTCATATTCGCGGTATTCTGGCATCACATCAGACGAAGCACAGACAAAAAAGCGCGGTGTCCCATCGGTATGGCGTTCTGCTGCCAAGAGGTCAGCGAGCCGCTGTTCGTGGGCTGCATTGGCATAGCTGTGCAACAAGCAGATAGCTACCGATTCCACGTTGGCTTGGCGCAGCGTATGCACAATGGTTGTGAGAGCCGACTCTTCTAACGGTTGGAGTATAGCCCCATCATACCCCATGCGCTCTGGCACCTCTAGCCGCAAATGGTCTGGCACGATAGGCGGGGGTTGCGTTATGGTCAGGTCATACAGCGCAGGACGAATACCGCGCCCAATGATCAGCACATCCGCAAAACCCGCTGTTGTCAACAGGGCAGTTGTTGCCCCGCGCCGCTCCAGCAGCGCGTTGGTGGCAATAGTCGTGCCGTGGATGAGCAGGTCTGGCATCCCCAACTGGGCTACGCCATCCAACAATGCCCGTGATGGATCATCGGTGGTGGTGGGCAGTTTGTGAATGGTGACTGTGCCATTTTGCATGAGCACAAAATCGGTGAATGTGCCGCCTATATCAACGCCTAGTATGATCATTTGCCTTCCTTTTCACTTGAACCTGCTTTCGCTGCCCCTTTCGTTACCCGCTCCCCCCTGCCCCCGCTCCGCTTGTAGAGACGTAGCATGCTACATCTCTACGGTTCCCTTTCTCCCCCAGGGGGAGAAGGGAGACCGGTCAACCCCCATCCCCTAGCCCCTTCCCCCACCGAGGGGAGAAGGGAGACCGGTCAACCCCCATCCCCTAGCCCCTTCCCCCACCGAGGGGAGAAGGGAGACCAGGCAGGTGCTCCCCCCCTCGCCCTTTATGGGAGAGGGGGCAGGGGATGGGGGGCAAGTTGGACATTGCCATAACAACCTGGTGTAGGGCTACACCTCAAATACCACCTTCTCTATGGCTGAATCGCTCAACCCAACCCGATAGAGCATGGGAATAATGCTCTCCATAATATCGGGTACATACACATGCAGCATCCGCCAATTGCTACTCGCCGGGGTCAGCACATATGACCCAAGCGTTGCCGGTATGATAACCGAATCCCCCACCATCAAATCCAACGTCATACTATCCCAAGTAATACTTCCCCTGCCCTCAATAACCGTTAGGATGTTCATACTTTGGTGATTAGACAGCAGCATTTGGCTAGTGGGCAAATGCCAGTGCTCCATGGCAAAATGCTTGCACGCTGCTAACAACGTTCGATCAAAAGGGGCATCTAACGCTACCGTTGTTGTCTTAGGCTTGGGGTAGGGCGATAACCGCAGCACATCCAACGCCTTGTCCAGATGGAGCTCTCGCTGTTCTCCCGTAGCAGGGTCACGTCTACCATAGTCATAGACACGGTAGGTAATGTCAGACTTTTGCTGCACCTCAAATAGTAATAGCCCCGCATTGATAGCATGCAGCGTACCGGGGGAGGTAAACACGACATCCCCAGGCTTCACGGGAGCATAGCGTATATATTGCTCCAGGGTATGGGTTTCTACCGCTTGCACAAACTTCTCACGAGAAACGCACCGTTGTAGCCCATGAATCACTGTCGCATCCTCGCTGGCATTGAGAATGTACCACGATTCCGTCTTGCCATGAAAGCTCGTTTCTGGCTCATGGACGTGGGCATAGGTATCATCTGGGTGAACTTGTAGAGAGAGGTCCTGGTTTGCATCCAAAAACTTGATGAGTATGGGAAACTCTATCCCATATTGCTCAAGAACGTGGGTACCAACAAGCTCTTCCTGATATTGCTGCGTCACCTGCTCCAATGTCTGCCCAGTGAGCGAACCATTGCGGACCGGGTTACTCTCAAACACTTCCCAAGTTTCGCCAATGTTGGTAAGGTCTGGTTCGGGCAGATTCAGCCATTCAATAATTCGCCTCCCTCCCCATAGACGGTAGACAAACTTTCGCTCAACAAGCAATGGATACAAATATGGTTTCTTCATAACACAAATAGCCTTATATTTCCTTTGTTCTGTCAATACGAGCAACGAACGATACCCCCCAGAATTCCATGTCATTTTGTGAGACAGAATCCCAAAGCCCCTCTCGTGAGGGAATGGTTAGCCTAATGCTGCCCTAGATTACGGTATTTTTGTGAGGCGTGGGAGTACTTCCACAGGTTCGTCGTTATGCTTCGTATAGCAACAGGTAATCCTCGATTTCGTTGCCAAAGATAGCCAAGTTTTGCGAATCAATAGTGGCAATTTTGTACAAGTGGTGATGGTCTAAGTGTTCATGGGAGTTTGATATAGTCGTGTAAAATTCTTCCATACGCTGTAAGCTATCTACAATAGCATCAGAGACTATAGCCTGATCGCAAAACACATGGAGGTTTTGTTTTGGGTCTGGATGAGCTATATTTTCAAGCAGCAAAATGAGCGAAATTATCTCGATGACATCCTGAAATATCTTGTAGAGTCGGGCAAAGGCAAACTCTTCGAGTAGCTCACTTCGCTGAAAATCCTCTTCGGATACTGCCCGTAATCGGGTAGTCATACCGCCTAGTCGCCGTTCCATTGAAGCAAGTTTAATCTTGACCTTCTGGATGATCTCTTCATTTTGGGTAATCTTTTGCGTACTCATAGCTTCCTTGACCAATGCTCTTTCTGGCAATTATGCCTGTATTGCTGCGAGTATCTTTGCTGTTGGAGGATTTCCCCGTTCTGCAAAGGCAATGGTGCCATCTTTATTGATAACATACACGGTACGATTGATGATACCCCCTAAAGGTCCCAAACTGAACAACACCGCTCCGTAGCTCTCGGCTACCTTGCGGTCATTGTCTACTAACAAGGGAAACTGAAAGGTATACTTTTGGGCAAATCTTTGGTGGCTTGACTCGCTTCCATTGTTGATACCAAGTACAATTGCCCCTGCCTCGGCAAATGCATCATAGCTATCACGTATACCACATAGTTGCGTAGTACAGACGGGGGTCTGGTCGCCTGGGTAGAAGATTAGGACAACTGTCTGTGTCCCCCGAAATGATGAAAGCGTTACTTGCTCGCCATGTTGATCTGGCAAGGTAAAATCCGGTGCGGGTGTTCCTACTGATAGCATATCTCAACTTTCCTTTCAATTTCCATTTGTCCAACCACCGTCACCTTCATCTGGTGGCACAATTGGTGCGGGTGGCTCAGGGGCAGGATCGGCAGGCTCGGCGGGTTGTTCTGCAGGCGGCTCAGGGGCAGGCTCGGCGGGTTGTGCCGGTTGTTC
>CAYPHM010000008.1:0-50741 GCA_964410555.1 uncultured Chloroflexaceae bacterium | reverse complement strand
CAGGCTCGGCGGGTTGTGCCGGTTGTTCCACAGGCGGCTCAGGGGCAGGCTCAGCGGGTTGTGCCGGTTGTTCTGCAGGCGGCTCAGGGGCAGGCTCGGCGGGTTGTGCCGGTTGTTCCACAGGCGGCTCAGGGGCAGGCTCAGCAGGCTGTGCCGGTTGTTCCACAGGCGGCTCAGGGTCTGTCACAGGCGGGTCTGTCACAGGTGGCTCTGTTGGTTGTGGTGTTGCTGCATCCGTTACTATCAGGGTGGGGACATTTGTTGGCACATCTGCTGGCAGCAGGGTAGCTGTGGCAGAATCTATAACCGTTGGTGTCGTACCGGTTGGCAAAGATAGCGGTTGGCGTGTACGCGGTTCGTCTTCCTGCTCGCTAGTAGGCGAACGCTCAACCGTAGGTGATACGGTCATCGTTACCGTCATTGTTGCAGACATTTCCCCTGTTTCCAGCGTTGAAGTAATCGCGTTGGTGTTAGTTGTCGGCGTAGTGCGAACTACCGGCGAGAGCGTAGCAGGGGGAGGCGTTTTGCTTGGTGTTGGCTGTGGTGTAGCAGTGCTTGTCGGGGTAGGGGAGATAACCATATGGATGACGTTTTGCCCCATTGCCTTGAACCCCTGCGGGTCAAACCAGTAGATACCAGCCCCACTAACCAACAATGCCAAGATAACTGCCACTATCCACAGCACCCACTTGGGGGGAGCACCAAGCGCAACACTGGGCATGCTCTTACGGGCAGCTTCGGTAAAGGAGTGGTCTGTCGTATGGGTCACATACAATTGTTGGTAGTCTTCTACCACACGCTCAATGTCCATCTCTAGGAAGGATGCATAGGTGCGTATCATCTGCACCGCCATAGCCCCACGCGGCAACATAGAAAATTTCTCTTCCTCCATTGCCTGCAAGTAGGACATGCGAATATGTAAATCGTTTTCTACCTGCACCAGCGTGAGGTTTTTCTTACGGCGTGCTTCTTTGAGCCGATCCCCCGGCGAATCGGTATTGGGAGTATCCGTTGGTTGAAGCGGCTCTGCCGATGTGGTATCTGCATAGGAACGCATAAGAGCTATTTCATCTATATCTGAGATGAAAATCGAGTCATCTTCTGCTTTTGGTCTGCGCTCTGGCAACTTTTTTGACTTTGGCGGCTCTGGTGTTTCAGATGGGGTAGCGGACGCAGCCGAGTGTGGCGGCTCTGGCGTAAGGGAACTAGTAGGGGGAAGGGGTGGTTTACCCTTACCATTCATATTCACTCGCTGGTGTATCCGGGCGATCAGTTCCTTTGCGCGGTAGGGTTTGGGGATATAGTCAACTGCCCCACAATCAAAGCCACGAACAATATCCTCTTCGTGTCCATCTGAACTCAGCACAATAACGGGAGTTGTATGGGAAAAGCGTTCCAGCAACTGCCACCCTTCCCCTTGATTGAGGCATACTTCAAGCAACACGAGGTCCGGCTGATGCTCTATGAACATTGCCTCTGCTTGGGGGGCAGTGCTGATTTTCAAGACGGTATGCCCCTCTTGTTCAAGTTGTGCTGCAAGCCGAGCAAGCAGAACTACATCATCATCTATAACTTGTATGGTTGCCAACCGTTAGTCCTCGTTGCTTTCGTCTATCCATTAGAATCACCTTTAGCCCCAACGTTGGAGTAGACAGGTTGAATATGCGGTATTATTATAGCATGATGGGATAGTGTAGACAACAACGATGTGTTGAGATGAGTTGAGATGTTTCATGAGAGAACCTTTTGATCCACAATATGACGTGATTGTGATTGGTGCCGGGCATGCCGGCTGCGAAGCTGCCCATGCTGCTGCCCGTATGGGCGTTCGTTCGCTGCTATTGACCATAGACCTAGACAAGATAGCCCAGATGTCGTGCAACCCAAGCATTGGCGGGCCGGCAAAGTCGCAGCTTGTCCAAGAAATAGATGCGCTTGGCGGCTTGATGGGGCGTATCATAGACCAGAGCTTTATCCAAATACGTATGCTCAATGAGAGCAAGGGACCCGCGGTACAGTCGGTGCGGGCACAGGCAGACAAACGGCTCTATAGCCGTCTGATGAAAGAAACCCTAGAGATGACCCCCAACCTGCATATTCGGCAGGCAATGGTTGAGCGGATTATCCCACGCACCGAGGCAGAGACGGGGGCAGAGGGAGTGCCAGAAGGCTACCCCATGCCAGATGATCCATCCTACCGCTTTGCTGTTGTCACCCATCTGGGGCAGGTCTATTACACCCGCACACTCATCGTCACAACGGGGACGTTTTTACGCGGACGGCTCATTACCGGCGGGACGGTGTGGCAGGGCGGCAGAGCGGGAGAACCGCCGGCTATGTCATTGTCGGAGTCGCTGGCTGCGCTTGGCTTCCCGCTGGTGCGGCTCAAGACCGGTACCCCCCCCCGTATAGATGCCCGTAGCATAGATTTTGACCAGACCGAGGTGCAACCTGGCAGCATAACGCCCCTCTCCTTTGGCTTCTATTACCCCGATAGAGCCGGGATGGAATCTCCCCCACCATTCCCCCTAGCTTTGCCCCCCAACCCGGTATACCCCTCAGCAATGCTGGATAGTTGGCGGGGGCAACTCCCCTGTTATATGGTGCATACGACCACGGAGTTTCACCAATTGGTGCGCGATAACTTAGACCGTGCGCCGCTCTTCAGTGGCATTATTGAGGGGGTAGGTCCGCGCTATTGCCCTAGCATTGAGGACAAGATTGTCCGTTTTGCCGACAAAGACCGCCATTTGCTCTTTTTGGAGCCAGAAGGGTGGAATACTTGCGAGGTCTATATCCAGGGGTGCAATACCTCGTTGCCAGAAGATGTCCAGTGGGCAATGGTCCGCAGTATCCCAGCGATGCGCCAAGCTGAGTTTTTGCGGATTGGCTATGCTATAGAGTATGACGCAGTGGTGACAGGGGAGATAACCGCAGACCTCAACACCCGCCGACACCCCGGACTCTTCCTGGCAGGGCAGATCAATGGGACAACCGGGTATGAAGAGGCAGCGGCGCAGGGGATGATGGCGGGTATCAATGCGGTGCGCTTCCTCCGCGGCGAGCAGTCAGTTATCCTGCGCCGTGATGAAGCCTATATCGGGGTACTCATAGATGACCTCGTGACAAAAGACATCCGCGAACCATACCGGATGTTTACCAGCCGGGCGGAGCACCGCTTGCTTTTGCGGGGCAACAACGCCGACTTACGGCTCACCCCACTGGCATACACGCTAGGGTTAGTTGACGAAATACGGGCAGCAGCAGTGCAAGATAAGCAGCAGCACAGTGAAAAATTACAAGCGTTGCTACGCAGCACTCGGCTTTTCCCGAATGCTCGCACCAATGCATCGTTGGTTGATGCGGGGCTGCCGACTATCTCCAGCGATGTGACGGCAGAGGGGATGCTGCGCCGCCCCGAAGTCAGCTATAAGCAGCTTCAACAGGTGGTTGAACTCCCCGATTATCCCCCCTATGTAGTCGAGCAGGTCGAGCACGAGGCAATCTATGGCGAGTACATCATACGGCAAAAGCGCGAGGCTGAGCGAGTCCGCAAGATGGAACACCGGCGTATCCCAGAGGATTTCGACTATGAGGCAATCAAGGGGTTACGGGCAGAGGCTCGCCAGTTGTTGTTGCGCTTTCGCCCGGCGACGCTAGGGCAGGCATCCCGGTTGGCGGGGGTGAATCCATCAGATGTGGCTATTGTGCTGATGGCACTGGAGCGGCGCGAGCAGCGCGAGGGATAGGGCAGGTATTCCTCGGGGTAGTCAGGGGAGAGTAAACAACGTCTCGCCGGGCAGCCCCCCATCCCCTAGCCCCTTCCCCCACCGAGGAGGGGAATCGGGCAGGTGTTCTCCCCCTCGCCCACTACGCGGGAGAGGGGAGACCGGACGGCTCCCCCCTCGCCCTGGAATGGGAGAGAGGGCAGGGGGGAGAGGGAGCAAAAAAAGAGCTATAATCTTTATCATTATCATTGTACGACTTTGCCATGACCCTGGGTAATAATGGTCACTCTTCGTCAAGCTCAAGCTCATCTCGTGCCAGCGAATCTACTGACACCGCAAAGAAATCGGCTATGCGAAAAAGCAACTCTGCACCGGGTCTGCGATCCCCACTTTCCAGCAGACTCATATGCGACTTGGCAATACCAAGTTGGGCAGCTAGTTGTCGTTGTGATAGCCCTCTTTTGGTGCGTAGCGAGTGCAATTTTTCTGGGAATCGTTCAAGCATATGGGAAACCTTGACAGGGACATAAACCTATGTATCAGGTTTCAATTGTGGACACCCCCGCACTTGGAGATGCGAACTACGAGTGCGGAGGTCTTACCAAACCATAGGAGCGAGAGGGGAACATCCGCTCGTTTGGTGAGACGTTGCATGCAATGTCTCTTTCCCCCATCCCCTGCCCCTTCCCCCACTACGCGGGAGAAGGGAGTCGTTCCCCCCCATCCCCTGCCCTTCCCCCACCGAGGGGAGAAGAGAGTCGTTCCCCTCCATCCCCTGCCCCTTCCCCCACCGAGGGGAGAAGGGAGTCGTTCCCCCCCATCCCCTGCCCTTCCCCCACCGAGGGGAGAAGGGGAATCGGGCACATGTACCCCCCCCGCCCTGGGATGGAAGCGGGGGCAGGGGGAGAGGGGGAACTTTGTATGGTAGACCTGACATCCCCTTGCCAGGGTAGCGGGAATGGGCAAAACTACCTGCCAAATGTCCAAACGACAAATGAGACCCTATTGTTCTCTTGATCTTGGTCGTTGCCATCGGAAGAGAGCACTACCGTATCCACATTGTAGGGGGGAATAGCATAACTGACGATATGTGCATGGATGTGAATAGTTACCTGATCTTCTGGCAAGAGTTTGCCAATAGTGACTATTGCGGTGTTGCCTTCCATCGTGACCTCCCCCCAAGAGCTTGTCACCGCTTCAAGCGACAAGAACGGTGGTAGCTTGTCTGTAACCACAACCTGCTCTGCTGTACCGTCTCCATCATTACTGACGTAAATCGTAAAGGTAACGATTTCGCCTACCTGCCCCATAACAACGCTGGTTTCTGCACGAAGAGATGGGTTTGGTCTGGATGAATTCCCACCGCCGCCGCCACCACCGGACCGCTTGAGGGGGGGCTGGGGCTGGGGCTGGGGCTGGGGTTCGGGCTCTGGTTCCGGTTGGGGATCTGGCTCCGGTTGGGGTTCGGGCTCTGGCTCCGGCTCTGGTTCCGGTTGGGGTTCGGGCTCTGGCTCCGGCTCTGGTTCCGGTTGCGGCTCAGGATCACGCGGCTGTGGTGTAGGACGCGGTGGCACATCTTGTTCTACTCCTGATTGTGCTAGAGTAGTTATTGGCTGTGGTAGGGCAATAAAGCCTAAAACAAAAAGAAACACAAGAATAACATACCCGGAAATGTATAGCGTTTTCCGCATGGGATACCTCCTTACTACAGGTGATTGTAGCATATAAAAACTTTTATGTATTGTACCACATGTGAGTCAGATGCAAGGGACAATTCTATCGCTCGACTAGCCTAGCGATAGTCACCCCATCGCCGCCGTCTTTACCGCCGCTGTGGAAGGACGTAATGAGCGGGTGATTGTGGATTTTGTCATGGACAACTTTTCGCAATGCCCCGCTTCCCTTGCCATGAATGAGCCGTACTTCTGGATAGCCAGAGAGGTAAGCATCATTGAGATACCGTTCTAGCCCATCGGCAACATCTGCCGTGCGCCACCCACGCATATCCAGCGTCATAGAGACCTCCGCCGTAGCCGCAGGGATATTCACGCCACGGGATTCATAGACAGGCTTTTCCTGCTGCTTGCCGCGCTTCTCCCTTTGAAGCTCACGCAAACTAGCCTTCACCCGGAAGTTGCCCACCTGCACATTGGCTACCTCATCATCTTCATCAATCGAGACAATTTGTCCTGTCAACCCGATAGAACGGACGAGGACGGTATCCCCCACTTGCAAAACTTTTGCTGGCTCCCCTTGCACGATCTCTGTTTTTTGCTCTTTTTTACGTATCTGCTCAACATGGTTTTCTACCTGTTGCAAATGGGTTTCTGTCTGGTCTATTTGCTGCTGTTTTTGCTGGTGGAGATTTTCCCGCTGCTGTTGCAGCATCGCTTCATGTTGGGCTTGGTGCTTCATACGGCGCAACTCGGCGCGGGCTTCGTGCAATTCCTCCTCCACCTCACGCAGCGCATCACGCATATGCTCTTCCCGTGCTTGCTCAAAGGTCGCTAATTCCTCTGCCAAACGATCACGGTATTTCTCAGCATCTTGGCGTAGCTCATGGGCACGTTGTCGATCTGCCTCTGCACCCTCACGCTTGCGGTGTATATCCTCCAGCAGTCCGTCTATATTACTGGAATCCTGCCCCATCGTGCTGCGGGCTTGCTCCACAATAGCGTTGTCTAGCCCCAACCGTGCTGCAATTGCCAGGGCATTAGACCGTCCCGGTAGCCCAATGACCAAGCGATAGGTTGGGGCAAGCGTCTCACTATCAAACTCTACTGAAGCATTCTCTACGCCGGGCGTATTATAGGCAAACCCTTTGAGTTCCGCATAGTGTGTGGTGACAATGCCCATGCACTTGCGGTTGAGAAACCGTTGGATAATAGCGCGTGCCAGAGCCGCTCCCTCTAGGGGGTCGGTGCCTGCGCCTATCTCGTCTAGCAATACAAGCGTGGGGTGTTGTTGGCTTGTGGTCTGGTACGCTTCTATTTCTTGTAGCATACGAATGATTGTCTTCATATGCGAGGAGAAGGTGCTGAGACTTTGCTCAATGCTCTGCTCATCGCCTATATCAGCAAAGACCTGCCCAAAGATGGGCAGTCGAGACTGCTCACGGGCGGGGATGTGTAGCCCGGCTTGAGCCATAAGAGCCAGCAATCCCACTGTTTTGAGGGCGACTGTCTTACCACCGGTGTTCGGTCCCGTGACGACAAGCAGTTGTACCTCGTTGCCCATCCAAACATCAATTGGTACTACTATCTCTTGGGACAGCAGCGGGTGACGTGCTTGGATAAGCGAGAGTGGCGATGAATCTTGCTGATTGTCGTTTGTAGCTGTAGCCCATAGCGTATCTGAAGTGACGATTTCTGGCGGTACGCAGTTGAGGGCATCGGCGTATTTAGCGCAGGCAAATGATAGGTCAAGCACCGCCAGCGTCTCAACCCCCATCTTGATAGTATCAGCAACAGCCCCCACCCGCTCAGACAGTATCGCCAAAATACGCTTTACCTCTTGCTCTTCGGCAAGTTCAAGCTCACGCAAACGGTTATTGAGTTCAACGACTGGCATCGGCTCAATGTACAGTGTTGCGCCACTGGCAGATTGGTCATGTACCAGACCGGGGATGGAACGGCGATGGGGAGCCTTCACCGGCACGACATGCCGCCCGTTGCGAACTGTGACAATGGGTTCTTGCAACACTTTGGCAAACTGAGACGAGCTCACCATATGGGAGAGCTTGTCCTGGATGCGTGAGGTGGCAATCTTGATCTCACTGCGAAGATGCGCCAGCTTTGCGCTGGCAGTGTCTAGTACCGTAGCATGGTCATCTATGGTGCGCTCTATTTCGTTCTCCAATGTGAGCAGTTCGGGCAAACTGCCAGCATAACTGGCAAGTATGGGATACTCTGTCGGGGGGAGTTTGCGGAGTTTGTGGCGCAGGTGGCGCATGCTGATAATGGTGCTGGCTATGCCCAACAGATCATGTGGGGCAAGGATGCCGCCGAGTGCGGCATGATGCACCTGATCGCGGACATCGTGAGCACCGCCGATGCTGGCATCTGGATCAGTGTTGATGAAGCGGCGAGCCTCGCTGGTTTGCTGTATCTGCTGGATAACCTCTGGCTCGTGGGTAGAGGGGAGCAGGGTTTGGGCTAGTTCCCGTGAGGCAGAAAACGAGGTATAGCGAGCGAGTTTTTCGCGGACTTTGGGAAATTCTAGGGTAATAGAGGTCTGGTCTGTCAGTGCCATGTGCTTTCCTATTCTGTGGTGATGAAAAGTACTTCTGCTCCGCCAGGAAGAAAGGGAGCTAGGGCTTGGGACATATCGGCAGGCATATTGTTGGCGATATATTGGACTAAGAAGGAATGTTCAACGCTTTTGCCAAACCATCGGATGAGGGGAAAATCACTGGTATTGCCTCCCTTCAGGATCATCATGTTCCACAGGATAACGGAAAAGATGATGGAGACGAACAATGCCAGCAGCAACCCTACAACTATGCCCCCTATGCGGTCTATATGCTGGAAACGCTTGGGTAGGCGGATGTGGCGAAAGATGACAACACCAGCAGTAGCCAGCAAAATAAAACTCATGAACAGCACCCAGAGAAAGCTGGTTAGTCGGGCTATTTCTGGCGACATCGTAGGGTAGCGGGTTTCTACAACCATACCGAGTGAGGTAAAGTAGAGACTAGCCAGTACCATACTAAGGTAGAACATAATGACGACAACAATACCGCGTATCAAGCCGCCAAAGAATCCTAGCGTTACTGTCCCAAAGAGAAAAAAGATCAAGAGGATGTCTACAAACACACAAACTCCTGTTGTGCAGGTATAGGTATATCAATCAACGTTATGCTGCGATGGGAGCGGGGGAGATAGTGTCCCACCCGCTCCCCTCCTCATTATCAGCTTAATTGCCTACTGCAAAAATGATTTTTGCGCCTTCTGGTAAGATAGGATCGGCAAAGTCGTAAGCCATCGGTAAGATATAGGAGGCAAAGTAGTTGAGCAAAAAGGAACTACGAACACTGCCACCTAGCATGTGCATAATGGGCAGCTTGATATTCTCTGCTCCTTTGATAACAAAGAGATTCCAGAGCAACACCGCTAACATCCCCATGAAGAGGGCAGCAAGGATAAGGGCAATAAACACCCCGGCAGCTTTATCTACATACATGAGGTGTCCAGGTATATGGAAGTCTTTTACGGTGTATAAGCCATAGGTGGCGAGAAATGCTAGGCTTAACATTAGTATAAGAGCAAAGGCTACGTACATTCCCACGTTAGGATGGGTGCCGAATTTGTCGAGAAAAAACATTCCCAAAGGATAGAACAACACACTTGCTAGGACAACGCTTAGATAGTATGCCACGAGCAAAACCGATAGTCGTATCACTCCCTGGTAAAAGCCAAGTAGCAATGAACCGATAAGTAATGCGAGAAAGACAATATCCATAAACATGGCAAAAAGCCTCCTTGTTGGTAAAAACATTATGTTGGTTAGAGACAGGTTCTTTTGTCACACATTATAACACTGATACGCACAAAGGACGTTCATACATGTAGGTATAAACGTAGGGAACCTGCCCATTGCCCCAGAGTTATGGTAATGTCCAATCTGCCCCAAACTAGGCTACCTTTGCCACGCCCTGGGCGATACTCACTAGCTCCCCCGCACCCGTTGCAAAAGGATGCGCCAAAGGAACAGCGGGTTGCCAATGACATACCTTCGCCACAACCGCCGTGGCTCCACAACCAAGCGGGACAGCCATTCTAGCCCGTTGTCCGTCATCCACCGTGGACCCCGCACTACCTCGCCTGATACGTAGTCAAAGGCAGCACCAACAGCTAGGGCAACATGGGCTTCTAGCGAGTGCCAGTTTTCTTTGAGCCAGTGTTCTTGGTTTAGCGTTCCCAAGCCAACAATGAGGATGTCTGGTTTGGCAGCATTGATTGCCTGGATGACGGCTTGATTTTCTGTGCTGTCTACTCGTTTATCAAAGTAGCCGTGGTGGGTGCCAACAATACGCAACCCAGGGTAGCGTTGTTCAAGTATGGATGCCGTTTTTGCCGCTATACCCTGTTGTGAGCCAAGCAAAAACAGCGAAAACCTCTGTTGGCAGGCAACATCAGCTAGGCGGTCTATCCAATCGGGCGGCGTGTAGCGTTCGGGTATGCTGTAGCCAAGCAGTTTAGCCCCCCACTTCACCCCAAAGCCATCACAAAAAACGATGGTACATTGGTTGAGATAGTCGCGGAACCAGGGGGTGGTATAGGCAACGTTAAGCGCGTGGGCATTGACGTAGGTTGCCACCATCCGTTCTTGTTGTTGCACCGTCTGTACCATAAGGGCAAGCACTTCGTCTACCGTGAGGGTGTGAATGGGGACGTTGAATATTTGGACGGAGGGGATGGGGTTAGTCATAAGAATATCACCAGAGTTGCGAAACAAAGAATGAACGAATATATGCATGCGAAACAAGCCGTCGTCTTTGGATAATACGACGTTGGCGGAGCATACGGGGCGTTGACCAAAGAGCATTGAGGATACCATGCCAATGGGCAGGCAATCGTCGGGGGTTGATAACCAAGCGTGACAATTGCCAGATAATCTCATACAACACGATAAATGGCATATCTACTACTACATCACGCAATTGGTCATTGCGTACCAGCATGAGGTAGCGATTGCGCGTAAATTCCATTTGCACATGATAGGAACGGATACCACCTGAGCCAAATCCTACATGATACCCTACCGCGTAAGGGGTATAGAGACATATCCAATCACGCAACTTGGCACGCCAACCCAGGTCGTGGTCTTCCATGTAGAGAAAGAAATCTTCACAGAAATATTCGCCATCAATAGCTATATCTTCAAGCATCGTGCGGCGATATAAGGGGGCTGCCCCATTTGGTACAAAGATAGAATCTACATGATCATACTGCCCATCATCTTGTCGTTTATAGCCACGGTTCATAGGCGCACGACTATAGGTGGGCATGTGTCCTGTCGAGTAGAGCATAGAGGTCTTTTCCCCTTGCTCTTGCATAAAGAAGAGTTTGCCTGCTACACATCCCACACGTTCATGCAATTCTATAGCACGGACCATCTCAGCAACATATGTGGGGGTCAGTAGAACATCAGGGTTCAGTGGCATATAGTAGGGATTTTTGCTTCTTTGCATTGCATAGTTATGTGCTCGCGCAAAGCCGAGATTGTGATTGAATGGTGTCAGGGGAATATGCGAGTAGTGTTGTTGGAGAAAAGGGATTGAATCATCGCTAGAATTATTGTCAAGTATTTGTAATGCAATAGCTGGATAGGTCTGTTCTTGGACACTTTGGATACATTGTGCAAGCATATCTTGGCTATTCCAGTTGAGTATAGCAATAGTAACAGGTTGAGAGGTCATAGTTCCGTTTCGTGTGCTGTTGCTCGACGCTTTTCATCCAAGCGATAGGAAAACCAGTCTTTTCGTATCAACGTATCAAGACAGACTTTTGTTACAAGTCGTTGGTGTTGAATAGAAGAACATTTGTTGGTACTAAAGATATTCATGGTTCTATGAGTGAATCAAACAATCCTGCCAATTTACTTGTCAATACCTGACGGTCAAACTGGCGTACCCCATTGGGTACTCGTGTAGGCAACAACCCTGCTTGCCATTGGGTATAGAGCGTCAGTAACGCTCGCTCTATGCCAGTATGATCATCAGGAGCTACCACCAACCCCGCCCCATGTTGTGCTACGAGTTGTCCTGCTGAAGAATCAGGCGGGGCAAGAGCAAGAATAGGACGACCAGAAGCAAGATATTCAAATATTTTGTTTCCTGTTATGCTCAATAACTTAGCAGCAATAACAAGTAACAAGACATCAGCATCTCTTTGATATTGTATGGATTCTTGATAAGAAACACGTCCAACAAGAGTGAAACACGCTTTTACACTAGATTGTTCTATCGCTTCTTTTTCATCTGATGTTAGAGTCCCAACTAAAATAATTTCCAACACATCTATTATAGAATGTTGCTGTGCTTGCAAAGCCCCCAAAGCTACAAGTAGTCCATTGATTGTTGTAGAAAACCGACTAATAGAGAACGTGCCAGTATGCACCAAACGGAATCGTTTTTTGTCTTGTCTATTGTTATGTTGTATAGTTTCTAATACTGCTGCATCATAGCCATTGTAAATTGTAGTGGTACGTTCTGCTGAAGCTGGAAACCGATGTTGCATGTCACCTACTATGATGTCATTTACGCTGATAATCCGGTCTGCCGATGCCATAACAACATGCTCTAATGGTGACTCTAGTATACGTCGTAGAGTTGAGGTTTTTCGTTGGGGTATCAATGGCTCAAATAGCCAACCATCACGAAAATCTGCTACCCAGGGTAGCCCGGTGATTCGCTTGAGCATAAGTGCTGTAAGGTGCGAACTTTCAGGAGGTGAAGTACTGAAAATCGCCTGTATAGGCAATGATCGAATAAGCTTCAACCCATGCCATACTGCTAGGGGATACCAGATAATCTGTGGGTCTGGTGTCGCCCATGCCATCATCAAACGATGGGCTAAACTTTGATGTTGGAATATATCAGTATTGGCTCGCTGATCCTGTGGCATATTTCGCATCTTGACAGATCGGTATGCCCGTTTGAAGGGACCTAACAGGTCATCACAACGAAAGGTCATGGTAGCTTTATCATCAGGGAGTGAGCCACGGGTGCGCGTAGTTAGTACAACCGGCCGGTAGTCAAACTGGGGAAGGTATTTGACAAATGAGGTAATACGCCTAGTTCCAGTTTGTTCAACTGGTGGGTAATAATAGGCAATCATGAGGATGTGGCGTTGTGGAGAAGGGTTGGTATGCATGCTGCTTTCTGTAACTCTCATTACTTACCCGGTTAGCGATTCTCTCAATTATACCATCAATTTGGGATGTCTTGTTCAAGCAACGCCGCCAACACCGCCGCCCGCTGTGCTGCCCACGCAGCATCCTCAACCTGCCCCTGCTGCTGATACAACCCTGCCAACATGTGATAGACCGCTAGATCATCCGCGGTGCGCTGAAGTAGATCAAGTCGCGGTTGTAATGTCCCTGGCAACCCCACCTGCCGATAGATACCATACCCGTAGCCATCGCGTGTCACCTGTGGATGGGCAGCCTGTTCTAGTGCTGTTATTGCCGCTTGTTGGTTATTCTGCGCCAACGCTAACCGTGCTTCGCTTAGGGCAGCATGGGCATCTGTACCGGGATAGCGTTTGTTGACGCGCAGGGTCTGTGCCACGCGCAATGTGTAGGCTGCCCGTTCATACTCACCAAGCACGACATGCATGTCGGTGCGATAGAGCCAGGGTAGTGGGTCAGCACTGCTCTGCGGTATCTGTTCCAATAGGTCAAGGGCTTGTTGCGCTGCCCCCTGGTCAAGCAAAGTTTGGGCTTGTTGGTAGATCGCCCGTGGGGATGTGGTATCGTTGGCTTGCGCCTCCGCAAGTTTACGGCACAGGGTGCGTTGTTGGCAGGCGACCATATCTGGTGCTTGTGGCTCACGCTTGAACGCTAGGGTATAGGACTCGATGGCATCATCGGTTTTGCCGCCATCCTCATAGTGCTGCCCCATCAGCAAATAGGGTAATGCCCAATAACTGGCTTGGCGTAGTTCAATCGCCTGTTGTAAAA
This sequence comes from uncultured Chloroflexaceae bacterium, assembly GCA_964410555.1. Classification (GTDB taxonomy): domain Bacteria; phylum Chloroflexota; class Chloroflexia; order Chloroflexales; family Chloroflexaceae; genus JAAUSY01. The sequence goes on along the minus strand of CAYPHM010000008.1, from coordinate 37,329 downwards.
TCTGATTTGCTGCTTGGGTGTCGCCGGTCTGCTCCAACAGATACATCCTATTGAGCAAGTTGGGGATATATGGCGGCTCTACCTGTGATGATAGGGCATAGCTCTGGAGTGCCTGTCCACGAGCGATGGAGTCTTCGTCTATCGGGTCGGCAAGGATACTATACACATAGCCACGTTGCCCTACATAGAAGGGGTGCAATGGGTCGGCTGCCCGCGCCTCATCCACTGCTGCTGCCGCCGCCTGCCAATCACCGCGCATCCCACTAAGCACCGCGTCCAGCATTGCCTCACGCCCGGCATTGTAGCGCACAAACACGACTATCAACAGTAACGGTACTAGCAACACCGCGGCAGTCCAACGAGGCAACACCCGCTGATTATCGTACACCTTGCCAGCTGCATGCATCCCTAATGCCAATACTATCACTAGGAGTACATCGTTGGTGATTACCTTACCCGGCATGTCTACCAACGCATGGGTGAAATAGCCAGATAGCATCGCACAGACTGCCAGCAGACGCAGTTGGTTATCCCCCCACCCTTGCGGCTCTGGTTGTGTTAGCAGGTGACGCTGATTCCACCACGCAACCAGCATTGCTCCTCCTCCTGCCCCTATCTCCCATACTAGCGTGAGTATGCCGAGTATGCCCTGGGTACCGAGTATCTCAACAAAGATATTGTGGGCATAGCCGGGCACCCAAAACCGTACCGCTCGCTCCTCTTGAACAAACGCATGGGGAAAGGTCAATGGACCACTGCCGGTCAATGGGTGATCTTGCACCATTTGCCATGCGACAGCCCAAAGATAAAAGCGATGGCGTGAGGCACCACTCAATGATGCACTCGCGTTGGTGGTAAAGGATGATTGGGTTGTGGCAGGGAAAAGCCAGTCGGTGATGCTTGGTCCGAGCAGGAGCAGCGCAAATAGCCCCCCATATGCCAATGCTGTTGCCCAGATAGGGCGCGTTTGTTGGAGCCATGCTCCTAGCGTGTGCTTGCGTGGTAGCCCATATTGCAGCATCAACCCCACGACTACGATGGCACTACTTGCGCTTGCTGCCAGATAGCCGCCGCGTGAACGGGTAAGGTAGAGCACGATAACGTAGCAGCATAGCCAGACTGCCCATCCCACCCGCGCTGGCTTGTCGCGCACCGATGCAAGTCGTATCGCAGCGAAGGGCATCGCAATATTGAGCATTGCGGCGAGGAAGTTTGGGTGGTCTGTCACACCAAACAGCCGGTATTGTATCAGGAAGGGAGAATAATCCCCAGTGCTGGTCTGCCACCAACTCCAATAGGAGCCAGCGGCAATCCATAGCCCAAGCCCTAAAGCCAGCGTTGCGGTACAGAGGATAATCGTCTCAAAGATACGCGGAGATACTCCCGATAGTAGCAGGTCGCATACGAGCAGAAAGCAAAGGATCAATGCCAGCGTTACGACCAGACCATCAAAGCTGCGGCGCAGGTCTATTGAGAGTACCGTTGAGATGATTGTAGAGCCGAGTAGTGCAAGCAGTGGCATGGTGAGGGGTGTGCGTGGCAGCCCCTTGCGCTGCACAACATGCCATACCCCCCATACCGTCAGTATCAGCACCACGATACCCTGAATGAACAGCGAAAAAGGGGGAAAGTAGCGGCGATAGTTGAGCCAAGCGTAGAGAAAGAGCATGCCGCCTGGGAGCAGCCAGGTCAGTGTGGCATACAGCCGTTTTGTCGGGGTCTGTGCTGTGGTCATCATGGTTGTTTCATCAGGCACACACGAGTTTTCCCATCCATATCTCCTCGCTAATCTCCAGGTAAAGCAGAGTAGCTCACTACTTTCAACCTTATCGGTATTTCACAGGGCTACTTTTACCCTCTGCCCCTGCCCCCTCTCTCAGAGGGCGAGGGGAATAGGAACATACATCCGCTCGTTGACACTCGCGGCTCGTTTGTTCCCGCTTGCGGGGGAAGGGCAGGGGATGGGGGCAGCCCATCCTCACACATACTGCTGGATATGCTCACGGTAAAAAGCAATAGTCTTGGTTAGCCCTGTATGCAGTGGCGTGACAGGTTGCCAGTCTAGCAGTGTGTGTATGTGCTGGTAATCGGCGTAGTAATCGCCTATATCAATACGCTTGCGATCCGCGGGGAAAGAACGGATCATATATTCCCCTTGCTCATTTGCCTGGACAAGTAGCTCTGCTAGGTCCTTGAGGCTAATAGCCTGCTCGCCGCCCAGGTTGAAGACCTGCCCATTGGCACGTTCGCTCAATGCCGCAGCCAACAATGCATCTACTGTGTCGTCTACGTAGGTAAAATCGCGCAACTGGTCGCCGTCCCACACCTCAAACGATTTGCCCTCAACCAACAACCGTATCCACAAGCCCAAAAACGTTTGTCGTGCATCTTTAATCCGCATACGTGGACCGTAGGTATTGGTCAAACGGAGCGCACAGGCTTGGAGACCATACACATTATTGTACAAGATATGGTACCACTCGCCTGCCATCTTATTGATTCCATTTACATCAACGGGGCGTAGCAGGTGTTTTTCATCTACGGGTAGATAATCTGGCTTGCCATATATCTGGCGGGTGCTGGCAAACACAATCTTGATAGTTGGGTTGTTTTTGCGACACGCCTCCAGAATGGAGAGCTGCGCCCGACAATTGATCTCTAGGTCGGTGTAGGGGTCATTCATCGAGTCCATATGGCTAGTCTGCCCCGCAAGATTGAACAGGTAATCTTTGTCTTGCACCAGGTAGCGCATGCTGTGTTCATCGCGCACATCGGAAATGTTGACCTGTACGCGGTCTGCTATACCGTGAATGTTGAAGAGATTACCGCCATATTCGGGGATGAGGCTATCTACCAGCAGCACCTCTGCTCCCATCTCCACAAGTCGCCTTGCCAAGTTGGAGCCGATAAAGCCTAGCCCCCCGGTGATCAACACCCGTTTATTGGTAAACACGCCCTATCCTTTCGCTTGTGTATCTGTTGTCTGGATATTATAGCTTGGCAAGAAACCCACTCACAGCCTCATTGAACGCTTGGGGATTGTCGAGGTTTGCCACATGCCCCGCTGCGGGTATCACCGCAAGCTCACAATCGGGAATATGCTGCTGGAGCTCGCGCATTTCCGATGGTGGCGAGAGGGCATCTTCCTCACCGACAACGAGCAAGGTAGGGACAGTGATAGTTGGCAGCAGGTCGCTGGAATCTGGTCGCATCCCCATACCCCGCAATGCGGCGGCGATAGCTTGGGGACTGTTGCCCGCTATGATGGCTCTGAGCATATCGTGGCGTTCTTGGGGGGCGTTGGGGGAGAGCAGGTTGGGCAGCATACGGTCTGCTATAGCATTCGCCCCTTCACGCTCGACCAGTTGCGCGTTGGTTTCACGGGTTGCCTTGCCTTCGTCAGAGTCATCGCGTGCTCTGGTATCGCAGAGGATAAGCCCACGTATCCGTTCGGCATAGTCGCGCAAGAAGGCAAAGCTGATGTACCCTCCCATAGATAAGCCACACAGCACCGCCTGCTCAATTGCCAGGGTATCTAGCAGAGCTACGAGGTCGTTAGCGAAGGTCTCCATTGGGTAGGGACCGGGGGTAATATCGCTTGTCCCAAAGCCGCGTAGGTCAGGGGCGATAACGCGATAGGATGCAGATAATGCTTCTATTTGCTGCTGCCACATAGCATTGCTGAGTGGGAATCCGTGGATGAGGAGCAGGGGGAGTCCCTGTCCGCGGTCTTCATAGTTGAGGGTTATACCATTAACAGTTGCTTGCATAGGATGTAGCTCCTTCCTTTGTCATACCACTTTGCGGCTATTGTACCGTCACATGGGGGTTCTTACAAATGGGCTTGGGATGCAATATCCTCATATGGTATGGCTAGAGTTACTTGACACCCCCTGCCGGGATGTGATTCTACATCTAAAGTCCCACCCATTTCATCGGCTAAGTCATGCATAAGCAATAATCCGAGTGATGTTCCCTTCTCTTGTTTCTGATCAAACCCTCGTCCATTATCTTGGATTTCCAAGACAAAATGGTAAGTATCTTGTCGGGTGCGGATCGTTATGGTAGTTGCCATCCCATGCTTGATTGCATTCTCCACTGCTTGGTTGACTACCAGAAAGATGGCATTATGCTGATGTTCGGTAAAATCCGGGATATGTTCTGTCTGACGTAGCTTAAATGCCACTGTGCGGTGATGTTGCTGCCAATTATCCACTACATCTTCAAGCAGTGCTGGGACATTTTGACCAAACCCAGCAGGACGCAAGTCTGAGATAATCCGACGTATTTCATCGTTGATAGCATCGCATTGTGCGACAGTTTCTCCAATCCTATGCTGGTGTTCTGAGGATAAATGTTGTTCATGTGTCAACATACTGAGATTCCGCTTCAATTCAACTAACCATTGCAGCGATTTGTCATGCAACAAGGCACTTATCTGTGTCTGGCTTGTTTGTGCTTTGTTGCGCTGTTGGCGAAAGAGTTTTTGATAGGCTTGGGCTATTTCTTGCCTTTGTACTGCTAACAAGTGCTCTTGCTCTGCATATTGCTGCTTGCGTTCGTGTCCACGTAGCGCGTGCAGCGCATCACGCAAACGTCCGTGGATTAGGGGATTTTCAAGCAGGTCTACTCCTTCTATCACAGCACGCGGATTGGCAACAAGCCAAACATCACGCACTACATCATCACGATACACTGGCAGTATGATGAGCGTGGTTGGCATTTCGCTCGTATCTACGAGTACATCAATGGGTTTGGACAAGTCTGGAGAAGTAAGATATGCTTGTACTTCTGGGTGTTCAAGCCATGCGATACGGACATAATCAGTCTGCATGGTAACTTGCCACTCTTGCTCATTCGTTTTGGATAGCCAGAGCCATGTTTGAACGCCAAGATGTTTTCCGACATTTTTGGTAAGATGGTTCCAAAAAGGTTCTCGTTGCTGGATGGCAAAGAGTCGGTCTATAGATGATTGTAGGATGTCGGGAGGATTCTTTCGTCGATTCCGTTGGTTCCAGGCAATCCATCCACCACTAAAGATGCTGCCAAAACTCAACACCAAAATAGTAGCAACATCGTTCCAAGAGCCGCCTAGATCAAAGGTATGAGTAGCCACGCGATAAATGGCGTGGGGGAGTTGTAGTAGCATAACTGTTCCTGTGAGCGCGAGAATGAGCCGATGCCCATACTTCCGCGCACGTATATCACTATGCAGAAGGAGATAGCTCAAGGGAATGAGCGAGAAGAGTACACTGTAGCCACTGCCTGTTCCCAAGATACTGCGGGGCAGAATATCCAGAATGAGATAGACAACGACTATCATAAATTGAAATTGGGCAATTTCGCGGAGAGCCGGAGGGCAATCACGATAGATTTGTGCCAACCAAGTAGCAGCACGAACAAAACGCATCCGATGTAACAGGGTAATGTATTGGCGAGAAAATGCAAGGGTGAAGATGCCAACAGATGCTAGGGCAATGCTTAGAATGACGGTACTGTTGACCCACTGTACGGCAGAGTCGTGAATGGTATTGACTACAATTACACTGCGTCGCCAGTCACCATCAGGTGATGGAAAGGAAATGTCTATACCAGCTTTAATCAGCGTTGTTGTAATGGGAACACTGAGGATGACAAGGGCATATTCAGCTACTTTGAGCAACCGAGTACGGGGAGCTAGAGGGTAGGGCAATGAGGCAATGGCAATGAACATCGGCATGACTTGCCCAAGAATGGATGCAAGGAGAAATGCCACTGGATACTTTAGCCCACTCATACTGAGTGCGATGCCTGTACCCTGCCAAGAAAGGACCCAGAGAGGAACTCCACTATTGCCTCGCTGGACAATGGGGTCGGCGATGTGTTGGTGGTGGGTTTGGCGGAGGACATTGCGCGTGAAGCTGACAAGCACGTAGGTAGAGGGTATCCAGCAGAGCATTGCAGCAATGGCAAAGCGTGACAATACGAGTTTTTCCCACGGGTCGGAACGTTTGACATCCAAGGATGTGGTAATAGTATGCTCTCCTCGTTTAACCACGAGGTCTAGGGTTTCTCCGATAGCGCGGTTGGTTATTTCATGCAGGTTGAGTCGTTGTGCGTGTTCCCAAGATAAGCCATCGTAGGAAACGATAGTATCCCCAGGTCGTATATCCGTAGCAGCATATTTGGGTACTGCTGGAGAACGAATAATCCGTCCTGTTTCACGGATGAAAGTTTGAGAACGCATAGGAATGTCGGTGAGTGCCGTCACTGGACGGCGACAAGATTGCACAAAACTGACGATAGCAAGTATTAATCCCGCACCACAGACGACATAGGTACCATAGAGATGAAGTGGCATGCGTGGGATGGGTATCTGCTTCATGATGAAATAATCCCCTGACGAACTGCAAGTGCTACTGCATGGGTAAGGTTTTTTGCCTCTAGTTTGCCTCGAATATTATAGATGGCTTTTTCCACTGATGACTTGCTCATATCCATATGTTTGGCAATAACATCCTGTTTGTGTCCCTCCGCAGCAAGGCTTAGAATTTCTCGTTCTTGCAAGGTGAAGAGTTTCCTGCCATCCTGACGTACCTTTGGGCTACAATAAACTTCGTTCTCCACTAGCACTCTTTCTATAGCCATCGCTAGACAGGGTGTTTGATCATCCTTCACCACGTAGCCTTGCACACCCGCTTCAAAGTATTGGCGAGCAAAGCGAGATTCGACGGAGAAAACGATAAAAGGGATATGTGGAAATGTACGTGCTAGGGAAGGAATATCCCGTGCTGGATTAAATTCTGATTCTTCATCCATGCCGAGCAAATCTATGATTACTCCATCAAAAGCATTTGGGTAAGCTCTCAAGATGCGCCAAACATCTGCACCACTTTTTCCCATATGGATATTGAGACGGTCTGATCGGGGAATAGTTATCTCATGATCATCTAAGCTAATATGAATGTCCAATCCTTCTTGAGCTAATACTGGTGGTACCCCCGCACGTATACAGTCTTGGTTATCAGCAAGCAGCAATCGCTTGCCAAAAAGTCTTTCATGCATAATCCTTATTTCCTGTGAGGTCCTTACATATGCTTTGGTTGTCCTTATATCTAGTATACCGTGTGTTATATGCTTTGTACACTGATGATTTCCGTAACTTATGAAGAGGACGTGATGTGGTTACGGATTTCCGTAAAGATGGGTTTTTTGAGTATTTTCCCCCATCAAAATCTATAGACAATACGTTGCAGTATGGGTAATATGAAGTTGTAAGGTATTGGTTTATTATTGGTTTTCTAATGGAAAGGAGAAACAGGTATGCAATCGGTTACGTTTCGCACTCAGCTTTTGATGAACGGAATAACGCTCGTTTTGGTCAGTCTCATTGTCTTTGTCTCTACGACCTTTGCCAACAGTCAACAACAGGATGGAGCACAGGCAACACAAGACCCTTCAGCAGCACTCAACCAGCAAGCATCTTCGGATTTCACAACCATAAGCTATCAGGGACACCTGACAGATGCTGATGGAGAAACTATTGACGACACGCTACCAATGGAGTTCCGTCTATATGCAGACCCGAAGGATGGAGATGCACTCTGGACAGAAGAACGCACTGGTACAAACGCAGTTCCGGTGAAGAAGGGGCTTTTCAAGGTGATGCTTGGAAGTGTGGAGCCATTGAGTATGGAAGTGGTAAGTCAGGAGCTATGGCTAGGTATCAGTGTGGATGGGGATAGTGAAATGACCCCGCGTGAGCAGGTGGGGCGTGTACCATCACTGCTTCCAGGCGGCAGCGTGACATCAGACAAACTCAACCTGCAACATGGGACGGTATGTCTTGCGGAGCGGGTCAATATTGATGTCCCAGGTGACTATGAACCAACAGACATCCCTGGTTTGTCGCTTGACTTTACGCTAGATAAGCCTGCCGCTGTACTCATTTGGATGGAAGGCATGGCTCGTTTTAACGCAGAATCAAGTGCAAGTGACGACATTCAATTCATTTCCCTTGTGCTTGATGACGACGAGGGGAATGCAGGAAACATTGATGGCACAAACCTGTGGTATGGACTTGGCAGTCAGAGCATTGTTCAGGTGGATAGCGGTACGCACACGCTTAAAGCGGTTGCTTCTGCAAAAAGGTCTCGCGCTTTAACAGTTGTAGAAAAACAAAGGATACCATACAAATATATGGCAAGTCGCACCTGCATCAATTACCTAGTTTTGGGGGAGCAGTAGGCAGTAAGGATACAGAATGTAGTCATCGGTTATCACTCATAATTTGATACTGAAAAGTAAGGAGAAACAGGTATGCAATCAGTTACGTTTCGCACCCAGCTTTTGATGAACGGAATAACGCTCGTTTTGGTCAGTCTCATTGTATTTGTCTCGACTACCTTTGCCAACAGTCAACAACAGGAGGTAACACAGGCAACACAAGACCCTTCAGTAGCACTCAACCAGCAAGCATCTTCGGACTTCACAACTATAAGCTACCAGGGACACCTAACTGATGCTGATGGTGAACCCATTGACGACACATTACCAATGGAGTTTCGTCTGTATACAGACCCGAAAGGGGGAGATGCACTCTGGACAGAAGAACGCACTGGTACAAACGCAGTTCCGGTGAAGAAGGGGCTTTTCAAGGTGATGCTTGGAAGTGTGGAGCCATTGAGTATGGAAGTGGTAAGTCAGGAGCTATGGCTAGGTATCAGTGTGGATGGGGATAGTGAAATGACCCCGCGTGAGCAAGTGGGGCGTGTGCCTATCGCTGATACGCTCAATCAACCTGTGATGACCTTGCTGGCAGAAAAAACCCGCTCGACAGCCGATGAATCCAGAACCACACAGGAAGACCTCTCCGGTTGGAATCCTATGATGGGTGACAGCGTTGATGATCCGATTGAAGTAACCGTAGAAACACATGGTGGTCCAGTGTTTGTGCATATGACAGGAACCCTCTCTAGCGAACCAGATTTACTGAAATTCTGTGCTATTCGCATCCTGGAACCTATCCAACATATTCATATTGCTGGCAATCGAGTCGTGACCAGAGATTTTTCCTGTTCAGGGTCGTATCTGTTTTCAGACCTTCCAGCCGGAACATACACCTTTGCTGCATATGGTTATGTAGGCGGTACTGCTGATACTTTGACCTGGACTGGGCAGCGACAGATTGCTGTTTATGAGTTTGTATCACCCGCTGGACAATAGCGTGATGTATAGGAAACTAGTTTCTGAATAGATGAGGAGGGAATGGCAATGAAGATTCGGTGGTTAATACAGATGGTAGTGGTAGTGATGGCTATGGTAGTGATGGCGGGAGTGGGTGCCAGTCCAATGATAGCTTTTATGCAAAGTAGTAACGATCTGACATTGGATAATTCTCGTGGTTTTGTTCCCGATGAATTAGCCTCTGCCATTTTGTCATCTCTTCAACAAAAACCCAATGGTTTTTTTGAAGGTAGCAAGTACATCATCACTTCAGCCCGTATTGAAGATGATTGGGCACTGGTATCCATTGTATCACTAGATGGTCCATACTCAGACGATGAGTCAGGAGGAACAGGTAAATCAGATAAGTTAATTATTGCACAGAATTTATCTAGTGGCTTTTGGATAGTAGCCCTTGAAGGTACTGAGGGATTTGTTTCTATGGTGCAAGAATCCCCCGATAATTTTATAAGTTCAGAAGCGAAACAAATTCTGAATATAGACCCAAACGAACCAAAGTTGGAGGGAACAGTAGAATATAAATGGCCATGGGCTGCGGGGGTTTCTTGGGATTGGTGGCAGACATGGAAATATACCAATGGAAGGTATCATGGTGCTATGGACTTTGGTACTAGCGGGGCAGATAGAAGAGTACTTGCATCAGCAAGAGGAGTGATTACATCATTGATGATATGCAATTCTGACGACTTTCGTCTTGAAATTAAAGATGCTGATGGTGTAACACTAATCTACAACCATTTCGATCAGAGTTCTCTTGATACAAGTATTATAGCTGAAGGTAAGATAGTACCTCAAGGTCAGGTTCTTGGGTCTGTAAAAACAGGGAATATTCCTGAAGGTGGTTGTGGTAACGCAGTCCAAATTGATGGTACTGGACACCTTCATTGGGGCATACCGAAAGATGGGTTTACAGTCGAGGGATATACCATCTCTGAACCGAATAATTATTTCGTGAAGGACGGAGTAAAATACTGGTGGAAGATCAATCCGTATCAATCCTTTCTTTCAACTAACACCCCTGGTTCTTCCGACACCACCCCCCCCACTGGAGGCTTGACTGCGCCTGCTGCTGGAACAGAAGTAAACAAAAGCGTCACGATCAAGGGAACGGCTAGTGACAGTGGAAGCGGAGTAGACTATGTGCTGTTTAGAGCACGCTTTGATGGTAAATGGAGAACAATCTCTAAGGATACTTCGGCACCGTATGAATATACCTGGGACCTATCGGGGGTAAAGGATCAGACAATAACTTTGGGCTTTGATGTTTTTGACAAAGCCGGAAATGTAGCTCGTTCTCCCGGTGGTACACGAAAGATTATCAAACAAAGTTCTGATCCAAGAATCAAAATAGACTCTCCAGCAAGCAATAGTGAAGTGGTAGGAAATGTCACAATCCGCGGATGGGCAGCCGACCTTAAAGCAAGCAGTGGACCGGGAGTCACGCAGGTGCATATCTACCTAGATGGGACTGTTGGCGGTGGTGGAACTATCATTGCTGGCGCAGAGTATGGAATTGAACGTTCTGACGTTGCAGATGCATATGGCGAACAGTTTCGCAATTCTGGCTATACATATACTTGGGACACAAGTGAAGTGAGTCCTGGGAAACATACGTTGTACATCTACGCTAAGAGTACCATTTCTGGTTGGAACTATGAGACTCGTGAAGTGACGGTTCTTGCTGACACCACTCCCCCCGACCCACCAAAGGATGTTAAATCTGAAGGTACCACAAGTGGAGTCTGGCAGAACATCGAACGACAACCATCTTTTACTTGGAGTGCTTCCGAAGATGCACTGTCTGATGTAGAAGGCTATTTTGTCTACTGGGGGGAAGATCCAAAAGGTACTAGTGAGACCATCCAGACTGACACAAGTTTTGAGGCACCCGAACCCATTGCTGATGAGGACGGAGTCGCTACCTACTATCTGCGTTTTTCTGTCCGTGATACGCAAGGAAATACGAGTGCATGGTACACTTTGTATACCTTCCTCTATGATAATAGCAAACCATCAGGAGATGCCAAACCCAACTTTGGGTGGGGAGTATCACACAGCATCGCGGTTCCCATTGGACTCTTCCCAGAAGATAGCGGTAGCGGGGTAAGTGAGTGCCGCTTGAGTAGTGATGAAGGGAAGACGTGGGGGGACTGGCAGCCTATACGTAAGCGTACCTGGTGGCAGGCGGATGGTGAACACGGCGAGACTGTTTCCGTAGCAGTACAGTATCGTGATGCGGCAGGCAATGTCTCAGATACCATTAACCAAAGCCTTGAACTTGACTACTATCCATCACAGCCATCAACCAGTCGTTACCAACTCTCGAACACGGTGATGGCAATGGGTGGGATGGAAGGAACATCACAAAACTACATCTTGAATGGCACTACAGGGCAAGTCCTCGCCAGCGGAGACTATGCCAACAGTAACAACTATCAAACATCAGCAGGTTTTTGGGTTCCGGGGGGATTGAGCAACAATAACGACTCTATCCTCTACCTGCCCTTTGTACGGAAATAGCCACACGGACGAATAAGGGGGAGCGGCGTAGCCGCTCCCCCTTGCCACATCTCCCATTGCTAGGGCAAGGGGGGGAGACGTTTGTATGCAACATATTACCATGCAGCCCCCATCCCCTAACCCCTTCCCCCACTGAGGGGAGAAGGGGAATCGCGGCAGGTGTTCGTTCCCCCTCGCCCTAGAATGGGAGAGGGGACGGGGGAACACCTGTGTTGGTTTCATTCTACCACAACCGCACACATCACATGGGGGGGGGAATATTGTTACCACATAACGAAGCTATAAAAGTTCTTTGAGGGTTTCTACCGGTGAACGGTATCCTGCAATGAGCATCTTTTTGAGAAGCCTATCACCTTCTTCTAGCGATATACTGTGGGTATCTATGAGACGCAAGAGCAATCCCAATGTGCCTGAAATAGGAATATGCCACTCAATGGCAATTGCACGGGCATCACGGTCATCAGTAAACACCCGCCCTTGTCGGGTAGCAGCAATTGCCAAACATGATGCTTCACCTTTATTTAATCGCTGAGAGAAAAAGGTAAAGAGTTCTTTTTCTGTATCTTGAAGGGCAAGAATGGGCAACCACTCCCAATCTTGCCTTGGAAGTTTGCCACAACGCATACCGGTTTGCAATTCATCCCACACGAGAGTAGTTGTAGCTGCGTCCTGCCCAAGTATCTGTTGTATGAACTGACTGTGTTCAATAGAGGTAAAGTTTGACAAAACGGTATTGTCTAGGAGTGCCAGCATGAAAGCTACTCCCCAGCATACCACGAACGCATTGCTGCTACTTCGGCACGCGCTTCGTCGTGGGTTGCTGAACCCAATCGTAATGGGATACCTAACGCAATAAACTGGTCACGGAGTGCTAACTCATGGACACCGAGTAATTCAGCGGCTTTGCCTAGATTGATTCGTTGTTCTTGGTAAGCCCACACTACCAATGCCCAACAAAGTTCGTGACTTTCCTCTAGGATGGTGTTCAGCAAGGGAAGCAGTAAGTCAGGACGTTGGTTATAGAGGTGGGGCAGTCCCTCGATAAACCATTCGGTGGGAAATGAAGCTGTTTGTGCAATCATGATGGGAATACCTCGTACCATTGGGTCTGTAAGAGCATCTTTCATACCTATTGTACCATGTTTCCACAACCTGCCTGTATGGGATGCGTGTAGGTAGAGACGGTGCATGCATCCCCCCTGCCCCTGCCCCCTTCCCCCACTGAGGGGAGAAAGGAGTATGCCCTGCCCAATCCCCCTGGTTGTTTGAGGATGTGGTACTATGAAGATAGGACCTGACCAGTCACAACAGAAAGGATGGCAGTATGGCATTGGCTTCTTTGGACAATCAAGTTGTTTTCAAGAAACTCTTTCGTGACCCCGATATTTTGCAAGCCTTTCTCTACGACCTCATCGGGATACGATTACAGCTGCGTCCAGAACAAATTGAAATGGAACGCAAGTTTGCTCCCCCGATTGGCAATGTAGATGTCTCAATTGACATCTTCGTAGATGACCCGGAGCATCGATTGGTCATTGAGATGCAACGGGAATACTATGACCATCACTATGACCGCTTTCTCTACTACCATAATGCTGCCACAATGGACTTGGTGAAGAACTACCGCTCCTATCGACTCAGTCGCACCGTGCATACGATTGTCTGGTTGACGCAAAAAGTATCCGATCCCACCTATCACCATAGCCTGATTACCACGCGCTTTTGTTCGGATGCAGAGGATGGGGAACAGTTGACTATCTATCCGCATAAACTCTACTTTCTCAACCCGTTCTACCTGACAGACAAGACCCCCGCGGGGGTAGCTGATTGGTTGCAACTGGTGTTGGAGAGCATCCTCAACCCAAACCAACCCCAGGTTAATATGCAACGCCCAGAGATCGTGCGCTCCTTGTCGTTGATAGACGATGGAGGTTTAACACCGCAAGAACGGGCAGCAGTGCTTGATGATATAGAGTTACAAGCCGTCTTGCGTCGAAAAATGGAGGAAGGGTACCAAAAGGGACGGGAGGAAGGTAGGCAAAAGGAACGCGAGGAGGGCAAACGGGAACAAACACTTGCTATAGCACGAGGGTTGTTGCCTGTCTTAGATGACGCTGCGATTAGCCAGGCAACGGGGTTGTCCATTGCAGAGGTGCAACAGTTGCGGGGGGAGGGGTAGTTGTGTGGAGGAGGGAGACGTTGTATGCAACGTCTTACCATGCAGCCCCCATCCCCTAACTCCTTCCCCCACCGCGGGGAGAAGGGAACCGTAGAGACGTAGCATGCTACGTCTCTACAACCAGGGTATGGGAGAGGTGCGGGGGGAAGCGGTATTGGGATTGTCGATAATGACACACTGCCCCGTGTACACGGTACACTTTCTGCTTGCAACATATTAACCGACAGCAAAATCGGTGTATGGTCGTTTGTAGGGTGCGTGAAACGCTAACACAATATCGTGTTTTGGCACCCCCCGTGCGACCAGTTCATTGGCAACACCAACATCTGTTCCATCATGTTGAATCCAAATTTTGCCCTCTTTGATGTCTATTTGCAAAACAGTTCCCCGTATACGCTCATGTCCATCCCACCCCACGGTGAGTAAATGGTAGTGATGGTGTGTTCTGTCATAGACAGTCTGCACCTCTACATCACCATAGGCTGGCGTGTAGTGTGCATACGACTCTATCACTTCTTCAACATAATGTGCATAGGTTGCTACGGTATCCATAGAATAACCCCTCGTATGACATCATAGACAATGAGTTGTATATGTTGACTGGCAAGAATGGATTGGACAAACGGAAGTTTGAAGAACGTGGTATAGGTATCAACAGGGATTGCCAGGTACAACATACGGTCTGGTTCTTTGTATTGCAATGCGTGGCGATAGTCAATGTATTGCCCAATAGCCAAATGAAACTCTGCAATGACACTCGGTCCGATGAAACTTTTGATTTCAATGGCTATTTTTTGTCCATCTTTTTCAGCAGCAATAACCTTTTCCGCTGCTAAATCAACATACATATCTACCCCACCCCATTGCAGAAAAAACGGATCAGCCGTAATGAGCCAACCATCTGCGATTAACGCTTGCCTTACTACATCATGGAATTTGTCTTTTGCTGGCATGTTTCACCTACCCAAGCGATATAAAAACATTGTTTGTCTCATTATACCACCCCCGCTCCCGTAGGACGGGTGCGGGGGAACACCTGTGTTGGTTTCATTCTACCACAACCGCACACACCATCAGAATCATTTCGTATTTGTTGTATAACAGATACTGCTAGAGTTCGCCATTGTTGCCGTGCCAATTGACAAGAGCAAGAATGTAGCCCGTATCGATGAAAATGGGAGGTTTCATCTCTTCTCCGCGCCATACAAATAGTGATCATGTTGGGTTGCCAAATCCGAGACACCAAGATCCGTGGCTAGGGCAGCAAGATGATAGAGCACATGATTGTTTGTCTGTTCTGCTTGGGTTACAAGAGATTCCAGAAGATGCATGGGGTCAGTTTGACGAATTATACTTAGGGATTGCAACCGACGATAGAGATCATTGGGAATATGGAGCGGAACTAAGGCTTGATTATTCATGCTGGTTCTCCTCTACAGTAAAACTATGCTTCTATTCTACCATGAAGCTACCTGTTGTGCTTGACCATGCAACCCCCAACCCCTTGCCCCTTCCCCCACCGCGGGGAGAAAGGAGTATGCCATTACCCTTCAGTCAGGTTGCGTTACAGACCGGTGACAAAAGCACTGCGTTCATAGTTCATCGCTTATCCTCGTGAAAAATAATGTGCGAGCAGCACATGGTACTGCTCTTGTGCTTCGCACTTTATGCTAACAGATTCTTTTTGTGCCTAGACTTCAGAATTTTCTCCTTCAACGTCCGTATTGGATGGACTGAAATGCGCTGGTACTGATGTACCGTGGGTTGCCTGTTTCTTCTTCCAGAAGACATATCCACCACCGCCAACCACGATAACTCCCACAAGAAGCCAGATTATGCTACTACCACCGCCACCAACCAGCGTTACATTGATGCTACTTGGGTCTTCCCAGATAGCCGTTGAACCTTCAACGCGGTCTGCATTGCTATCAATGATTTTACTCCCGCTTATTTTAAAGATGGCTTTATCAAGATAGGACATTTCTCCAAAGCTCATGTTATAACGAATGGTAACTTCGTTCCCCTTACCGGCACTAATAGATGCATCACCTCCAAAGAGTGCATCATTCAAGTTATCGTAACCTTTCCCCTTTTGATTGATGATGTATGTTGCAGTCCCATCATTGTTTTCTTTCACGCGAAAGGATTGCTCATACTCTTTCTCCGATTGCTCTTCCATATCTTCTTCTGCCTGGTTGCGGATTTCTTCAATCCCTCCCATCATTTCTACTTCACTAGACGAAAATGTTATGGTATTGCGGTTCTCCCATTTTTCGTTCGCGCCAATGTGCGTTTCTGACTCCATTGAGCACCCCGTCATGAACAGTACCAGTACCACGGTTATTCCTATCGCCCATAACCTGATGGGTGCATACGTTGTTGTCGTTTCCATTGGTTGTTTTCTCCCTTTCTTGTGCTTGCTTACACTTATACCAATCAGTTTTTCTACCCGTATTGCGTGTCTTTATTGGTTATACCGCATAATACCAAATAGTGCCACCCGATGTTTCCCACCGATGTTTCCCATTTCCACTTCACTTGGCAGTATTGTTTAGGGTTACAGGTAATGATATGTCGCCTTATTTGTCGAAGTCTAAAAGGTTGCTTTCATGGTATAACCTTAGATTACTAGATTATAGAAAAATAATTTGTTCTATCTTTCTATATCAATACGCCACTGGACTTTTTGTACATTATCAATACCATCACAAATGACTGCTCCATTGTACGTAGTGGGCGCACGGCTATGCACCCACCCTAATATCTCCACTAAGGTAACGCTTCTACTTCGATTGCATCCACACTAAGTTTACGATTGCCATAATCATCCTGCTCTGCATACCAAGCAAAACCACCATTGTTAAAGGTATCATCAACAAAACGGTTTACCTGCTCATCGTTCATAATAGTTAGATAGATATTCCCATGCATCTCTATGCTAAGTAATCCATCGTGTAAAGTGAATTTTGAACCAGGTATTTGTTGTTCTTCACCATCAACGACCCTGAACCATAAACATTTCACCCATTGCGAACTACGATCACATTTTAACTGCATGTAATTAATTGGATTTTGTACCCTGAGAGAAATATGAATACTCATATGTCCTTGATGATCTAAAACAAATGTCACCTTGTAATTCTCCCAACTACTATCTCCGACCACATTAGTTTCGACCCGTCCATTCTGTAAAACGAGCTTTCTATTTACCGAGGCAAAGCCACTTCCCTTCATCCCCCAATCTGATTTGATACCATCATCAAAATCATCGTAGAAGAGCAAGTTATCAGGGACGGGCGTGTTGGTGGGCAACGGAGTATTGGTAGGTGCAACATCGGCAGATTGTGCCTCATTATTACTACTGCTGCTACTGTTGCTACTACTGCTAGTATCATTACTGCCACTCTTGTCACTCCCACTGCCACAAGCAGTCAGGATAATTACGACCATCAAACAGCGAAATCAACTTTGCGTATCTGTTTAACATACGACCTTGTTCCTTTCATACACTTGAGGCGGCATACAAACCGTTTCTTACCTAATTAATTCAACCGTTGTGCTTTATCGAATAGCATAGGCAAAATCTTTAGCTATTGACTTTGTTTTCTTTTACCAAACGTTCAGTTGTAAACTCAACTGATTTAGAAAAATGGTACATTTCTTTAATAAAACTGATTACATAATGGTCTCCTTGACTTGCAATGAGATGCTTCTCTAATTCGTTTCTAAAGTTCCCTAGGTGATATGAATCGGTTAAGAAATAAAGTGCTGCAATTCCTAAGAGTTGGTCTGCTGGAGCCTTAAAGCCCATATTCAATTTATTAGCCATCTCATCCAATTTATCTGGAGGGTAAATATCTATATTGGTTATGATATTAAGCTGCATTTCTGTATATTTCTGGGTTCTTGTTTCATCAGCAGAGGTAAATTTTGTCATAACCCCTTCAGAAAAGTGTAAATTTGGGGGGTAATTATCCTCTTTAGCCTGTAAATCATAGGCAAGCATCCAGCGTGATAAGAGTTCAGCAGGACGCAAATCGGAGTAATTTTGAGAGAATCCCGTTGTTGTGGCAATACGAGTTCCAAGTGCGAGATAGGAATTTGCTATTGAATTACCTTCTTTAAACAACTTTGTTGCCCTATTATAGGCATCATATGATATTATTAAAGGACCGGGTTTGACATCCGGTGAAACATTACGTTTCCAAAGATTCAAATTTTGCTCTACGCTCTTTTTGCTCATATAACTTGATAGAATATTCCGACCCGTAAAAAACAGAATTATTCCGCCAATTATAATACCAACCCAAATAGCCCAATGCAGTTCCATATGTTAGCTCCTAACTGTCTCATACTTTATTTTCAGTATTTTGCTTATAGTAGCAATTAGGATAAATGCAAGATTTTTGAAATGTGCAAGGTTTGTAAGACACCTCATTTAATATACAAACCTTGCACTCCTACATGCTCATCACTTAGCTTCTATACGGTACCTTTACCATTACAAGACCCACAACGAACCACTCCCGAACCACTGCAATTTTCACCTAGAACATCGTCGCTTACTTGTCCTCAAAAACTTTTTCCTCATGGGTACACTTACCCTTGCATCGCTTACAATCATTGTTTCTACAAACATATGTTACATATGTACCCTTTGGTTCCCGTTTTTCCTTCTGTGCATACATATAGTGACCACAGCAGCGACATTTCAGACCTTTTGCCATTGGATTAACACCTCCCTATTAAAGTTACCATTATGATGTTTCTATCTATCTATAGATAAAGAACAATCCTTAATATTAGACATTATACACACGACCATCCTTCTTGTCAAGGGTTGGATAATCAGGAAATTCACCAAATTTTAAGGATGTATATTCACCCCCCACCCAAGCTCGCACGGTACGCCCGCTGCTGCTCATCGCGCCCCGCCTCGTCTGTAATGCGCTCCCACCCCGTCTCCATACGCTCGATAGCCTGGTCGCGGCTGATTATCCCGCCGAGAAACTCCGTAAGTGATTTGTCCAGAATGACCTCCTCATAGCGGCGACTCTGGGGGATACGCAAATCTAGCGCGACATTCTCGCTGGTCATACTTTGCTCAACCGCCTGGAGATACCCCCGCGCAAATGACTCACTCACCCCCATATTCACCAGTGTAGCCGTATCAGTAAACTGTGCGGTACGATAGGGGCTAAACGACACGAGCGACACCGGGGAACCCTCGGTATCATGGCGCACTGGTTGGCTCAGGTAGGAGAGGAACGCATAACTGGCATCACGCACTGCTGGCGATGCTGCTGCATTGATAGCCCCGCTCCAGCTACCCGATGCTGCATAGGGGGCGTGGTTGATACCGTCTATGGCATAGGGGCAGGTTGTGGGGGTGCAAGCGGTCATGGTCATATTCCCGCTCGTGCGGTCTAGGACGCTAGGCGAGCCAGGCAGCATCACCACGCCTACATTTTCCATAAACGACCTCGCCGTTGAGTTGTGGGCAAGCAAAGGCGTATTGCTGCGGTCAATCGTTAGCACACAACGCCCGGTAGCAAACAGGTTGCGTATAGTTGGGTAATCCAGTTCGGCAGTGGCGGGGGGACCATAGGTAGCGATAGTGCGGAGCGTATCCAGTGCCAACACGAACCCATCATTGGCAAAGAGCGGGCGCATGGTCTCTGCGTCAAAGAAGGTCCCCTGCTGTGTCCCCTGGCTCTGGAGCATGCTACTCGCCACCGCCCACAGTATGTCGTGGATGTTGTCGTGCAACGAGATACAGGAACCATAGTCATCAACACTATCGCCGTTCAGGTCGCGCCCGTGAAAGTAGCGGGCTATGGCAATGTAGTCTTCCCACGTTTGCGGCGGGGGGATGTCTGCTTGGTTGAGCAGGTCGCGGCGGTAGTAGACCATGAGCAGACTGCCATCAATGGGGATGGAGAAAATATACTGGTTGTAGGTCGCGTTGTAGTTGCGGATAAACGGGGCAATATCATCCCACTGGATACCAATGTCCTGCTGCACCCGACGGGTGAGGTCTTCCACCTGCCCCGCTTGGACAACCGGTTGCATCAGGTGTGGCGGCAAAATAAGCACGTCATAGTCTAGCTTTTCGCTTATGCTGACCGTAGATGTAGTGGATGTTGTCGTGGTTTCTGTTGTGGGGGAAGTAGCAGCAGCCGGGTTAGGCAGTACCATTTGCCGCTGTTCTGCTGGCGTGATGTCTGCGAGGGTAATATGCACATTAGTCATGCTCTCAAAGGCAATCGTGCGCCGCTTGAGCCGTTCGAGCATATCGGGGTCGTCTAGCGTCAATACGCGAATACGGACATCATCAAACTGTGGGAAGGAGGCTTCTTGTTGTGTGGATGAAGCCGGCGTAGTAGACGCATCGGGGCTAGGTGAACTGGTCGGGGATGATGGGGCATTTTCCCCACACCCGGCGAGCAGCAAAGCGACTAGCAACAATAGCCCGATAATCCAGTGGTGTTTTTGGCAGCAAGTATCCTGCATCTAATGGGACTCCCTTTCTACTGTATGGCGCATATCGAGAAACCCCTTGCTCTGTGGGGGCGCGGTGATACGGGCGAGATAACGGCTAAGATCAACCATCATACGCTCTACCCGCGCAATGTCTTCGACATCCTCAACGTCTCTGGTCTGTCTGCTTAGACGCAACTGCCAGCGGCGCACCTGCTTGATGCGAAGATGGCGCACACAGCTTTCTGCATCTTGCTTATACGTATATTCCGTAGTTCGTGGCAGCTTGAGCGAGGCTAAATACTCAACGTGCGAGCGCAGCGTGTCACCTAGCTCCTGCGCCCAAGCGACCATCGTATCATGCTTGGGTTGCTCGCCTAGCTTCGGCGCAGCAAGCTGCGGCGCATTGGCAGCAAGCCACGTTTGCCAAATCTCACGATTTTCTTCCCGTTGCAACAACCGTATAATATCCATGCCAAGCAACTCTTGTACTTGGGGGGCAATCTCTAGGTCTTGTTGGATAATCTGGTCAACCGTTGCGCGGGTGGCAGGGTAGCGAAAAATGAGGGCTAACAGGTAATCTTCGGGCGAGGGAAGCGGCTCAATGCGATAATCATGCGCTATCAAGTGGGGGTCTAGCGCAATCGCTTTGCGCTGCTTGTTGCTCTCCGTTGGCTCTTCGCTATGCGATGATGGTTGTTGTTGGGGCAGGTGTGGCGAACGTTGCTGCTTGTTGGGACGCGGTTTGCTGCTCCGCACCATATCAAGGATAAGCTCGGCGCGGATACCGACCAATCGCTCCAGTTGGGCAATGTAGACCCGCTGGACTGTTCCCTCAAGCTCTGCCAGGATAGGCAACAGCCGGTCTAGGGCAGTGCGCTGGTGTTGCGGGTCGGTAAGGTCTAGGTCAGCAGTGTAGGCTTGGATGTAGAAGTCTACGACTGGCACCGCCTGCGCGATAAGGTCTTGCCACAATTGGGGGTCAGTCTTGATTACCTCATCGGGGTCTTGTCCCGGCGGCATCTTGATGATGTGCAGCGTGATGTCGCTTTCCCATCGCACAAGCCCATCGGCAGTGACAACGGGTTGTACATCGCTGTCCTCGCCCTGCTCGGCGGCATGCTGGAGCGCACTAATACCGCGTAGGGTCGCTTTTTGTCCAGCAGCATCAGCATCGAGTGCCATGTAGACCGAACGGGTGAGCTTTTTCAGCATGGTGATGTGTCCCGCGGTAAGCGAGGTACCAAGCGGCGCAACGACATTGCGAAAGCCATGCTGATGGGCAGTTAGCACATCCACATACCCCTCCACAACGACACAGGAGTCTTGGCGGCGGATGTCATCGCGTGCCAAGTCCAAGCCATACAGCACATGGCTTTTGTCAAACAGCAACGTTTGGGGGGTGTTGATATACTTGGGGGGCGGGTGGCGTGGGGGGGCATCTGGTGATGCTTGGCGAGATTGCCCTGTCGTTTCTGTGGTAATGATGCGCCCCCCAAAACCAACGACATCTCCCTTTGCATTGCGGATGGGGAAGATGAGCCGCCCACGGAAGCGGTCATACCATCCCCCTTCATCTCGCCGTATTGCCAGCCCCGCTTGCTCAACCTCTTCTGGCGTATACCCCTTCTGATCAGTGAGGTAGCCCAACAGGTGCGCCCATTCACGAAAGCTATAGCCAAGCTGAAATGACTCAATCGTGTTGGTCGTCATTCCCCGTTCTGCTAGGTAATCACGGGCGGGTTGTCCGCGGGAGTGTTGCTGCAAGATAAAGCTAAAGTAGCGGGCTGCCAGTGAGGTAATGTCCAGTAGTCGGGTGCGCTTCTGGTCAAGTTGCTTTTCCTCGTCGGTGCGCTCTTTGAGGGGGACACCAGCGCGTTGGGCAAGCTGTTCTAGGGCTTCGCGGAAGTCTAGCCCTTGCTGGCGCATCACAAAGTCAAAGACGGAGCCAGAAGCCTGGCAACCAAAGCAATAGAAGGTCTGCGTATCGGGGTAGACATTGAACGCCGGGGTGCGTGTGTTGTGGTGAAAGGGGCAAAAGCCAAGATAGGACCGCCCCGTCTTGCGGAGCTGCACCTGCTGCCCGATAATTTCCACTATATCAAGCCGTTCTTTGATGTCATCAATAACGCTCATTGTCCCCACAATCGAACCATGAATTGGTGGGTACCCACCTCAAACTCTGGTTCACGTCCTACGTGTTGTTTCATCAGGCGGATCATCCTGGGGATGCCGCTGCCCACACTATTCACATAGCCCAGATTAAGCAAAACCCGTACAATCGTCTCATTGCGTGCTCTGCTAAAATGCGTCCGCACATTATCTAGCGTTACCCCGTTTGGTAGCCCACCAGGGCTATATACTTCCAAACGATCATCAAAGAGGAATACCCGTATCTGGGAGCCGCTGATGCTGTAATCACGGTGGGCAACTGCATTGACGATTGCCTCACGGAGCGCGGCACGGGGATATTCTTCGCGGTCTTCTTGACGAAATTCCTTTATCGTCGTTTGTAATCGGGTATTTCTCAACAAAAACTTCTCGGTTGCCGTGATTATCTCCGGTAGGGTGCCGTAGATTTCCTGGCGATCTATGATGGTCTCACCAGCTATTACCCCTTGCCAACGCACAGCGGAAATCCCACTAAAGAGCATGTAATCCTGTGGCTTCTTGCCAAACAAAAGCAGTCCTGCCACAGAGAGGCGCAGGGTATCAGTCATATCTGGTACGACAAAGCGCATGTTTTTGAGCATAGGCAGCAGCGGCACCTCCGCCTGGGCAAAGGGAGTCCCGTAGACCCGTTCGTAGTAGGTGGCAAAGCGTTCTGTGTCTAGGTCGTCAGGGGTAGTGCGCGGGGCGGGCGTTTCTTCAAAGTGAAATAGACCGGCAGCCTCAAGCAAGCGGGCTTGTTCATCAGGGCTTGCCAATCGTTTGGTAGAACCAACGCGAATATAACATTGTCCCTGTTGGTTTTGGTGAGGGCGACCAATGCGTGGGGGGACATGAACAACAAGAATAGCTTTTCCATCATCTTGTACTATTTCAATCTTAGGGTCTATAGGCGGAATGCAATTGTGTCGTCCTATGTTGATAATACGCTCTTCTGTGGTCTTTTTATCCTCAACCCCAACGATTGTCCCATCATCATCTACCCCAACGAATATTTGCCCCCCACCACTATTTGCCAGGGCTATCATCTCGCTGGCAAATGCTTTTGGGCTGTCTATTTCACGTTTGAACTCAGTAAAGGAGTCTTCCCCATTTGTAATATGTTCTAAGAGTTCTAGTCTGTCCATTATGCTACTCCATACTTTGACTGACGAATACGGAAGGCTTCACGACCACCCTCCAAAATGCTCTCTACGGGTTCTCGTATTGTTGGTTCATCTATTGACCCTGCACAATCTATCCAACCCTGTGATTCATCAGCCTCAAGAACAATGATTAGTTCAGCATCACCTGACACAGGTATATTAGCGTTGTGCGTAGCAACAATAAACTGGCGACGTTCTTTCTCTTTTCGCAGTGTTTTGACAATTTCGTCAAAAATAAAGCGATTATCGAGATCATCTTCTGGTTGATCTATCACTAGCGGATTATTACGCTCAACGAGAATGAGCGAAAGTATCGCTGTGCATTTCTGCCCTACAGACAATGCATTAAGTGGTTTTTCTTGTCCATTAACTCGTAAGGTGATAACTGGTTTGTCTGGAACTTGATAGGTTTCAAGGTCGTAGAGGATATTATTACTTAGGTTCGTAAGGCTACGTCGTCCAGTTTGAGAAATATTGTAGATTGTTTCAAGGTCAGAACTCTGTCCTTGTGTAAGGTATTGTTCTTTCCGTATCGCTGCCACAAAATCTATTGGTGTAGCATAGCTCCCATTGGAAAGCATTGCTTGGGCGATTTTGTCTATTCCTCGTATATTGGCACCACGCAATTTTTCTTTCAAGTAGCTTTCGTATGCTTCACGATTTCCCGCTTGTTTAACACTAATTGCTACGTCACCACCCAAAGATCGAGTCAACTCCTGTGCTTTTTGGTAGCGAACATCGAATATCTGCTGATATAGCTTGCTGAGTTCTTGGAGCAGAGTTTGTTGTTCTTTCTTGAGTTCAGCTATACGCTGTTCTCGCTTATCAATCTCCTGTTGTATACTCATAAGATTTTGACGCTGTGTTTGCAATTTCATATATTGGTCAGCACTAGCCATAGGATTATCACGCAGAAGTTGCTGATAGGCTTGGTCTTCTTGGTCATACTCCTGTTTCCATGTCAAACGTGCTTGCTCTCCCTCAGTCCAGATGGTATGCAATTGGTTAGATACATCCTGCATTTGTTGTTGGAATGTTGTTGCTATCCTATCTAACAAAGCGCGTTGTGTTGCTAATAGCGCAGCATTGGGCAGTTTTGCGCGTGATGTTTCGTTCATCAACGTAGATGAAATCGTATACTCTTGTTCTTTGGCAAAATTTTCTATAGCTTTGATCAATGATTTCACAGCACGCCCCGCTTGATCTAACATTCCCTTTTCCTGTTCTAGGTGTTTTTTGCGCTCCAAGCGAGAGACAATTTCTTGTTTTTCCATACGTTCTAGTTTGTCTTGGATACTAGGAAGTTCTTTGACTTTTTCTTGTGCATCTTTAACTTCCTTTTCCATATGCATAATAGACTGTGCATTTGTTTTTAACTGTCGAATAAGGGTAGCTTTCTGTTCTTCCAAAGGGCGCAATGCTTCTTGAATATAGGTATCTAGTAAACGGAGTTGGTATTCAGGGTCTTTAGAAATTTCGTAGATTTCCTTTTGCCCATACACTTCTATTGGGTCTCCTGCCCCTATCCCTAAGAGGTCTTTTGGGCGCAATCCTACCTTCTCTTCATTGGCATTAGCATCAAACACTCGTGGGTCTTGCCCCTCTGTACGTTCTATACGATAGCAGGCTTGATCGTCTGTCTCATAAAAGACAGTAATTTTTGCCCCTGGTGGTAGAGTGCTTTTTAAGAGGTTTTTTCGTTGTTCATCGTTAGTAGTCGTTTTTGGGGAAACATCAAATGCATAGCGCAAGGCTTCGAGCAAGGCAGACTTGCCCGCCCCTCTGCCACCTATCACAGAATTGAGGTTGGGGTTGAAGTGCAAAAGAAATGGGTTTGCTGGACCATCTTTCGCTTTCAAAAATCCCCCCTCAATAGCCATTCCAATGATGCGGGGGTAGTGTTGTTGAGCATGTTCACTCTGTAAGCGAATACGTGACTCCCAATCCAAAAATGCCTGCCGCAAAGCCTCAACGGATGGAGTACTCATCTTGATATAGGTAGCTTTGCTGCCAATAGAGGTTATTTTGCGCTTAGTAGACGCAGGAGACTTTGCGGGATTATCACCACCTTCACTAAGACATCGCCCATCAGAGTGGTTTAGGCAGGCAACTTTTTTCTTGCCATAGAGGTCTTTCTCGCCGTTGACAACTTCTCGCTCAAAAATACCGAGTTTTTCACGAGAACCAGGTATTTCTACTGCTTGTAGACGTTTATCAAGATATGCTTTGATTCTTCCTTCACCTTCTTTATCTTGAAATAAGCCACAACTACTAGTTACATGGGCAGCTATAGTAATACCTTGATATTGCTCAATTCTTTCCATAAAGGCATATATTGTTATGTCATCTAGTCCACGGGGAGAATTATTAGGATAAAATCTCTGTTCTGGTGATAAACCAATTTGAGTTATCTTGTGATTGATATTATCAGCAGGAGTATTAGGATTAAAAAGAGCTAGAAAATGAATAGTACGTTTACCTGTTAAGACCCCAAGTTCTACCCCTGGAAATACGATTAACCCAACTTCTTTTGCTGCCTCTTGAATATAGGGTATCCAAGACACGTCGTTATGCTCTGTCACGCCAAGCACATCTAGCTTATGCACATCACGAACATAACGTACTAACTCACGCGCAAAAACTTTTTTCTGTTCATCAGTATCTACATGATACTCACCAGTGTTGAAGCTATTGTCCGCCGGTGTGTGTGTATGCAGGTCACATTTGTAGAACCGTGCTCCGTTTGGTAAGGATGTAATCTGATCAATATCTATCATGCTTAAAGTTGTCATAATTAACTCCTAGAATTGCAAGAAATGAACCTCTTGAGATTCATAGCACTTGATTACCTTATCATTCATCATACCTGAAAATCCCCCCCCACGTCCCCAAAATTCTGCTACAATAGAGCGCGAGTCTACGGGTCTACCCGAATAATGGAGCACAAACACACTATGAGTCCTGAAAAGCGAATCGTCAGCCGTGAAACTCTCCAGAGTCTCCGCTCGCAGTGGCGGTGTGATAACCTGCGCTTGGTCATGACCAACGGTATTTTTGACCTTTTCCACAGTGGACACGCCCGCTACCTAGAGCAAGCGCGGGTGCTTGGCGACATCCTCGTTGTCGGTATCAACAGCGACCACTCTACCCGCCTGCTCAAAGGACCAACCCGCCCCCTCATCCCCCAACAAGAACGCGCCTATCTGCTCGCCTCGCTGCGATGGGTAGACTATGTGACCATCTTTGACGAGCAGACCGCCGAGAACCTCATAGCCCTGCTCATGCCAGAAACCTACGTCAAAGGCGGCGACTATGCTGCTCCCCTGCCCACTCCAACGAATACCAACAACAAGACAAACCCCATCAACCAGTTTATGCTGCCAGTAGATGAACACCGCCTGCCCGAAGCCCGCGTAGTACGGACTTATGGTGGACAGACGGTGCTATTGCCATACGAAGATGGACTATCTACCACTACCCTGTTAGAGCGTATTATGACGGTCTACAACCGCTAATTAGACAATCCACTGCTCATCCCGCTGGTTGCGCCGTTGTTCTATCTCTTGGCGGCGACCTTCATACCCACTGCGCCCAAGCAGCGCGTAGGTATTCACCTTGCCTGCCTCAACGCCCGGCTGGTCAAACGCATTGATATTGTAGAGCAACCCTGCAATCGCCGTTTGCATCTCAAATAGCATCACCATTTGCCCAAAGGTAAAGGCGTTCAATTCTGGGATGATATGGGTAATGTTTGGCTGCCCCGCTTCACTCAGCGCAATTGCCGTACCCTGCTGTTCTGCTTGGATAAGCTCTTGGAAGCTATGCCCACCCAGGTAGCTGACCCCCTCTAGGTCGGTGTAGGCAGGGGGGATAGTCCCCTCTTGAGCATACCGTTCTACCGCCATGAAGTTGATCAACTTATCATACGGTCCCTCAACATAGAGTTGCACCTGGGAGTGCTGGTCGGTTGCGCCGAGGGCTTTCACCGGGGTTGTGCCAACTCGCACATCGTTACCCGCAAGATCATGCTGCTTGCCAAGACTCTCCGCCCACAACTGCGCGAACCAATCGGCAACGTCCTTGAGCCGTTGGGCATAGGGCATCATCACCACAATATTTTTGCCCTTTGTTGCCAATAGCCAGTTGACCATTGCCCCAAGCGCGGCAGGGTTGCGGAGCGCGTCTTGCTCTTGGCATATTTCATCACCATAGGCTGCGCCTGCCAACAATGCGCGTATATCTACGCCCGTCATCGCTGCCGACAGCAAGCCTACATTGGTCAGCACGGAAAAACGCCCACCAACTTTTGGTGGCAGGTTAAACATCTTCCAGCCCTCTTGTTGCCCTATCTGTCGCAAGAACCCCTTTTCAGGGTCAGTCGTCAAGACAACGTTGTCCTTGAATTTGCCCTCACCAAGCCGCTCTGCCAATACCTGGCGAAAGTACAGGAACGATGCCATCGTTTCAGCAGTCGTGCCACTCTTGCTGATGACATTAAACAACGTGCGCTCTGGGTCAAGCACGTTGAGCAACCCCACGTTGTACTCAGGGTCGCTATTGTCCATCACAAACAGGCGCGGTCCGCCCCGCTGCTCCCGCGACATCGCGTTGTAAAAAGGACCGTTGATGGCGTTCTGCATGGCGATATTGCCAAGGGCAGAGCCACCAATGCCAAGCACCACGAAGTTGTCTATGCGGTCTCGCACCGATGCGGCATAGGCTTCCACCTCGCTAACATCTTGCGCTGGTAGGTCAAGCCACCCTAGTGCTTCACGATTTGCCTGTACCCCTTTGATAGCCGCATTGACTGTCGGTACGTGTTCTTTGATTTCCTCTGGCTTTAGCCCCTCGGCACCACAACCGCTTTCCAATGCGTTATTGATGTCCACACGAATACGCTGCGATTCGCGCCATATCTTGTCTGTATAATTCACCTATCACTCCTCCCGCTATGTGGTTTGCACAAATGCTATGACATGATACATGAAGGAAGGCGTAAGTGCAAGGGGCAAACCAGACTTTGCGATTGCCCTGGGGGAGGGCAGTTTGGGTATCCCTAAAAAGCTAACCTATGCTACAATAGACGGGGGGCTTGCAAAAAAACCAACGTTTCTCAAATAAGCAAGCCAACCATTCAACTATTCAAGATGAAGTTAAGGAGGAAAATTCTTAATGGAAACCATAGAACGATCCGGTCCTGCCTTGCCAGGACTAAACCAACCAGCACCGGACTTTACCGCACCAACAACCCATGGGATCAAAAAGCTGACAGATTATCGTGGCAAGTGGCTTGTGCTCTTCTCCCACCCCGCAGACTTTACACCGGTGTGTACTACCGAGTTTATGGCATTTGCCAATCACCACGAGCAGTTTCAGCAACTAAACTGCGAACTGTTAGGCCTTTCCATTGATAGCATTTTCTCGCATGTCTCCTGGATGCGAAATATCAAAGAAAAATTTGGTGTAACAATACCGTTCCCGATTATTGAGGACCTGTCTATGAAGGTTTCTCATAGCTACGGCATGATCCAGCCGGGCGCAAGCGACACTTCTGCAGTACGCACTACCTTTATCATAGATGACAAGGGCATTATGCGGGCTATGCTTTACTACCCAATGACGAATGGACGCTCAGTACCAGAGATACTGCGCCTCATCAAAGCCCTTCAGACCAGTGATGCAAACGGTGTTGCTACACCGGAAAGCTGGCAGCCGGGTGAAAAGGTCATCGTGCCACCGCCCAAGACAGCAGACGATGCTGAAGCGCGTATGAACGAAGGGTACGAGTGTGTAGATTGGTACTTCTGCAAGAAGGACCTGTAACGATGTAACGATACCTCTTATACGTTAGCCACAAGCAGTCTCAACCACCGATGCCTATGGCTTGTTCCATAGGCATCGGTGGTTTTTGGTGTTCCCTGCACATCCGCTCCCCCCTGCCCCCTCTCCCGAGACCCTCTCCCCCTGCCCCCTCTCCCATAAAAGGGCGAGGGGGAGCCGATCCCTGCCCGGTTCCCCTTCTCCCGCGTAGTGGGACGCGGGGCTAGGGGATGGGGGCTGACCGAAGGGGCAGGGGCAGGGTAACATACCGGGCAGCATCCTATTGTAATGGTTGCAAGACTATTGCTATACGTGGTATACTCTCTGCTAATATGGTATACAAACAGTACTTTCTTTCGCAATGGCAATCTTAACTAATTTTGTGCTAGGTTAGCCTGCTGATCTGCCTTGCAAAAGCGAATGTAGATGCTCTTTTTTTGTGGAGGATTACAACGTGTCAGCTCAAGCTCAGTCCCCAACCATTCGGGTGCAAGAAACACAAAGTGATGGGACACCCCATGAACGTATCATTACCCTAAGCCAACGCCCTATGACTATAGGACGCAGCAAGAACAATGATATTCAACTCTCAACCAACCTCATTTCCAGCAACCATGCTCGCATAGAACCGTACAACAATGGCTATTGTATTATTGATGTGGGCAGTACCAACGGGACCTTTTCGGGACAACAACAATTAGCCAAAAACCAACCCCACCCGCTCCGCCACAATGATACCGTTTGTCTTGGCGCACCTTGCGGTGGTAGTAATGTTGTTGTTATTACCTATCTCGAAGCCCAAGCAGCAGCACAACAACAAACCCCTTCCCCAACGCCCATACGCACACCACAACAACCATCTCCCCCCGGTCCCACGGCTACCCCCACACCAGGGGCAGCATCCCCAATGACGCAGATGCTCAACTTGAGCTTTAACCCTCAAGCTGCCAAGACAACGATAGGGCGCGAAGGGTGCGACATTAACCTCAACCACCCGATGGTCTCACGGTTTCACGCCCAGATAGACCGTATGGCAGACGGCAGCCATGTCTTGCGTGATGCTGGTAGCACCAATGGTACCTTTGTCAATGGAAATCGCATTAACCACTTGATACTGTCAAATGGGGACATTATCAAGATAGGCCCGTTCAAGCACATCTACCAGACAAGTGGGATTGTCCAATTTGACCAACGTGGTGGGCTACGGGTTGATGCGCGAGAACTGCACCTTGAAGTGATGGTCAAGGGGGAAAAACGGACTATCCTCAACAAAGTTTCTTTTAGCATAGCCCCCAAAGAATTTGTAGCTCTAGTCGGGGGGAGCGGCGCAGGCAAAAGTACCCTGATGAAAGCCATTGGTGGCTTTAACCCCGTGAAAGAAGGGAAGGTATTTGTCAATGGGGATGATTACTACTCCAACTTCGACTCCTACCGCACGATGTTGGGCTATGTTCCCCAAGATGACATCCTCCACCGCACCCTGCCTGTCAGCAATACGCTTGGGTACATTGCCAATCTGCGATTGCCGCCTGATACGAGTAACGCAGAGACAAAACAACTTATTGACCAGGTGCTGGACACGGTAGACATGACCGAGCACCGCGACAAAGATGTACAAGACCTCTCCGGTGGGCAGCGCAAGCGGGTCAGCATTGCCGCCGAACTGCTGGCAGACCCCAACCTCTTCTTTCTTGACGAGCCGACCAGCGGACTTGACCCAGGTATGGAAAAGAAGATGATGCAGACTCTCCGCAAGCTGGCGGATGGGGGCAAGACAGTAGTCTTGGTGACACACGCCACTGAAAATATTGACCAATGTCACCAGGTCGTCTTTATGGCAAAAGGGCGACTCATCTACTATGGTCCCCCCACACAAGCCCTGGGTTTCTTTGGGGTACAAACCTTCTCTGAAATCTACACCCGGCTTGATGGCTCTATCAACGAACCAGACAACCAATCGGCAGTACAGAGTGTGCTCCAGAGTGAATTGACGGCGTGGCGACAGCGTAACCCGCAAGACCGGGATATTCGCATAGAAGTGCTCTGGGAGATGAAGTACAAAAACTCTCAGCAATACCGCACCTACGTCTATGACCGTCTGCAACAACCGCCACCAGAGCCAGCGGTAGGGGCAAGCAAGGATAAAAGCGGCAACAGCCCGCGTCTCTCGCCTATACGCCAGTATATCGTTCAGACCAGACGCTACTTTGAGCTGGTCTTTCGTGATAAGATAAACCTGCTCATCCTGCTGGCGCAAGCCCCGATTATCGCCATCTTGCTCTGGTTGTTAGCCCACAGCGAAGCCCTAGTCGGGGTGGTAGGTAAGGACCTCATCCCACGGGTGCAGGCGCAGAGTTTGCTCTTCGTCATAGCGATTGTGTCGGTGTGGTTTGGTATCAATAATGCTGCCCGTGAAATAACCAAAGAGTTTCCCATCTTTGATAGGGAACGTATATCCAAGCTCAATATCTTCTCCTATCTCTTTTCCAAGATAACCGTGCTAGGGTTGCTGATCTTTATCCAAAACATCTTGCTCTTGGGCATTATCAGTATTCCCATTGCAGAGCAGGGGATAGAGTTTCCATCCACACGTATGTTAGACCCGTTGCTCTTACCAGTCTGGTTAGAGATGTTCGTTACTATGCTGTTGACCTCCCTAGCCGGCACCGCACTGGGTTTGCTCATTAGCTCCCTGTCAAAGACCCCCGACTGGGCAACGAGTTTTGTCCCCTTGTTGCTCATCCCGCAGGTGCTCTTTGCTGGACTTATCTTCAAAATAGAAGAGGTTAGCAAGAACATAGATACTATTGGGGAAGTCATCAATGTGATTGTTTTTGGGCTATCGCTGTTGATGATTAGCCATTGGTCATTTGATGCGCTTGGGACGACCTTTAACTTAGAGTCTATGTGTCAACTCCCCAATATCGAGACAAAAGACGAAGATGGGAAGAAAGAGATTGTATCCCAATGCGATAAAAGCAAGGAATTGAAAGAAGACACCGATGGGTTAAAATGTGACCAATATCCTGAAGGGTGTGACCCTCCCCCTGAAGGGTGTCCTCCAACAATGCCTAATGAAAACTGTCTTATCACTTCTCCAGATTGCGTGACCAAGATGTGCCTTGATGATATGCCCTTCTTGAAGAATGGCATAGAAGAGCCTGATGCCTTCCCCGATGCCTTTATTTTTAAGAAAGACCACCTGCTCCAGTCGTGGGGAGCACTAGGAGCATTTGTTGTCATCTGTCTGGGTGCAACGGTCTTTCTGCTACGAAAACGTAGTTAGCCATACGCAATAGGCAAGCGAAGCTAAAGGAGCTAGATTATGATTAAGCATGTACAATGGCTCATTGGGCTACTCTTCATCCTCACCCTTGTTGGTTGTAGCGATACGAGCAGCAATGGAGGCAGGGATGGGGAACCAGCGATGAGTGATGACGAAGCGGCAGTCCAAGTGGTCAAGGATTTCATCACCGCATCAAAAGACGGGGATGTGGAACAGATTATTGACCTGATGGAGCCAAGTGAAGACCTTGACCCCAAGAGTATGTATATGGAGCTACAAACAGCTACCAGCATGATGGAGCAGGTAGACACCGAAAATGAGGAGTACACGTTGGAAGAGAACGATGGCAAAAAAGCCAAAGTCCTGTATAAAGCGAACATCTCCTTTGCGGTGAAGGGGGGACCCCAACTCCAACAAGAAGTAGAGTCCCTCTTTACCGTGGTGAAGCAAGATAACCAGTGGTATGTTCGAACTATGCGACCAGTTACCGAGGAGCTGCCATTGTGAACACGTATAGATACCTCAAAACAGTAGTGCTTGTCCTCGTGTTATTGTCTGTTTCGACGGGACTAGCGATAGGACAGGGACCAGAACCCAACGACCCCCTTTACGATGAGCAGTGGGCATTGGAGCGTATCAATGCCCCATGCGCTTGGCAAAGCACCACCGGCAGTAATCAGGTCACGGTAGCCGTTGTGGATACTGGCGTAGATTTGGGCCACCCTGATCTCGTTGGGCGGCTGCGTGATGATGGGTATGATTTTGCTGAGGATGATGCCGACCCAAGCGATGAGCAGGGACACGGTACGCATGTGAGCGGCATCATAGCTGCCACTGCCAACAACACTGAGGGTATCGCCGGGCTTGCCCCCAACGTGACTATCCTGCCTGTGCGGGTGCTTGGTAATGAAGGGGGCGGCACAGACCAAATGATAGCAGACGGCATCCGCTATGCCATCAAGAAAGAAGTGCAGGTCATCAACTTGAGCTTGGGAGCAGCCTTCTTTGTGATCAACGTGATGCCAGAGAGTAACGCGGCAATTGTTGAAGCCAGCGATGCAGGGATACTCGTAGTGGTAGCCGCTGGCAATGACTACCTGCCCTTTATGAACGCGGTAAACATTGAGAGTTTAGATGCAATGGTCGTTGCTGCGTCAAACGAGCGGGAGGAACGGGCGGAGTTTTCTAACTTTGGCCCGTGGGTATCCGTGACGGCACCGGGGGAGGACATCCTCTCCACAATGCCCACCTATTCCGTCCAGATGACCAGCGATGACATCCCTGCCAAGTATCGCTCCAGTCAAGACTATGACACCTTGAGTGGTACGTCTATGGCTGCGCCCTATGTCTCAGCATTAGCCGCACTGGTCTTCTCGGTTCACCCCGACTGGACCCCAAATCAGGTGCGTGAGGCAATAGAAGAGCATGCCAGCCGGGATATTTACGAAGACGAAACTTACCTAGAAATCCTGATGGCATTAGGTGCAGGTCGTATTGATGCCTGTGGTACGTTGAGTGAGTAGGCGAAGATGGGGCGGGGGGAAACGCCCTCACAGGGGTAGGTTCGGTTGTAGAGCCATTGCATGCAACGGTCTCATGCCCCCTATCCCTAACCCTTTCCCCCTGGGGGAGAAAGGGAATCGGACAGGTGTTTCATCCCTCGCCCTATGGGAGCGGGGACACGGGGGAGGAAAAACTGGACATTGACATGACCCTAGAATTTCTCCTTTGGTCTTGACTTTTTATAGAAAAGACTTTACCCTAATTACGATATAAAAAACCAGACAAGCACAGTGACCAGACATCTAGGGTTATTCATCTATTATGAAAATATGCAAAAATCATGCTGATGGGAGTGGTTGTGGTACGATCAATCCAAACCATGCGGTATCATGTGTCAATTGCCAGAGAAGCCTACAATATGCCTT
The DNA here is from genome assembly GCA_964410555.1 of uncultured Chloroflexaceae bacterium. GTDB lineage: Bacteria > Chloroflexota > Chloroflexia > Chloroflexales > Chloroflexaceae > JAAUSY01. The sequence goes on along the minus strand of CAYPHM010000008.1, from coordinate 2,577 downwards.
GATAGCGCATGATCCAGATACGACTATAAGAACCTATCACATCCTGGAGATTATCGGCTTTGGGGGGTTTGGAGTCGTCTATAAGTGCCAGTCTACTCACGATACCGCCCAATTTGTTGCCTTGAAACAGACCTTCAATCCAAATACTATCGGCAACTTTCACTATGAATTTCAAATGTTGAATCATATTCAGCACCCCAATTTGCCCCGTTACTATGATATGTTTGAAGAAAATGGTAGTGGCTACCTCGTAATGGAGTTTATCCACGGAGACAATTTGGATGATCTCCTCAAAAAGAATTATAACCAACCGTTTGATGAAACCCATGTGCTTGCTTGGGTAATCCAAATTTGCAACGTCTTGGAATACCTCCACAACCGACAACCCGCCATCATCCACCGGGACATTAAACCGCAGAATATTCTGATTACGCAAAATGGACAAGTCAAACTTGTAGATTTTGGTCTGGTCAAGGAGATAGACCTAGCCCCAACCCAAAGTTGGTTGCGGGCATTCTCCCCCTGCTACTCCCCCCCTGAACAGATGACTGGCGGTACCGATAAACAAAGCGACATCTATAGTTTGGGGGCAACGCTCCATTTTCTCCTGACGGGGCAGGTACCCCACCCAGCCTTTCAGCGACAGATGCAAGCTCCTGACCCGCTCCCATTTCCAACAGACATCAACCCAAACATATCACGCCATGTTGCCCAGGCAATTTCCAAAGCGATGAGTTTAACGAAAGAAGAACGCTTTGCAGATATTGCTGCCTTGCGTAAACGGTTGCTGGGGGGAATAATGGGGACTGATACGGCACCCTTACATGATGCGGGGGCATATGCCAATGAGGGGCAATTTGCCTCACCAGACATTGGTACTCCCCCGCCCTATCCTGACTACTACCCGTCAGCATCTCCCACTACCCCAAAAATAGAACCAGTCAAACCAATGCCCTATGTCTTGGCTGCGGTGGGCATTATCGTTGCACTTGTGGCGTTATTTTTCTTCCTCAAAGATACCCCCCAACCATTCCAAACCGCTGAGGAGCTAGATGGCGAGTTGGTCTTTAGCGATACATTCAAGACATCTGACCATTGGATGATGGGCACATATGCAAGTGATACCATTACCTATGACAAAGCTATTCACAATGGCACCTTTGTTATTACCCATACGGGTGCTCCCCTCATCATACAACCCCAATCCATTGATGACCTAGACGAGCAGGAAGATGTGTATGTAGAAGTCTCCATCCACTTTGATGAAACAAGCAAAACCTTTGGGGGAATTGTGTTTGGTATGGATGATGGGGATGATGGGGATTATTGCCAGGGATATATGACTTATGATGGGCATGTCGTATTGGCGCGGTGTCCCGATGGAGATTGCCAAGAGTTTCAAACCGATACCTATGCAGGGCAGGATGACAATCATCTGGTTATTATACGGCGGGGAGAGCAAGTGAGTATGTACGTCAACGAGCAACCGTGCTTTGCAGGTGAGGTACCATATGCATGTGCTCAAGGTAATGTTGGCTTAATCGTTGGTACGGTTAATGATACGGATACGGATACGGATGAGGGTTCTTCTATATACTTTGACGACTTCAAGGTATGGAGTTTGCCCGAATAACCAGAAACACCAGAAACACCAGAACCGTCAGGTTCCTATGCTACATTAGATAAGGAAAATAGATGAAAAAGCAATATTTGTACATAGGGGGGTTAGTGGCTTTGCTTATCACCGGGCTTATTTTGGTATTTGTCCTGAACGGCAGTGGTGAGGAAGAAGACGATAATGCCAACAGCACCCCAACGATTACCATTGACTTCAGAAGTCCAGAGAGAGAACAACCAGCAGGTAGTCTCACCCAAACGTCCCAAACTACGGTAATAACCGCTACGGTACCTCCTAATCAAGAACAAGGGGAGACACCGATTGCAACCGTAGTAAATCCTGTGGATACACTAGTGCCAGCGGTAACGAGCATCCCGGTAACGAATATACCGTCTCCTCCAGCACCAATCCCCGCCCCCGATACGCCAGAATGGGTGCAGTGGTGTCAGAATTGTGTCGAGCAGAATTGTCCTGATACTTCCAATTGTACAGCGTGTCCGCCAGAATGTGTCTCCTATTACCTGACCTCTATAGCTAACCCTACCATACCACCTATTCCAACAGAAATACCGGAAGTACCTTTCGATCCCATTCCTGATCCACCGGTTGAACCGCCTGTTCCTGATCCACCGGTTGAACCGCCTGTTCCTGGTCCGTCAATACCTAATATTCTGCCATAACCAAGCTGTAGAGAAAGGTACGGTCTATTATGCAAGATGCCAACCAAAAACCCCTCTGCCCCTTTTGCCAAAAACCGTTGCGAAGTGCCGCGGTACGATTTTGTGGGCATTGTGGGCAGAAGCTGCCCCAACAGGAGGGGGACAAACAACCGATACCCCCAGCAAAACTTGGACCGCCAGAGGGAAAGGAAGAGTCTACCCAAAGAACGGTTGTTGCCCCAACACAACCTGCCCCCCCACCTGCCCCCCCAACCCCGCCTGCCCACCTAACACCGCCTG
>CAYPHM010000007.1:69649-77266 GCA_964410555.1 uncultured Chloroflexaceae bacterium | reverse complement strand
TGCCGACAACACAAGTGCCGACAACACAAGTGCCGACAACACAAGTGCCGACAACACAAGTGCCGACAACGCAAGTGCCGACAACACAAGTGCCGACAACACAAGTGCCGACAACACAAGTGCCAACGACACAAGTGCCAACGACACAAGTGCCGACAACGCAAGTGCCGACAACGCAAGTGCCAACAACACAAGTGCCAACGACACAAGTGCCGACAACGGAACCTCCGGTATGTGAAGAGGTTTGGTATGAACACCCCACATTAGACGTATCACCAAACCGCACCATCAAGATGGGGCAGGAGTTCGAGTTCGAGACGTTGCTCAACAACACCAGCGACATTGAAGACAACGTAACCGTTACCTTTGAGATTGCCGCCTTTGGTATGGGGCAGGACTGGACCCCGATTGACACCTTTGAGAACGTAACAGTAGAAGCGGGTGCCGAGATGCTCCCAAGAACGACATGGGAGCCAGAAGTCGCAGGACACTATTGTGTACGTGTGATTATCGAGGGTGATTGTGGTAAATACATCAAACAGCGTAACCTGGATGTCTACCCCGAAACGATTCAGCCTTGCACCGAGATCGAGCGGGAGTTTGAAGTGGGCAACCCCACCGACAGCCCACAAGAGGTCAACCTGACGGTTGAGCATATTGAGGGACACTGCACGGTTGACTTGGCACAGGATAGCTTCACGCTACAGCCTAACGAGCATGTCAACACGTCAATCACGATTGGCAGCGGTGCCGTGGTCAACGATACCTGTATCGTGAAGGTCTCCAACGACCTGAACGATGATACCGTCACTTTCCAAACTGAGGTAGGCAACGATACCAGCGCATGCACAGACGTTTGCCAGGACGTTTGGTATGAACAACCGCCATTGGAAGTGTCGCCAAACACGACGATTAAGATGGGACAGGAATTTGAGTTCGCTACCTTGCTCAAGAACGCCAACGACATTGAAGGCAACGTAACTGTTACCTTTGAGATTGCCGCCTTTGGTATGGGGCAGGACTGGACCCCGATTGACACCTTTGAGAACGTAACAGTAGAAGCGGGTGCCGAGATGCTCCCAAGAACGACATGGGAGCCAGAAGTCGCAGGACACTACTGTGTGCGTGTGATTATCGAGGGTGATTGTGGTAAATACATCAAACAGCGTAACCTAGATGTCTACCCCGAAACGATTCAGCCTTGCACCGAGATTGAACGGGAGTTTGAAGTGGGCAACCCCACTGATAGCCCGCAAGAGGTCAACCTGACGGTTGAGCATATTGAGGGACACTGCACGGTAGACTTGGCTCAGGATAGCTTCAAGCTACAGCCCAACGAGCACGTCAACACGTCAATCACGATTGGCAGCGGTGCCGAAATCAACCAGACCTGCCGTATCAAGGTCTCCAACGACCTGAACGATGATACCGTCACTTTCCAAACTGAGGTAGGCAACGACACCAGCGCATGCCCAGGTGTTTGCCAGAACATTTGGTACCAACCCCCCAACTTGGAAGTGTCGCCAAACCGCACGATTAAGATGGGACAGGAATTTGAGTTTGCTACCTTGCTCAAGAACACCAACGACATTGACGAAAACGTGACCATCACTTTCAAAGTCGCAGGCTTGGGGATGGGACAAACTTGGACACCTATCGCCACATTCAAGGATGTGACGGTAGCAGCCGGGGCAGAGCTACTCCAGAGCAAGACGTGGGTACCAGAAAAAGCGGGTCACTACTGTGTCGTAGTCGTCATTGAAGGCGAATGTGGTACCTACTGGACTCAGCGCAACCTGGATGTCTACCACGAAACGATCCAGCCTTGCACCGAGATCGAGCGGGAGTTTGAAGTGGGCAACCCCACTGACAGCCCCCAAGAGGTCAACCTGACGGTTGAGCATATTGAGGGACATTGCACCGTAGACTTGGCACAGGATAGCTTCACGCTACAACCCAACGAGCACGTCAACACGTCAATCACGATTGGCAGCGGTGCCGTGGTCAACGATACCTGTATCGTGAAGGTCTCCAACGACCTGAACGATGATACCGTCACTTTCCAAACTGAGGTAGGCAACGATACCAGCGCATGCACAGACGTTTGCCAGGACGTTTGGTATGAACAACCGCCATTGGAAGTGTCGCCAAACACGACGATTAAGATGGGGCAAGAGTTCGAGTTCGAGACGTTGCTCAACAACACCAGCGACATCGAAGGCAACGTAACTATCACCTTTGAGATGGCAGGTTTGGGGATGGGACAACGCTGGACACCTATCGCCACCTTCAAGGATGTGACAGTAGCCGCGGGTGCCGAGCTTATTCAGAACACCAAGTGGGAACCGGAAAAAGCGGGGCACTTCTGTGTGCGCGTGGTCATTGAGGGCGAATGTGGCACGTATGTCAAACAGCGCAACCTCAACGTATTGACAGAAGAAATCCAGCCCTGCACAGAAATTACGCAGCAGTTTGAAGTAGGCAACCCCTACACGACCACCCACACCGTCAACTTGACAGTTGAGAACGTGGCAGGACACTGCACGACAGAGCTTGCTGACCAGAGCATCACGCTACAACCCAACGAGCACGTCAACACGTCAATCACGATTGGCAGCGGTGCCGTGGTCAACGATACCTGTATTGTGAAGGTCTCCAATGACCTGACAGATGATACCGTCACCTTCCAAACTGAGGTAGGCAACGACACCAGCGCATGCCCAGGCGTTTGCCAGGATGTCTGGTATACGCAGCCAACGTTGGAAGTGTCGCCAAACACGACCATCAAGATGGGGCAAGAGTTCGAGTTTGAGACGTTGCTCAACAACACCAGCGACATTGAAGACAACGTAACCGTCACCTTTGAGATGGCAGGTTTGGGGATGGGACAACGCTGGACACCTATCGCCACCTTCAAGGATGTGACAGTAGCCGCGGGTGCCGAGCTTATTCAGAACACCAAGTGGGAACCGGAAAAAGCGGGGCACTTCTGTGTGCGCGTGGTCATTGAGGGCGAATGTGGCACGTATGTCAAACAGCGCAACCTCAACGTATTGACAGAAGAAATCCAGCCCTGCACAGAAATTACGCAGCAGTTTGAAGTAGGCAACCCCTACACGACCACCCACACCGTCAACTTGACAGTTGAGAACGTGGCAGGACACTGCACGACAGAGCTTGCTGACCAGAGCATCACGCTACAGCCTAACGAACACGTCGACACGTCAATCACGATTGGCAGCGGCGCAGTGACAGGTGAGACCTGTATTGTGAAGGTCTCCAATGACCTGACAGATGATACCGTCACCTTCCAAACTGAGGTAGGCAACGATACCAACGCATGCCCTGTCGTTTGCCAGAACGTTTGGTATGACAATCCCCCATTGGAAGTGTCTCCAGACACGACCATCACGGTAGGTGATGAGTTCAACTTCGCCACGCTGTTGGATAACATCAACACGGAAGAGGAAAACCTGACCATCACCTTTGAGATTGCCGCCTTTGGGATGGGGCAGTGGTGGACACCGATTGATACCTTTGAGAACGTCACCATTGCCGCAGGCACCGAACTGGTCCAGAGCACAACATGGAAACCAGAGGTCGCAGGACACTACTGTGTGCGGGTAGTGATTGAAGGCGAGTGTGGCACGTATATCACGCAGCGCAACCTGGACGCAGTGGCAGAGGAAGTACAACCCTGCACCGAGATCGAGCGGATGTTTGTAGTAGGCAACCCCTACACGACCACCCACACCGTCAACTTGACGGTAGAGAACGTGGCAGGACACTGCACGACAGAGCTTGCTGACCAGAGCATCACGCTACAGCCTAACGAACACGTCGACACGTCAATCACGATTGGCAGCGGCGCAGTGACAGGTGAGACCTGTATCGTGAAGGTCTCCAATGACCTGACAGATGATACCGTCACCTTCCAAACTGAGGTAGGCAACGATACCAACGCATGCCCTGTCGTTTGCCAGAACGTTTGGTATGACAATCCCCCATTGGAAGTGTCTCCAGACACGACCATCACGGTAGGTGATGAGTTCAACTTCGCCACGCTGTTGGATAACATCAACACGGAAGAGGAAAACCTGACCATCACCTTTGAGATTGCCGCCTTTGGGATGGGGCAGTGGTGGACACCGATTGATACCTTTGAGAACGTCACCATTGCCGCAGGCACCGAACTGGTCCAGAGCACAACATGGAAACCAGAGGTCGCAGGACACTACTGTGTGCGGGTAGTGATTGAAGGCGAGTGTGGCACGTATATCACGCAGCGCAACCTGGACGCAGTGGCAGAGGAAGTACAACCCTGCACCGAGATCGAGCGGATGTTTGTAGTAGGCAACCCCTACACGACCACCCACACCGTCAACTTGACGGTAGAGAACGTGGCAGGACACTGCACGACAGAGCTTGCTGACCAGAGCATCACGCTACAACCCAACGAACACGTCGACACGTCAATCACGATTGGCAGCGGCGCAGTGACAGATGAGACCTGTATCGTGAAGGTCTCCAATGACCTGACAGATGATACCGTCACCTTCCAAACTGAGGTAGGCAACGATACCAACGCATGCCCTGTCGTTTGCCAGAACGTTTGGTATGACAATCCCCCATTGGAAGTGTCTCCAGACACGACCATCACGGTAGGTGATGAGTTCAACTTCGCCACGCTGTTGGATAACATCAACACGGAAGAGGAAAACCTGACCATCACCTTTGAGATTGCCGCCTTTGGGATGGGGCAGTGGTGGACACCGATTGATACCTTTGAGAACGTCACCATTGCCGCAGGCACCGAACTGGTCCAGAGCACAACATGGAAACCAGAGGTCGCAGGACACTACTGTGTGCGGGTAGTGATTGAAGGCGAGTGTGGCACGTATATCACGCAGCGCAACCTGGACGCAGTGGCAGAGGAAGTACAACCCTGCACCGAGATCGAGCGGGTATTTGAAGTAGGCAACCCCTACACGACCACCCACACCGTCAACTTGACGGCAGAGACCATTGAGGGGACGTGTGAGGTTAAACTAAACCAGAGTAGCTTTACCTTGCAGCGTGACGAACACACCAGCACGTTCATTACCATCACGGGTTCGCAGACGGCAAATGAAACGTGCGAGGTGCAAGTCTCCAACGACCTGACCGATGATACTGCTACCTTTGTGGTGCAGACTGGTACCGACACGAGCCAGTGTAAAGACAATCCAGGTGATGATGACATCCCAACCTGTGACGGCGACTGCACCCCAATTGAGCTAGACCTGCCAGTGTGTGAAGCGACCATCCGCACAGTTACAGGCGGCGACTGGGACTCCCCAAGCACTTGGGACCAGAACCGTGTACCTGGAAAGGGTGATGTCGTGATGATTGAAGCGGATCACACCATCAACGGTCCAGAAGACATGACAAAGATCGATGGACTGTGCAACCACGGCATGCTGACCAGCAAACCACAGCAAGACCTGCGTATCTACGCCCGCGGGATGATCATCAACTACACTGATGGCACCATTCAGGGTATGGATGGCGCAGCAGGCACAGATACGGTGTGTGGTTATCAGGGTAGCGACATTGAACTCCGCGGTAGCCCCTTCTACAACCAGGGGACTATCTTGGCAGGCGCAGGCGGTGATGGTACCACTTGCGGCGGTCACGGCGGTGCGTTGATGGTGCTGGCACAGAACACCTACAACGTTGGTACGATGGGTGCTGGCGAAGGTGGTAGCATCAGCAGCGATATGAGCGGCGCACGCGCAGGCAACGGCGGCGATGCCCACATTTGGGGCAAATACCGCGGCGGCGGCGGCACGCTGGTCAATACGGGCACATCCTACGCTGGCAACGGCGGCGATGTGCAGACCGCATCACAGGGGAGTGGACAGGGCGGACGGCTCAAGCTTATTTCCCTGCCCAACGTCTTCTTGGAATGTGGTACGCACTACGCAGGCGAAGGTGGCTGCGCCTCCGATGGTGAAACGTGCAACCGTGGCGGTGATGTCGTTATTGAGCCAGTTGAGTTTTGCTTGGCAAACACCACGCTGCGCGGTTGGAATGTACGCATATTTGGTGGGGTAGGCGCGACTATCAATCTGGATAGCCCCGCCAGCCCAATCATTGAAGCGGTAGACCGGGCGATCATTGCGGTAGGACCTGGCGGTGCTATCACAGGCACGGCACCAAACGCAATGGACAAGATTAAGTTTTTGGTAGATACCATCCTGTATGATGTATCACTGATGGGCGCACGGAATGTTGATGGGACAGTCAATGTACCCATAGACACCCAGATTACCGTCTTGAATGGCGGTCCTGTGGCAGACACCTACAACGTTTCGGTGAAAGACCTGCGCGGTTGGCAGTTTGCTGGCTTGCCAGATACGGTAACAGTAGATGGCATTGATACGCTTGATCTGAACCTGAAGATCATTGCAACCGACTGGGAAGAGAACGAAATCACTATCACGCTCCAGTCACAGAATGACCCAGAGCAGGTCGAGACGTTGGTCATCAAGACCAACATTGGACCGAACATCTCATGGCTGCCCTTCGTGGCACGTCCGTAACGTAAGCCGACACAAGCGGGGAACATCTTGCCCATCCCTGCTTTCCTATGCCCCGCCCCCCTCGCGCAGCACAGCGCAGGGGGGCGTACTTTTTCCCTCTCAAGGGTAGGTTAGGTGGTAGAGACGTTGCATGCAACGTCTCTACCACCTGGCAGGGGGGAGAATAAAAAGGGAGCCTTTGCCCGGTAGACCTATCCTTGTAAGCTACCCTTTCCCCCACACGCATTTGCGTAGAGTCGTAGAACGTGGTATCGTAACGCAAATGGGCAAGAAGCACACTGTCACCAAAACGACAGTCCAAATTTTCAGGATTATACCAATACAGAGGAGAACAAAAGCGTGTCCCGGAAACCATCTGCAATTCTTGTAGGTGCTACACGTAGACAACTCCGTCAATTTGGTACGGCTATCGAACGGGCAGGCTATCGTGTCGCCGTTGTAGATTCTCTTGATGATGTACCAAATCTTCAGGAAACTGCCCTTGCAACGCTCCTTGTCTACAACGAGACGATAGACCCTACCACAAATACCACCCTCTATCAGAGCTTCAATGCACAGCCAAAGGTCATCATCCTCCAGCATGATGATCGCGCCCGGCTGGAAAGTGGCTTTGCTCATTACTCCCTGCTCGATGCAGAGGGGGTACAAGAGTATCTGCAATACTACATGTCCAGCGATGATCAAGAGACGGGTTCCCCTGATAGCCAAGTTGTGCCAACTCCCGTTATGCTCCCCGATAACGAGCAGCACGAAGACGAAAATACCCCCACGCCCATCTTCACAGAACTGACAGAAACGGACGACACATCTGATATAGATGATGATACCCCCGTCCCCACAAGTGACGCAAGGGAGTCAACAGACGATGATACCCCCACGTCTGCTATGCCAGCAGATACAAAGGGAGAAGATACCACCGAGTCTCCCGTTCCTACCGTCTCTATGGAAGAGGAACCTACCGAAGATGAGCCATATTTGCCCACAAGTGACGCAAGGGAGTCAACAGACGATGATACCCCCACGTCTGCTATGC
>CAYPHM010000007.1:69320-69549 GCA_964410555.1 uncultured Chloroflexaceae bacterium | reverse complement strand
GCAAGGGAGTCAACAGACGATGATACCCCCACGTCTGCTATGCCAGCAGATACAAGGGGAGAAGAAGATACATCTGATTCTCCTGTCACAGAGGAATCAACAGGCGACAACTCCTCTTTGCCCACAAGTGACGCAAGGGAGTCAACAGACGATGATACCCCTACGTTTACTGCTATGCCAGCAGATACAACCGTAGAAGAAGATACCACCGAGTCTCCCGTCCCTACCG
>CAYPHM010000007.1:61671-69220 GCA_964410555.1 uncultured Chloroflexaceae bacterium | reverse complement strand
TCTCTATGGAAGAGGAACCTACCGAAGATGAGTCCTCTTTGCCCACAAGTGACGCGGTGGAGTCAACAGAGGATGATACCCCTACGTTTACTGCTATGCCAGCAGATACAAGGGGAGAAGAAGATACCACCGAGTCTCCCGTTCCCACCGTCTCTATGGAAGAGGAACCTACCGAAGATGAGTCCTCTTTGCCCACAAGTGACGCAAGGGAGTCAACAGACGATGATACCCCCACGTCTGCTATGCCAGTAGATACAACCGTAGAAGAAGACACCACTGAGTCTCCCGTTCCCACTGAAGAGGAACCAACAGGAGATGACTCCCCCTCATCCGTTATGGGAGCGGGGGCATGGGGAGTAGGTACCCCCGTTCCACAAAAGGATAAATTCTCCTCGTCCGTTATGGGAGCGGGGGAAGGGGCAGGGGGGGCAGGGGAAGAGAGTACCCCCGCACCACAAGAGGATGATACCCCCCCTCCCGCTATGGCAGCCGGGCGAGAGAACGCATGGGGAACAGCTCAAGATACCCAACAAGACACCCAAGAGGACGATCTCGCTGCACCAGAAGAACCACGTAAACGATTTGGGCTAGGCATACTCGTGATTTTGCTCATCCTCATCATCGCAGGGGGCATTGGGTACCAGCGGCTCTTTGCGGGTGGGGCAACCCAACAACAGACCCCACCACCCACTGAGCAAAGGGAAGCAAATATGATCCCTACCGCCCAGAGTGCTTCGGGGAGCAATAATAATGGCAATGATGGGGCAACCGCAGCAAATTCCCCAAAAAACAGCAAAAGCGATCTTCAAGCCAAAATTATTGGCATCTTTCCTGAAAAACCAAAGGTAGGAGATGTAGTCAATGTCCAAGTGGAAATCTCCAACACCGGCAGCCAATCCATCACCGACCCCTTTTGGGTTGATCTCTATGTATCCCCATCGGAGGTTCCCGCAGCCAATATTGCGTGGAATGATATATCGCCGTATGGCGCAGCATGGTTGGTAGAACAACTTGAAGCACAAGAGACGCTTGTGTTAGAATCGCTTGGGGCAGATGCTTCCAGGTCAAATTTGTTGCGGTTTCCCGCAGCAGAAATCCATATATTGCAAGTCTTGGTAGATTCCTATGGATTAACAGGAACAGGCGCAATTATTGAGCAGAACGAAGACAACAATCTCTCTGAAACACGCGAGATAGACATTGCTCCTAGCGATACGTAAAAATAGGCAAAAGCACAAACTGTTTTGATTTGAGGATAAGGAGGACTCCTGTGCAGTCTCCAGAAGATATGGTAACAGAAGCAAATAGCGAAGAGATACAAACATTTAGCCGGTGGTCAAGCCAGCGATTTGAGGTCTACCAGCAAGTTGAGCAGCAGGCACAGTCCAGCATAACGCAGATACTCCAACTGGCACGCGATTTGACAACCCGCATGGAAGAGGAAGCAGGGCAGCTGCTTGCCCGCTATCAGCAGGAACGGTCTACCTTGCAAACCGAGGTAGAAGACCTGCGCTACGAGTTGCATACCTTGCAGCAGGAAAAAGCTCGTACTGTCCAAGAACAAGAGCAAGTGCAGCAGCAGCTTGAACAGACCAGAACCCAGATAGAGACGGAGCGCAAAGAAGCCCTCGCAGAACGCCAGCAAATCTTGCAAAACGCCTATGCCGAACGGGATAGAATCCTCGCCGAAGCCTACCAGTTTGTGCAAAAGCTGGTCGGGGAAGAGGGACGTACAACATCCCAACAGCAGCCAACAGCACGCCCCTTTTCTACGCTTACCCCACAGCAGTCGTCAGTATCTCCACAGTCGTTTGAAGAGTCGCAAACGGGAGATACCAGTGAATATCAGCCGGAGTATACAGATGGGGAATTATCCGAGGGGACAGAACAACAAGAGGATGGCTACAGCTTAATTATTGAAGGGGTAGAGAGTTTCATTCTCGCCTCAGAGTTGATAGATCGCTTTGAAGAGAACCCCTATACCGAAGGAGTCACCCTCACCCAGTATGAACAACGAATCCTGCAACTAGCCGTGCAGCATATTGAGGCTGCATCACTTGAGGAGATAGTCCGCACCGAGTTTCACGACACGCTAGAAATGGTAGACCATGTGGGTAACACCCTAAAACTGCGCTATAAAACAGAAAACCTCGGATAGTTCGCTATTGTGATACGATCTGGTTTGCTTGTAGAGACGTTGCATGCAACGTCTCTATGGTAAGCCCTTCTCCCTAACCCCCACCAACCCCCCCCACACCCAAAGCATAAGCAGTGGTACAATACACATGGACACATAGAGTGTGCTTTGCCGCCCTAGCCTACGAGATACCCAATAACCCCTGCACAGGGATACCATCAAATTTAGCGTTTGCTTACGTTCATGGTGATATATGGCTTATGAACTCTGTTACCATAGGTGGTTCTTTGCTGATACCGGACGAGGTAAGCAATATCGAAGAACACGACAACCACAGCCGGTATACCACTAGCACCCTTGCTCAGGCTGATGAAGGGGAACTTCCCAACCATGAAAGAGAATGGCTAAGAGATGAAACAAATTCATGTGATTACTACCGGCGGTGCTATCGCCATGAAACGCAGCTTGATGGTAGGGGGGGCTGTCCCATCCCTCAAGGGAAATGACCTTTTGGCACTCCTGCCAAGTGATGGTATTGATCTTGCCTTTGAAGAGTTTTCCAATGTCCCTGGCAGCCACTTTACCCCCGTCAATGCGCTGAAATTAGCCCAACGGATAGAGTCTGTCTTGATGGCACCCGATGTGCATGGGGTAGTTGTGACACACGGCACGGATACAATGGAAGAAACCGCATTTCTGCTAGATTTGACGATTAACAACCCCAAGCCCATTGTCCTCACCGGTGCTATGCGTCCAGTAACCAACCCCGCTTATGACGGCGTGGCAAACCTGGCGAGTGCTATTCAGTTGGCAGCTAGTCAAGATGCCCGTGACTTTGGGGTCATGATTGTCTTTCACGATGAGGTGCATGCTGCCAGCGAAGTGCAGAAGGTGCATACCCAAGCCCAAAACGCCTTCCAATCTCCCGGCAGCGGACCGCTAGGCAGGGTAGACCGAGGGCGGGTGTGGCTGCACCATCGCCCAAACCGCCGCCAATACATCCCCTGCTCACGGCTAGAGGAGATGGTAGACCTCATCCGTATCACGCAAGGAGCAGATGACCGGATGCTGCGCCATAGCATTGAAGATGGCGTAGCCGGTATTGTGATAGAATCGTTTGGGAGCGGGCGGGTGCCGCCCTGGTGGTTGCCCACGATAGGCGAGGCTATCAAACAGCGTACCATTGTGGTTATTACCTCGCGTTGTCAGGCGGGCAGCTTGGGTGACGAGCATGGCTATGTGGGGTCTTACCACGACCTGGAACGCATGGGGATGCTGATTGCCCACAACCTAGAAGGCTGCAAAGCCCGTATCAAACTGATGGCTGCGCTTGGAGCAGCCCGTAACAGTAGCGAACTTCGCAAATGGTTTGAATCGTAAAAGGGACAGAAAAGAAACCTATGTTGCTCGCCATAGATATTGGCAACACGAACATTAAGCTAGGCGTATATGACGGAGAGCGGCTAATCCACAATTGGCGTATCGTCACAGAACGACACAAACTAACTGATGAGCATGCGGTTTTGCTCCACAACCTGTTTTTCTTGGAAGGATTATCGCTGGATACCATCCGGGGGTGTGTGATTTCCTGTGTGGTTCCCCCCCTCATGAGCCAGTTTGCCGACCTTGCCAGACGGTATCTCCACCTTGAACCCATTATCGTAAATCCAGACACCCCTACAGGGTTGCAATATTGCATCGAGTCCCCCCAAGAGCTTGGCTCAGACCGCATCGCCAACAGTATGGCAGTCTACCATCGCTACGGGGGACCGGCTATCGTGGTTGCCTTTGGTACGGCGACAGCTTTTGATGTCATTACCGCTGATGGACGCTATATCGGTGGGGCGATAGCTCCGGGTATCGGCATCAGTGCTGAAGCCCTCTTTCGCCAAGCGGCACGGCTCTACCAGGTTGAGCTTGTGCGCCCCCCCCAGGTTATTGGGACAAATACCATTCACCATATCCAATCTGGCTTAATCTTGGGGTATACTGGACTGGTTGAGGGTCTCGTGGCACGGATGCAACAAGAGCTTGAAGCCCCCTGTAGGGTCATAGCGACTGGTGGGCTTGCCGAGGTGTTGGCAGCAGAAACCACGGCAATAGATGTAGTAGAACCCCTCCTAACCTTAGATGGGCTACGGCTGATCTACGAGTTTAACTGGTAAATAAAAGGGTATCTCGTCACAGCAACGTTGCCTGTAGCGATGGTTTCTGGTATGCTCATATTCCGATTACCACTTGTAGCAGAACAGTAACAACAATATAGATGGTGTGTTGATGAATGTACTACCGACAAAAGAAGCAAAACGACCCTACGTCAAACAGCTGTTTGCCGACATTGCCCCAACCTACGATGCGACCAATCGGGTGATGACCTTTGGTATGGACCAAGACTGGCGGCAGCATGTTGTTGAGCGGGTTGCACCGCCTGCCAATGGGTATGCGCTTGATTTGGGAACGGGGACTGGCGACTTTCTCCCAATGCTGGCAGCATGGATGCCCACCGGGATTGTCGTTGGGGTAGATTCCTGTTTGCCCATGATGGAGCAGGGGAAAGCTAAACTCAACCCCATCGGCACAGGGTGTCCAACAGAAGACTCTCCACGACCACGGCTTACCTACCAGACGGTGGTGTCGTTTATTGGGGGAGATGCTGCATCGCTTCCCTTTGCCGACAACAGCTTTGATGCGATTACTACGGGGTTTACCATACGCAACGTGCCAGACATCGCCGCGACCTTTCGTGAGTTGTGGCGGGTAGCCCGGTGTGGGGCAGTGGTGGCATGTTTAGAAGTAGCGCAACCCCGCCACCCGCTACTACAAGCAGGACATCAAATCTATTTCAAGTACCTTGTCCCCCGCATTGGCGGATTACTGAGCGGAAATAAAGATGCCTACGTCTACCTGCACCAATCAGCTCGTCACTTCCCCCCGCCAGATATGCTGGCGCGAGTGATGCGCGAAGCAGGTTGGCAGCATGTGCGGTACTCCCTGCACAGTCTTGGAGCCGTAGCTATTCATACAGGAGTGAAACTATGAATGAAGAACTCCCCCCCCATCGGCGGCGTGAGTCGCTCATGTCCAAGAGTAAGCGGCGGTTGAGCGGCGAAGAGATAGAAGAATTTGAGGATTTTTCCTATCAGGATGCGCCCCCTCCACACGGGGGAAGGCAGTATCCCATGAATGCCCCCTACCCCTATAGCCCACCGGTCTCTAGCCCAGGCTGCTCGTCGACCATCACAACCCTGGTTTTGCTAGGAGTGGGTGTTTTGGCAATTGTCTTTCTCTTTGGCTCCATTTTTCCAGGGTATATTACCAATCCCCTAGAACAGCTTACCTCCAGAATCCAGGGGATGTCTGCTGCCCCCACCCCCACAACCCGCAGCTCGGCGGCGGTTGTGACCCGTATTCGTCAACTTAACCGCATAGAAACAACCTCGTATACGGTAGAGAAGGTCTTTGAAGCCAGTATCCAGGGAAATGTGTTTCAAAACATTCTGTTTGGTGATAGACTGCTTCTCATAGCCCACGGGATTGTGGTAGCCGGGATAGACTTAGATAATCTTGAAGCCGATGATATTACCATCTCAGAAGATGGCAAGACGATCACGATTGACCTGCCGCCAGTGGAAATCTTCAGTGCCACGCTGGACAATACCCGAACACGGGTCTATGATCGGGAGAAGGGGCTATTGGCAACCAGCGACAAAGATTTGGAGTCTATTGCCCGTCAAAAGGCAGAGGCAGAAATACTCCAAGCCGCGTGTGAGTATGATATTATGCAGCGGGCAACAACTGATGCTCGTAAGTCTATTGAACAACTGCTGCTGATGCTTGATTTTGAGCGGGTCGAGATAGTGGCAGACCCAGTTCCGCCATGCCCAGAACACCCCCTGCCACCAATACCATAGGGGCAACAACAGGCGAACGAAGGCAACCAAAGGCGAATACCTATGTTATCAAATCAATACGAAGGGGAAAACTATTTATGTCTGACGTAAAGCTGCCCGACACGGCACAATTCTTTGAAACCCTCTGTAAGCTCGCGCAACTTGCCAGCAGCAAAACAGCAGACCTGTATGTTTTGATGCAAGAGACCATCAAGGTATGCATGGAAGACTTACCGCTAACTGGTGCGGTCATCTGGCTACGAGCCAGTGAGCAGGATGTGCTCTCGCCGGGCAAGTCGCGCCTTCCCGCTAGATGTAGCACGAGTGCGCTGTTTGAGGGCAACGAGCTGCTCCAAAAGGCGATAGCAGAAGGAAGTTGTATCCTTACCAGCGAAGAGGCTGTCGAGTTTATTCAACTGCCAGAAGATACATCCCTAGCCATAGCCCCCATAGAAAGTGAAGATGCGCTGCTTGGGTTGCTTGGCTATGTTGCTGCTAATGATATTCTTATCCCTATGCAATCCCTCTTGGAAGCCAACGCGGATATTCTTAGTGCGCCACTGCTAACCGCTTGGCTGCGGCGGCAGCAGGAGGAATCTACCGATGTGGCAGATACGCTGTTTCAGTTTGCCGGTGATCTCCGCACCCAACCAAGCCTTGAAGCTATCCTCAGCACCCTGAACAATCTGTCGCTGCGGGTCTTCAACTGTGACTTGACGGCAGTGTATCACTGGGACGACCAAGCAGAAGCGGGGACATTTGCCCCGGTCCAGATTATGACCCGTATTGGGTTACAGGATATTGAGGATGAGCCATCGTTGCGTTTGTCTGAAAATCCACTGCTTGAACTGGTCATCAATGACCCGGACATTAACGCTATTCATGACCTGCGGTTACAGCCCAATGCGCTACCGATCTATCTCGAACGGCATGGGTTGCGGGGGTTGGTGCTCGTGCCTATCCTACACGAGTCGCGCCCAAAGGGGCTGTTGACGCTTGGCTATCGCGCCCCGTTGGTGCCGTTTAGTAGCCGTTCCACTGCGCTTGCATTGGGGTTGGCGCGTATGGTCGGGATAGCCCTAGACCGCACCCAACGCAAGGCATAAGTGTTGCACAGGGGTAGGATACGTTGTAGAGCCGTTGTATGCAACAGATCACCGGGCAGCCCCCATCCCCCTGCCCCTTCCCCCACTACGCGGGAGAAGGGAGACCGGACGGCTCCCCCTCGCCCTGGGATGGGAGCGGGGGCAAGGGGGGAGCGGGGAATAACAATGTAGACGTTGCCCGGTCTCTGCGTTTTTGTCGGGAATCCCTGCCCGGAAATCCGCTCGTTGACCCTCGCGGCTCGTTTGGCAGCCCCCATCCCCCCGCCCCTTCCCCCACTACGCGGGAGAAGGGGAGTCGGGCGGCTCCCCCTCGCCCTCTGGGAGAGGGGGCAAGGGGGGAGAGGGTCGCTCCAGGCATAGCCCCATGTTGCCCGGTCTCTGCGGTTCTGCGTCTCTGCGTTTTTGTCGGGAATCCC
>CAYPHM010000007.1:31815-61571 GCA_964410555.1 uncultured Chloroflexaceae bacterium | reverse complement strand
TGCCCGGAAATCCGCTCGTTGACACTCGCGGCTCGTTTGGCAGCCCCCATCCCCCTGCCCCTTCCCCCACTACGCGGGAGAAGGGAGACCGGGCGGCTCCCCCTCGCCCTCTGGGAGCGGGGGCAAGGGGGGAGAGGGGAATAACAATGTAGACGTTGCCCGGTCTCTGCGGTTCTGCGTCTCTGCGTCTCTGCGTCTCTGCGTTTTTGTCGGGAATCCCTGCCCGGAAATCCGCTCGTTGACACTCGCGGCTCGTTTGGCAGCCCCCATCCCCCCGCCCCTTACCCCCGCTACGCGGGAGAAGGGGAGTCGGGCGGCTCCCATCCCCTGCCCCTTCCCCCACCGAGGGGAGAAGGGGAGTCGGGCAGCCCCCATCCCCTGCCCTTACCCCCGCTACCCGGGAGAAGGGGAGTCGGGCAGGTGTTCCCCCTCGCCCTCTGGGAGAGGGGGCAAGGGGGGAGAGGGGAATAACAATAACGATCAACATCTTGGGAACGCTAGACGGCTTTGTGCCGCTGGCGCATGCTTGGATTACTCATGCGCCCCTGCCATTCTCGATGCTGTGTGCTGTGGCAAACCTGGTTGTTTTGCTTTGGCTCTTCGCTTGGCTTATCCGGCATAGCGGCGGGCGATCATATCGACCTGATTCCCGTAGCTCTCCCCAAACAGGTTTAGGTGATTGAGCAGGTGATAGAGATTGTAGAGATCGCGGCGATCTTCATAGCCGGGTGCTAACGGGTAGGTGTGTTGGTAGGCTTGGTAGAAGCGTGTGCCAAACCCGCCGAACAGCTCGGTATAGGCAATCTCTGCCTCACGGTCTCCATAGTATGCTGCCGGGTCTATCAGCACGGGTATGCCATCGGGACCAGCAATCACATTACCGCCCCATAGGTCGCCATGCAGCACCGCTGGCTGCCGCTCTACCCCCCCTAGCCACGTATCAAGGCGTTCTAGTACCCGTTCTAGCCGTTGCCTACGTTCGCTAGGCATGCGCCCATTCTTTTCTGCCAATGCTATTTGGGGTTGCAATCGCTTTTCCCGATAGAAGGCTACCCAATCGGTATACCACCCATTGTATTGTGGGGTGCTGCCGATGTAATTCATGAAGCCTAGCCCATAAGCCGGCGGGTCTTGGGGAGATGTCCCTTGCCTATGCATAAGTGCCAGCTGCTGTCCCAACAGTTCTTGGTTGATAGTCCTTGAGCCGCTGGGTTCTATCCACTCCATCAGCAGGTAGGCAGCAATGCCATCGGTAGTGTCAGCTGCACCATAGGGTTTGGGAATACGTATGGTTTCTGTAGATCGCATAAGGAGTAGCCCCTCTACCTCTACCAAAAACATACCCTTTGGACTATGGATGTTCCATTTGAGCATATAGACCTGATTATCGGTCTCTAGTCGCATAGCGTTGTTGATGCACCCGCCGCCTAGCGGACGGGTACTCTTGATAGGTGAGGTATCACCAAGTCCGTGAAGCAGGTCGTTAATAGAACGGTCAAGGTTTGCGGGGAGACTTACACTCATATGCCCTCCTGTTCTCGGATATGCTGCAACAACCCCCGACACCCTGCTGTCACCAGATCAAACACATAATCAAACCCACCAACATAGTAGGGGTCAGGGACATCATCTAGGGTCGCTTCTGGAGCAAAGCTCAAGAGCAATGGGACATGCTTACCAAAGCGGGTTATATCTGAAACATTCAGATTGTCCATAGCTACCACATAATCGTAGGTATCAAAGTGATCACGGGTAAGCTGCTGTGCTCGTTTGTCTGGCTTCAAAGCGACATCGCGGTCTTTGAGTATCGCTTGGGTACCGTAGTGGGGACGCTCCCCCACATGCCATGCGTCGGTACCAGAGGATGCTACCTCAAAGCGATCTTGTAGCCCCTCGTCTTTGACAATTTGGCGAAACACCGCTTCTGCCATTGGCGAACGGCAGATATTACCAGTACAGACAAACATTACGCGAATATTAGACATTATGCCTTCCTCTCACTAACTTAACGTATACGTTCCTCAGTCTTTATTATAACGTACCACGCTACCCTGAACATAGGACAAATGAGCAAATGGACAAAACCTTCATGTTTCGTTGCGCTGATGTAGCCCATGCTTTGCCAACAACCCCAGGGCAGTGGGACTGGTCAGGAAGGTGTATGCCTCCTGAACAGCACGCGGAGCATTGCGCTCGCGTGTCCGCAGCACATACCACTCTTGCTGGATTGGCTCCCCTGTAAGGGCTACCCTATCAAGGGGACACCCATCGGGTATGCGGGATATTGGCACAAACGCTAACCCCATTGCATGATGCACCCCTTGTAGCATCATCGCCACGCTGTCTGTTTCTATCGCAACAGATAAATCTGTCGGGTGTACCCCCCGTTTTCGTAGCCCATCCTCTATCGTCTGGCGCAGTGGTGAGCCGGTGGTGGGCAAAATCAGCGGGTAATCGCGGAGCATGCCGGGTGTGACCTGTTCGTGTTGCAAAAGCGGGTAGTCTGATGGGGAAAGCAGGGTAAGCGGTTCATCTCCAAGAAAGGTCGCTTCCCATCCACGCCGGCGTTGTTGCTCTTCCAAGAAGAGTAGCGATACCTCTTGGGCAGCCAGGAGATCAAGCAGCATGGTACTAGAAGCCACCCGGATTTCTAACGCGACTTCTGGGTATTGCAAGGAAAAAACGGAGAGGATTGGCGGCAGGAGGTGTTCGCCACTACTTGGCGTACAACCAATGATGACCCGCCCGGTAATCTGCCCCCGCAAGGCGCGGATATTCTGCTCGGTGCGCTCCGACAGGTTGATGAGCTCACGCGCACTGGACAGCAGTTCCTCGCCAGCGTGTGTTGGTACCATTCGTTGCCCTACCCGCCGAAAGAGGCGTATATCGCCAAGCTGTTCTTCCAATGCTCGTATGTGCATGCTTACGGCAGGCTGCGACATGTGGAGGTATTCGGCGGCGGCGGTGTAGGTACCGGCTTCTATTACCGCCAAAAAGGTTCTGATGTGGATCGTATTTAGCATAGAGCGAACTTTCCCCGCAATAGGCAAGGGCAAACACCGCCTTCTTGCCAACGTTCACCACTGGTATGGGTTGTCAGCGTAGCGCATCGGGTATAGAAGAGTGGTTGTTGCGTGGTTGTTTGTACTATCATAAAAAAATAGTACCACTAGTGCTGGCAAAAGACAAGCAAATATCCCCTATGGCAGGGTCATGGCAAAGTCTGGTCAGCCCATCACCTGTGGCGGTTCTCCCTCACCCTATTCGAGCCGCGAGTGGCAACGAACGAATCTACAACCTAACCTACCCTTGAAAGGACAGGGGGAAAGTGTCGCTGTCACGAGAAGTACTCTACTACCCACTATCGTAAAATCCCCAAAAAATCCCCCCCATTTTTTGTCACATTCTGGTATAATACTCACAGAACCCAGTAACCCCTGCTAACACTGTGAGAGGATATGGAAACACAACACGAACGACTCATGATCAATGGCATAGACGGTGCTACCGGAGAAGCACTCTTACCCCCCCTCTCTCCCGAACAGCTCGCTCAACATCTCTACTACGAACGGTTAGAACGCACGACCCGCCACTTTACCGACCTAGAACGCAAAAACTCATCCCAATTCAAATACCGCTGCTCTTGTGATACCATCAACCCCGAAGACCTCGCCACCAGTGGATGGGGCGTTATCTTCGCCACCGAACTTGACTATGGCATCCGCCGCGCCCTCGCCCCGCTGCTCGAACATCGCCGCCAACAGGCAACTGCTATCCACAACAACTACTACAACGAATACCGTGGTGATGATGGCTACTGTCCAGGCGAGACTGCCGATGATTTCTTGCGACGATTGGCAATAACAGGCGTACCCCCCCAACCAGGTGGCGGTATGCCCTACTACCTGCTGCTCGTGGGGGATACCAATGTTATCCCGACTAGCTTTGAGCAACAACTCAGTCTCAACTATGCGGTAGGGCGCATCGCCTGTTCCAGCCTAGAGGAATACCGCATCTATGCCCAAAGCGTGGTACAGGCGGAGATGGGTAATGTACCATTAGCACACGAAGCGGCATGCTTTAGCCCGCTCCACCCAGACGACATGCTCACCACCCAAACATCCCATATGTTGATGCAACCGCTGGCAAATCACCTTGCCAGCCATTATCCCACATGGCACATGCACCAGCAGATAGCAGCAGCAGCGACCAGAGCCAATTTCGCAGCATTGATGGGCAAGGACTATCGCACAGACCTCCTGATTGCCGCTACCCATAGCGTTGCCTTTCCCGCTGGTCACGCTGAACAACTAGCCTACCAGGGAGCTTTGCTCTGCCAAGAATGGACGGGACCAGAACAATGGATTGGTCCCCTCACGCCCGATATGTTCTTTGCTGGCAATGCGCTAGACCCCGAAGCCGACATCCACGGCATGATAGCCCTATTGCTTGGCAGCTTTAGTGTCGCAACACCAGCACAAGAACGATTCCCACTGGATCAGCTTGTCGGCTATACCCAACTTTCCCCTGCCCCCTTTATGGCAGCCCTGCCACGCCACATGCTCACGCACCCTAAAGGGGGAGCATTAGCCGTGGTGGGGCATAGCGAGCGGGCATGGAGCTACGGGTTGCCCTCTGCCAACACCCGCCCCTACCTCGATGCGCTCACCCAAGCTACTACTCACCTCATGCAGAGTAAACCCGTTGGGGCAGCCCTAGAGCCAGTGCGCGAATGCTACGCCACCTATGCCCTCGCGCTGACCAATGAACTGGAAAAGATGAGCATGGGCAAGCAACCCAACGCGCTAGAGCTGGTCGCAATGTGGGCAATGATGAGCGACTGCCGTAGCTTGGCGGTGGTAGGCGACCCTGCCGTGCGGCTGCCCATACCATCGGCAAAACCCCAAGACCAGACCTACCAAGCATCGCGCCCTGAACAACCATATGCAACCCCACCAATCAGCTTCACGGGGCGCAATGTGGTAGGCAGTGCCAAGACGGAGACGGAGACAAAGCCTGCCCCCGAACGCGCACCTGAACCCACACCGTCTGCCCCTGCTGCGGTCTCCCTATTTGATGATGCTCCCCCACCAGCATATGGGGATATTCCGGCGGTGCTTGGTCCAGAGACAGAAGCTGTCCCCAAAACAGAAGTTGAGAAACCAAGGGAACTGCCATCCCTTGAGCCTGCCCCCGAAACCCGCGTAATCAACGCTTGGATAGATAACCTACCGGAAAATATCCCGCTGCAAGTGGGAATACCCTATGAGTTGAAGTTTCGTGTAGATGAACCTCGCCAGGATGCCAAAGCCCACTCTGAGTCTATTGGCAGTCTCATCGAGAAGATGCCAACGGATGACCAGTTTGTGCAAATCCGCGTGGTATTGGAGACCGAAGATTTTACCATCTATGGCGACAAGCAGGCAACTATTGTTGTGCCGTGCAGTGGTGAATCCAAGAACACTACGACCTTTACCATAGAAGCCTTCCAGCCCGGTGAGGGGACTATCAATGCTCTATTTACTGTCAATGGTCGCCTGTTTCAAGAGATGATCATTACCCTTCAGACCACACAGAATGAGCTGGTAGAAAGTTATGGAGAGACCGTATCGGCTATCAAGACTCGTACTAGAGGAATGGCATTGGATAGTGCCATCATCTTGCCCGTCCAGAAGCGGCTCAATGATGTCAACTTATCGTTCATTAAACGAGATTATAGTTATCAGCTGGTCTTAATCAATGGCGGGGTACACCGGGCGTACATCAACGTAGAAAAAGAGGTGGTAGAAGAACTGGTACGACATGCACGGGAAAAGTTCAATGAAATCACTTATACCAAATGGCATGGGAAAAACATTTATCTGGATCAGGATACCAACATTCCCATTGATGTCCACCTCTCCTCGCTCAAGAAGCTGGCAACGTTAGGAAACTTTCTCTATCAACGACTCTTCTATAACAATCGTAGTGGTGCTGATGCCCGCGGCATAGGGGAATTTCTCCGTGAGCTCTCGAAGGAACGCTCGTTAAACATAGAGATTGTCACAGGAAACTTTGTTTTTCCGTGGAATCTTATCTATGATAAAAACCCAAATGACGACATAGACCCAGAGGGATTTTGGGGGTTCAAGCATATTATTGAATATATGCCGGAGTTTAGTAGCCCACGACTTATCCAGTTTATGCCAGAAATTTGCGTTGAAACAGATATTATACTAGGGTTTGTCTACAACGAGAACCTAAACCAACGGATAGGGAATAATGTCGTAGACGAGCAGAAAGCTGCGCTTAAAACCCTCACCAAAAACGACTTACTCGAGTACGCTAGACGGGAAGACCTGTTTGCCCTGCTCAATAACCCTGATACACCAGAGCATATTCTCTACTTCTACTGTGATGCCAAGAGCTATCTCCCCCATGAGAATGGCGGAATAGATAGCTCAAAACTCATCTTAACTGATGGGGATGTTGAACTCAAAGACCTGTATGCCCATTCACCAACGGACCAACCCCCGCTCAACAATGCCCCGTTGGTCTTTCTCAATGCTTGCAAAAGTGCCAGTATGAGTCCTTACATCTATCATGGACTCGTCCCCTACCTGCTCAACCGGGGGGTGCGGGGGGTTATCGGTACCGAGATTGATACCCCTGCCTTCTTTGCCGCCGAGTTTGCCCAGGAGTTTCTCAAACGGTTTGTTGCGGGGGGCAAGCAACTAGGCGAACTGCTGCTAGAAATGCGCCGTGAGTATCTCTTCAATAACCACAACATTATGGGGCTACTCTACGCGCTCCATAGCAGCGCAGAAATTGTCGTACAGCGTGAGACATAGGACAATAGCAGGGGCTTGGCAATGGTTCACCGGGCAACCCCCCATCCCCTTGCCCCGCGTCCCACTGAGGGGCGAAGGGAGTCTTGTTGCCCCCCCATCCCCTAGCCCCTTCCCCCACTACGCGGGAGAAGGGGAACCGAGCAGGTGTTCCCCCTCGCCCTTTATGGGAGAGGGGAATGGGGGAAGATGGAGATGGGGAAAGGGTAACAATCAGGAGCAATACGGCTTGTGCAACTTTGACATAGCCCTGCGACAAAGAAGACAACACGGATAAAACTACGCGGATAACGAAAGGCTCCCTATGGATGATGATCTGCTATATTTCAACGGGATAGATGCAACGAGCGGGGGGTATGTTACGCCCCCGCTCAAGCCCGATGAAGTGGTACAACTTGCCCGAACCGCCCGGTTCAACAAAAAACAAGAGCACTTCAAAGACCTACAACGGCGAGCGGCGCAAGAACACATCAAACACCTGGGGGTTGCAGCAAATGTAGACCCCAACAACCTAGCATCGAGTGGGTGGGGAGTCATTTTCCCCTATGATTTTGACCCCGCCATCCGTGAAGCCCTCAGCGAACTGCTCAACCATCGCAAGCATCAGGCAACCCGCTATCATGAGCAATTCTACCGGGAGTTCATTGGTCCAGATGCTTACCGCAAAGGCGAAACCAAAAGCGATTTCCTCAAGCGGTTTGGGATTGGTCCTGACGGCGTAGACCCAGAAAAGGGTGTCCCCTACTACTTGCTCATTGTCGCATCCCCCCAGGACATCCCCTATAGATTCCAATATCAGCTTGATGTGCAATTTTCCGTGGGGCGCATCCACTTTGACTCTGTGGAAGATTACGCCTACTATGCCCGCAGTGTCGTTGAGTCAGAGAGCGGCAGATTTGCATTGCCCAAGCGGGCAGTCTTCTTTGCCCCACGCAACCCTGACGATAGAGCTACCGCGCTCAGTGCCGATGACCTCGTGACACCGCTGGTAGCCGAATTGCAAGAAGAAACCACCGCGTGGACTATCGATTCGCTTATTGGGGAAAACAACGCAACCAAAGCCAACCTTAGCCAACTACTCAATGGCTCCAACGCCCCTGCTTTGCTCTTTACTGCATCCCATGGGGCGGTCTTCCCCAATGGATACCCCCGTCAGCTAACTGACCAGGGGGCTTTGATATGCCAAGATTGGCAAGGTCCCTACCAGCACCGGGGGGAACTGACCCCCAATCTCTATTTTGCTGCTGAAGACCTTGCCCCTAGCACCAATCTGCTGGGGATGATTGGCTTTTTCTTTGCCTGCTACGGAGGCGGCACCCCAGAGCTCGATGCCTTCGCCTATCGGGAAAGTGCCTACCAACCACAGGGAACAACCCGCGTACAAAAAGCCATAGCCCCCCATGCCTTTCTTGCCCAACTGCCCAAACGGTTGCTCGCCAACCGCGGTGGTGGGGCGTTGGCGGTAGTGGGGCATGTAGAGCGGGCATGGGGCTACTCCTTCAAGTGGCACCATCGGGAGCAACAGATTGGCTCTTTTGTGAGCACAATGGTAGAGGTTATGCATGGCAAACTGCTCGGCGCAGCCATGGAGTATTTCAACGAACGGTATGCGACCATAGCAACAGAGTTGAATACGCTGCTTGAATACCTGGAATTTTCCAGGAAGGTAGACCCATACGACCTATCGCGCCTCTGGACAGCCAACAACGATGCTCGCAACTACACCATCATCGGCGACCCGGCGGTACGATTGCCTATCCACAATGATGCGGCTATCAGTGACACCCGCCCGGATATTGGCGAGGTGCGGGTGGCATCCCTTGACCCGTCAAACCCCACGGTTGCCATACCATCGGCGGTGACAGATATATTCACGGCGGTAAAGGGCGAGGATGATGCGCTAGACGCTTTTCCTGTCAATGAAGAAACGCCACATCCATCAAAGTTCACTGCTGCGGTTGCCTCCATTGTTCAAAAAGCTGCCCAAACTGCCAACACCCACCAATCATCTTCACCCTCACCCGCTCCACAACCACCAGAAACACCCCCTGAATCCTTTGATGTTGGGCAACAACCAGAATCTAAAACCGCGGCATTACCGACTATCTCCCTAGATGCTACAGCGGGTGATGGGGATGCCGCCATTGCCCAACTCTACGCTCGCTGGCAAGCGGCACGGGCAGCCGAGGTGAAGGTGCGAGCGCGGACGGAAGAGTACCTGCACCAATTGCAATCCGCATTGCACAAGCGGTATAATCTGTAGCCAGAGGACAGTTGATTTTGGGACTTTTGGGAAGGTACGCAAGCTAAGAGAGGATACCCTATGGAACTCAACGATCCTATCATTATCAACGGCATTAACGCTGCCACCGGCAGCTATCTCATCCCTGCAGGCGACAAAAAACTCACTATCAAGCAATTGGCAAAATTAACCCGCAAGGAAAAACTTGAACCTGATCATAAAAAAGAGCTAGAAAAACGACTGCAAAAGTCAGAATCCCATTTAGGACTAGCAGAAGGGCTAGATGCAAAGAATCTCTCGGAAACCGGCTGGGGGGTCATCTTTGCCTATGACGATCCAAACGTCGAGCCTATCCGCGAAGCCCTCTCTCCACTATTGAACCTCCGCAAACAGCAGGTAAATAACGATAGTTTCTACAAAGAGTTTATCGGTCCAGCCGCCTACCGCAGTGGTGAATCAAAAATGGAGTTTCTCAGTCGGCATGGCTCTGGTCCCGGTCCGGTGAATCCCAAAGAGGGTGTCCCCTACTACCTGCTGATTGTTGGTAGTCCAGAACTTATCCCCTATAGCTTCCAATATCAGCTTGATGTGCAGTTTGCCGTTGGGCGAATTTGCTTTGCTACTCCCCAGGAATATGACCAGTATGCCCGGAGTATCGTTGCTGCCGAAACCGGCAAAGTGGTATTGCCACGCCGGGCTACCTTCTTTGGGGTACGAAACCCCGATGATCGGGCTACCCAACTCAGTGCTGACCATCTCATCAAGCCACTAGCAGAGGAGATGAGCGCAAGCGGCTATTTGCAAGATGCCGACTGGCAATTCACCACGATATTGGCAGAGGAGGCAAAACGCGCCCGTTTGGAGCGCATCATAGGCGGCGATGAAACCCCTGCCTTTACCCTGGTAGCCAGTCACGGGGTTGGCTTCCCCAACGGACACCAGGACCAACTTCGCCATCAAGGGGCATTGCTCTGCCAAGGTTGGACAGGTCCCTATGCGTGGAAAGGTCCCATCACCGAAGACCTCTACTTTGCTGGCGACCATATCGTTGACAGTGCGCGACTGCTTGGCATGATTGCCTTTTTCTTTGCCTGCTATGGCGCAGGCACCCCCCGATGGGATGATTTCACCCAACAAGCCTACGGCGACAAAGAGCAAGCAGAGATTGCCCCGCATGCGTTTCTGGCACAGCTCCCCCAACAGATGCTTGGACACCCCCATGGCGGGGCGTTGGCGGTGGTGGGGCATGTAGAACGGGCATGGGGCTACTCTTTTATGTGGGGCAGGGCAGGCAGACAACTGGCAACATTTCGCAGCACCCTCAAGCGACTGATGGACGGCTACCCAATTGGAGCAGCTATAGAGTACTTCAACGAACGGTATGCAGAAATCGCCTCTGAAATAACCAACTGGCAAAGTAACGATTATAAGGGTGGGTACAACTTTACTCCAGCGGATTTGCAAGATCAGGCAATGCTTTGGACGGCAAACCACGATGCCCGCAACTATGCTGTCATTGGCGACCCGGCGGTGCGGTTGCCAGTTGGCAATAATAGCTTCACGAGTAGGGAGCAATTGGTCATAGACCCCACCACCTTGACCATTTCGTTTGCCCCGGCTGCTCCTACACCAAGCCCTAGCGATAGCAGCACCGGGGAAACGTTGTTTGATGATGCAGCAGATGCAGATGGCAATGTTGACGATTGGACTAGCGGTGAGCCAGATACCTTTTCGGTGGGTGCAGCACCTACCGAGCAAGATGCAACAGGAACAACGGCTCCAGAGTCGACGGCATCAGGTGACGATGTGGAAGATCGGCTAGATCGCATAGAAACGCAATTAAACCAGCTAGAGCAAAAGGTAGACCAATTGCTTCAAATAATCCGTCGGCTCAGTAAGCACCCGTAGGGGTTTTGGGGGGAGTTCTTGCTTGTAGAGACGAAGTATGCTACGTCTCTACCTCCCCAAACCCCTGCCCCGTGTGGTGGGTGCGGGGGATGGGGCGCACGGCGGTGCGCCCGATGGTAGGCTCCCCCTCGCCCTATTGAGCCGCGAGTTTCAACGAGCGGATGTTTGGGAGCGGGGCAGGGGAAAGGGGAAAGGCAGGGGCTATACTTCTTTATTATGACGAGGGAAACCTATCTGCTATCCCTCCTTACTAAATGCCAACATGCCATTTGACATTGATAAGGGGCTTGTGCTATAATGCATGTCTTGTAAGGGCGCATAGCTCAGTTGGTTAGAGCGCAATCCTGATAAGATTGAGGTCCCTGGTTCGAGTCCAGGTGCGCCCACCAAGTATGACTTGGTGGTAGGGGGTATGGGGCGATAGCTCAGTTGGGAGAGCACCTGCTTTGCACGCAGGGGGTCAGGGGTTCAAGTCCCCTTCGCTCCACCATACTCACAAAGGTTTTTGTCGGTTCTTCACCTTCTCCATTTTCCCCAATTAAGAAAAAAAGCTCGTGTTTTGAGTACAGTTGGATAATATCCTCTTGCCATGCGAGGATTTGTTGACCCGTCAATGATACCCAAGTGATGGGACAAATGCAGAATGGGAAACGATCTAAAATTTCTACGCATTGTCACACCATCTGAATCTTGCCCCTACCAATGCCTTAGCGTACCACAAAGGGCAAAAAGATGTCCTTTTGCCGCTGGATCATCAGGATAAACTCCCCAAACCGATCATCTTGGGCTGAAACTACCCGATTTGTCGTATCTACCGTAGTGGGCAATTCCTCCCACGCTGTGCCATCCCAAAACCCAATGACCAAACCGATCTCAGGTAAACCACCTAATTTTTCGACATCCTCGGCGGTATAGGGTACGTGAAACAAGAACAGCCTGTTGGTCGTGGTGATTGGGCTACTCTCAGCATCTTGGGCTTCTAGCTTAAAGGAACGCAATACTACCGTTCCATCAGATACCCTTTGCAAGGGCAATTCTAGCATCGTAAGGGTACTGGTTATCGGGGTATCTACGGACTCTGCGGGAAAAGTCAGTTGCATACCCACTGTAGACGTGATAACCCCGCCTTCTTCGGGAGAAATCATCTGTTGTTGCGTATCGAGAATATCCGGATAAAGTACCGTTACCGATGTAGTATCTGTGGCATGTATATCGTACTTTATGGGGAAAATAGTACTCGTCATCATCAGCGTATTGGTTAGTGTCCCAGGGTAATCATCTACCGTAGCCATAGTGGTTAGGGTTCCGGTAGTTGTTGCAGTTGGAGCAAGGTTTTTTGTGACCAGTGGCACATTACCTAATCGGTTATCCACCACAGTCACCGGGTTAAGAAAGGTATTACCGGTATTGGTCACAAGGTAGGTGTAGGTTATCTTCTCTCCAACTTTCACACGCGCTCTGTCTGGTGTGATGCTGACAAGAGCAGCCGGGGATAAGTCTTTCCATGTGACTTCATATGCCCCCAAATCTATGCGATCATTGAAGATACGAACATCTCCATCTAAATCTGTGGCTATTTCTGAGGGTAACAACCCATAGTTTCCCTGGTCTATAGCTGCTGATACTGGCTTTAGGTGATAATTACCAAAAGACGTAGGGTTACTGTCTGCTGGAACGAACTCTACAAACTGTGGGTCTACATCCATATTATTTCCCCCATCTACTCCCAACTCTGTGTTCCAATTCCTACTACCGCCGCTATTTTGCACAAGACTGTAGGTAAAAGTCGGTACACTGGTACTTGCATTGTTTACTTGTCCACTGTTGCCCCATACAATGCTATTTTGCACAACAGGATGAGAAGCTGAGTTAGATATACCATACCCATAGTTGCTGGTAATCGTGCCATTAGTTATGCGTACATTACTGTTTATATTGGTTAATCCCGCATTATTATTGGTACTCAAGAGGGTATTGTAGAGGTATGCGGTACTTCCATTATTGATCATACCACCATTTCTACTCCCAAGAATGGAACCTCTGATGAGGGATAGGTCACTCTCAAAATTATCTATCCCTGTACCGGTGTTTCCAAAGAACGAACCATGAAACATCTTTATGGTACTTCTTCTGTTGGACATACCCGTGCCGGAGTTACGGAAAAACATAACATCTGTTATAACCAGTGTACTTCCATTACTTACCATTGCCCCAAAGAGATTTTCACGAAATTCCACCTTTTGCATGGTGACTTTGCTATCGGTGTTGTACATTCCGCCGCCGGGGTAGGCAGCACCGTTGTTGAGAAAGGTAACATTGGACAGAATTGTCGTACTGTTGAAATTATACATTCCCCCTCCACCACCAAAGGATGCCGTATTGCCTCGGATAATTACATTTTGGAAAACAGTATTACTGTCCGTATTGTGTATCCCACTAAACGTTGCTGCGGTGATGAAAAAACCATCTAACAGGGTTGTGGTAGTTACCCCCGTACTCCTGACCACATAGGCAGCATTTTTGCCCTTGATATGATCGGTATCTTCAACAATTCCCTCATTAGAGGTATCGTTTTGGTCAATATCGCCACTGAGAATAGTTTTGTTCGTTTCCCAATCACGTTGTTGAAGCGTTGTTTCTGTCCCGGTAAACCCCCCATAGATGGCGACTCCATCTTTGAGTTTGAACGTATCGGATACGGTTGTTCCTGGATAGTATATCCCTGCGGCTACCCAAATGTCATCGCCATTGTCAGCTTTCCCCAAAGCAGTTTGTAATTGGCAGGCATTGGTCCAGTCGGTGCATGTAGCATCGTTGGTGCCTGCTGGTGTGACGTAGAGCGTACCTGCATTGGATGCAGATATGGGGAATGGAGAGGAAACGAAACCCAACAACCAGAGTATTACAAGGACTCCGCTGGTAATGGTTATACCGATGATTTTTGTTGCTGTCAAGCAAGCCAACCGAAGTATGATTGACAAGACAGTGCTCCTTTCAAAATAGTGTGGTTAAACAGCAGATAGAGCGATAAGTATCTTTGGACTATCGCATACGTAACCAGTATACCATAATATATGGAATAAATGTGACCAAGTGACATAAAAATAGGAACAAATCAACCATAATTTCCTGACCCCTTGCCCTTGACATCCCCTTGTCTGTCGGCTATAGTCTAGCAAGAAAAATTTGATCATCATCCAAAGCAAAATAGGGACACTACCCTTTGTAATGATACGTATAGGAGAAGGAAACGCATGAAAGCACCCCTAAGTTGGCTCAGAGAGTTTGTAGACATGACCATGCCACCTAAAGCATTGGCACACCTCATCACCATGGCGGGGCTAGAAGTAACCGACATTCGCTTTATTGGTGTAGAAGGGGCAGATCTTCCCTGGGAACCTGACAAGATACTTGTGGCAAACATCCTGGAAGTCAAGTCACACCCCAACGCCGACAAACTGGTGCTTGCTGAGGTAGACTATGGCGCAGATACCCCCCATACCGTTGTCACTGGCGCACCCAATCTCTTCCCCTACAAGGGCAAAGGTCGCCTAGATCACCCCCTTAAAGCGGTTTTTGCCAAAGAGGATGCGAATCTCTACGATGGGCATAAAGCGGGGTGGGTTATTACCACGCTGAAAAGGCGACCTGTGCGTGGGGTCATAAGTGATGCGATGTTGTGCAGCGAAAAGGAGCTTGGTATCAGCGATGAGCACACGGGGATTATCTTTTTGGAAGATGATGCCCCGGTAGGGATGCCTCTGTGCGAACTTATGGGTGATGTGGTGTTTGATATAGACATCACTCCCAACCTCGCCCGCTGCCTCTCCATTGTGGGCATTGCACGGGAAATAGCCGCCCTCACCGGGGCAGAACTGCACATCCCCGACCCGCAGGTGCAAGCAGACGGTGCCGCTATTGAGAATCGCGTCCAAGTGACGGTAGAAGAGCCAACCCTCTGCCCCCGCTTTACCGCCGGCTTGATAGAAAACATCTCCATAGCCCCCTCGCCCAACTGGATGCAACGGCGGTTGATGCTTGCTGGTATGCGTCCCATCAACAACATTGTAGACATCTCCAACTACGTCATGCTGGAATGGGGCGAGCCAACCCACGCCTTTGATGCAGACAAGGTGCAAGATCAGCATCTCATTACCCGACTAGCTCGCCCCGGTGAGCGGCTTACCACGCTAGACGGCAAAGACCACGACCTCATTGCCCAACAGGGAGCGGGAGTTCCTCCACTGCTGGTCTGCGACAAAACCGGTCCGTTGGCATTGGCAGGGGTGATGGGCGGCGAGAGCAGCGAGGTGAGCGAGAGCACAACCCGCGTCTTGCTAGAGGCGGCTATCTGGGAGCCGGGGCAAATCCGCCGCACTGCCCAAGCCTTCAAGATACCAAGCGAGGCATCACGCCGTTTCGAGCGTGGCGTAGACATTGAGGTAGCCCCGATAGCCCAACGTCGCGCCCTAGAATTGATGCGAACGCTGGCAGGCGGCACGGTGGCGCAGGGGTTGGTAGATGTCTACTCGCAGCCGTGGGAGCATCCCGTGCTTGATCTGCCGCCATCGGAAGTGACACGACTGCTCGGTATTCAGCTAACCGCCTTTGATATAGCCGATATGCTGCGCTCGCTTGGGTTTGCATGCGAAGTCCACAATAGCGCGACACTAGGCGACCTAGCCCCCTATGCGGTTGGCACGAGTATGGACCCTTCCTATGTGCGGGTGTGGGTGCCGTCCTTTCGTCAAGATGTCACCTGCCTAGCAGACCTGTGCGAGGAGGTAGCCCGTATCTATGGCTATGACAATATCCCCATGACCCGTCTGCACGATGAACTCCCCCCATCGGAGCAGGACCAGCGGGGCGTGTTGGAGCAGCAGGTGCGCGATGTGCTACTTGGCTGTGGTCTCAACGATGTCATTACCTACTCCCTCACCAGTATGGAATCTGTGGCAAAGCTCCAACCGTCTGCGGCAGATGCCAGTCGCTACTTGCGGTTGAGTAATGCCGTGTCACCAGAACGGGAGTATCTCCAACGCAGTATGCTGCCTACTATGCTAGAGTCGCTGGTGGCAAACCTGTATGAGCGGGACTTTGCCGGCTTATTTGAGATAGGGCGTGTCTTTCTGCCCCATCAAAACCAGCAGCAAGACCAAGACGAACCACAGGACGAGCCACAAGACCAAGAAACGAAACAGAGTGAGAACCAAGACCAGCAACCAACAGCAGAGAAAGCGGTGGAATGGCTGCCGGAGGAACCCCACTATCTGGCTATCGTGATGGCGGGCAAGCGACAACCGCTCTCTTGGCTTACCCCAAGCACCAATGGGAGCGACAAAACCGAGGTTGATTTCTTTGACCTCAAAGGGGTATTGGAAACGCTGCTCTCCCACTTGGGGTTGGCAAATCGGGCTACGTTTGAGCCGCTAACGGATGATGAGCGATTTCATCCGGG
Organism: uncultured Chloroflexaceae bacterium; assembly: GCA_964410555.1. GTDB lineage: Bacteria > Chloroflexota > Chloroflexia > Chloroflexales > Chloroflexaceae > JAAUSY01. The sequence goes on along the minus strand of CAYPHM010000007.1, from coordinate 45,136 downwards.
GCGGGCTGCCCGTTTGCTGGTTGCCCAACCAGATGAAGCTGATACTGCTGCCGATGACGTTGATGATGGTAAGAAAAAGGGCAAGGGTAAGGACAAAAAACAGCAGCGCGAGCCAGTGTATGTAGAGGTGGGGGTATTTGGGGAGTTGCACCCGGATGTGTGCGAACGCTACGAGAGCAAGACTACCCGTATGCTGGCAGCAGAGGGCAATTTGGACACCCTCTTTGCGCTGGTACAACCAGACACCTATACGCCTATCTCGCGCTACCCTGCCACGTTGCAAGACCTGGCGATTGTAGCAGATACCTCGATACCCACGAGCAAGATTGCGTCAGTCATCAGGAAGGGGGCAGGCGATTTGCTGGAATCGCTAACGCTGTTTGATGTGTACACGGGGCAGCAGGTTGGTGAGGGCAAACGCAGCCTTGCCTACCGGTTGGCGTTTCGTGCGACAGACCGCACTTTGAGCGATGATGCCTTGACAAAGGTACGCGGGAAGATTGCCAAAACGTTGAAACGAGAGTGTGGGGCGGTACTGCGGGGGTAGGATGTACCCTATCACCATAGCCTAAAAAACCAAAATACGAAAATACGTCCACATCCCCATGGCTATGACGAGAGGAAAAACCTGTAAGCGTGCGGGGGGTGAGTATAACAACCTGTAACCAATGGTATAATCATCCTTGTCATCTTGGAAACCCTGATTAGTGTAGTTGAAAGGACAATTAGTTCAATGTTGAACCTCGCCTTTTTATTAGAACAGAGTGCAGCAAAGTTCCCAAGCAAAATTGGGCTTATTTTGGATGAGCACAAGATACCGTTCGCACAGGTCAATGGGGCAGCAAATATGGTGGCTAATGCGCTGGTTGATATGGGTATTCACCGTGGCAGCACGGTCACAATGATGTTGCCGAATATTCCCCAGTTTGCTATTTGCTACTATGGTATTCTCAAAACCGGGGCTATTGTAGTCCCACTCAATGTACTGCTCAAGCATGGAGAGATCAAGTATCACCTGGAAGACAGCGAGTCGTCAGTGCTGATTGTGTGGGAAGATTTCGTAGATGAGGCGGTAAGTGCCTTGCAGTTGACGGATGTATGCCACACGCTCATTGTGGTGCAAGCTCCCGGTAGCACCCGCGAATTGCCAGAGCAGGCTATATCGTTTCAATCGTTGTTACAGAAGTATCCACCGGTGTTTGATACAGTGCAGACAAACCCGGATGATACGGCGGTTTTGCTCTACACCAGTGGTACCACAGGTCAGCCCAAAGGGGCAGAGCTTACCCATTTCAATATGTTTTCTAATGCAATGGTGAGTGCAGACCGGGTGGTGCATGGAGAATCAGATGATGTAGCGTTGGCAGTGTTGCCACTGTTTCATGCGTTTGGGCAGACCACGATGCTGAATCTTTGTATGTACAAGGGGTGTACCCTCTCACTCTTGCCGCGCTTTGAGCCACGCAAAACGTTGGAGATTATGCAGCGGGACGGCGTAACGTTCTTTTGTGGGGTGCCAACAATGTATGCATTTTTGTTGCGGTTCCCTAATGCAGAACGGTATGATATTTCTAAGCTGCGCCGCTGTATCTCTGGTGGGGCGGCTATGCCAGTAGAAGTGATGCATGCGTTCAACGAGAAATATCAAGTTACGATCTTGGAAGGATACGGGTTGTCCGAGACTTCACCTGTGGCAACGTTCAATCACATTGAGCGTTCACCGAAGCCGGGCAGTATTGGTACGCCGCTGTGGGGGGTTGAAGTACGGATTGTAGATGAGCAGGACAACACGGTAGCACAAGGGGAGATAGGCGAGTTGGCTATCCGTGGGCATAATGTGATGAAGGGCTACTACAAAAGCCCGGAGATTACCGCCGAGGTACTGCGTGGCGGGTGGTTTCACACTGGTGATATAGCGCGTATGGATGAGGACGGCTATATCTTTATTGTGGATCGCAAAAAGGACGTGATTATCCGTGCGGGCATGAATATTTACCCGCGTGAGATAGAAGAGGTGTTGTATGGACACCCGGCTATTGCTGAGGCGGCGGTGGTGGGGGTGTCGCATGCGGTGCAAGGCGAGAAGGTGCATGCGGTGGTGGTATTGAAGGATGAGCAGACTGTGACGGAGGATGAGATCATCCATTATTGCAAGGAGCGGTTAGCCGATTATAAGATACCCCGTTCGGTGGAGTTTCGGGGATCTTTGCCAAAGACGGCAACGGGGAAGATACTCAAGCGCGAGCTAGGATAAATGAGGGGGATTCAGGGGCAAAACTCCCCCTGGTATTTTCCTCCCCTGCCCCCGCTCCCATGTCAGGGGTAGGTTTGGTTGTAGAGACATTGCATGCAACGTCTTACCGGGCAGCCGCCATCCCCTGCCCTTCCCCTGCAAGCGGGAGAAGGGAGACCGGGCGGCTGCCCCTTGCCCTCTGGGAGCGGGGGCAGGAGGGAGCTAGGATAAATGAGGGAGATTCAGGGGCAAAGCCCCCCCCGGTATTTCCCGCTCCCCCCTGCAGGCAATAAGCCCCAACTTGCGGGAGACTTGCTTTTTTGCTATCATGGAAAGCAAAGGAATTTTGTTATGTAGCGTTGAGGTGTCCAGTTTCCCGAATTGTTTGTACAACGGATGTACACGCCTTCTCTGCGTGACTCATCAGCGTAGAGACAAACTGCTCCTTGAACGTACCGTAGTACATGTCAAGATAGCGTTCTGGTACAGAACGTTTCTGGTGACAGAAGGATGGTCCGCTAATGAATAGTTTTGTAAATGGAGCTGCGGTCCAACATTCTGAAGTCAGCGTTGATCTCCCTGTCTCTGTACAAGCAACAGGAGACTCAAAAGCTCGTGGGAAAGAACCCGTACTCAGCGCCCCCCGTCTTCAGAAACAACCGGTTTTAGATCATACCCTCTCGCACAACCCGACGGTAGACCTGCTGGTATCACGATTGCATACCTACCTACCCGAATCTAACGCGAGCCTCGTTCGCCATGCCTACACCTTTGCCTACACTGCCCATCATGGGCAGCGGCGGCGAAGTGGGGAACCGTACATTACCCATCCGGTAGCCGTGGCGAATATCCTCCTGGATTTGCACATGGATGACAGCACCATTGCCGCCTCGCTGCTGCATGATGTGGTTGAAGACACTGGCGTGACTATCGAGGAGATAGATCACGTTTTTGGATCAGAGATTGCTTATCTGGTCAATGGAGTAACCAAATTATCTGTTTTAGAAGCCAAAAACAAAGAAGAAGCCCAGGCTGGTACCTACCGAAAGATGTTTATTGCGATGGCAGATGACCCGCGAGTAGTGCTGATCAAACTGGCAGACCGGGTACATAATATGCGAACGCTTGGATCAATGCGGGTAGACAAGCAACGCCGCATTGCTACCGAGACGCTTGAAATTTACGCACCGTTGGCGCACCGGCTTGGTATCTGGCGCATCAAGTCGGAGTTGGAAGACTTAGGCTTTCGCACCTTGCACACCGAAAAATACGAAGAAATCTCCCGTCAACTGCTCGTTCGGCGGGAAGCCCGCGAGACCATTATTATGGGCGTGATCGCCCGACTGGAATCAGCCCTAGAAAAAGAACAAATCCAAGCAGACATCAGCGGACGACCCAAGCATATCTATTCCATCTTTCGCAAGATGGAGCGCAAGGGGGTAGGGCTAGACCAGATCTATGACCTACTTGCCGTGCGGGTTATTGTCCATGAGGTGAGCGAATGTTATCGGGTGCTTGGTATTGTGCATAGCCTCTGGACTCCCATACTCTCGGAGTTTGACGACTATATCGCCGTGCCAAAGGAGAGTATGTACCGTTCGCTGCACACAACGGTGATGATACCAAGCGGTACCCCTTGCGAGGTACAGATACGCACCTATGAGATGCACTCCATCGCCGAGCATGGCATTGCGGCTCACTGGCGATACAAAGAGGGATTCTCTAAGAACGACAACGGGTATGAAGCCAAACTTGCTTGGCTGCGTGGCTTGATTGGCTGGCGGCGCGAGATGACTGATGCCCGCGATTTTGTCGAGAGCCTCAAGAGTGATGAATTTGAGGAGCAGGTCTATGTCTTCACCCCCAAAGGCAAGATTATAGACCTCACCATGGGCAGCACTCCGATAGACTTTGCCTACCGTATCCACAGCGAGATAGGGCATCGGTGTGTGGGGGCAAAGGTGAATGGGCGCATAGTCCCGCTTGATTACCAGCTGCAGAATGGCGATATTGTCACTATCTTGTCGTCCAAACCCCCGCGTGGACCTAGCCGTGACTGGCTCAATTTCGTGAAGACCAGCAATGCCCGTAGTCACATTAAACGCTATTTCCGCAAGCTCCAACGAGAAGAAAATAGCACCGCCGGGCGGCACCTGCTGGAGAAGGAGATGAAACGGTTAGGGCTAACGATGGCGTTTGACGATATAGCCTCGATTTTGGGCAATAGCAGCGTTGAAGAAATGTTTATTGCCATTGGCAGCGGCGATACTACGGCTCGCCATGTTGTACAAAAGGTCCTAGCCCATAAGCAATCTTCTCACGATGATCTCTCGCATATCCCCCAAATCACCCCCCCACCCCAACCCCGTACAGAAGGTACGGGGATTCGGGTCTGTGGTACAGGAAATGTACTCACGCGCATAGCCCGTTGCTGTAACCCCGTGCCGGGTGAGCCGATTGTCGGCTATGTCACCCGTGGGCGAGGGGTGTCTGTCCATCGGGCAGACTGCCGCATGGTCATCAATGACAGCAACCGTGAGCGGTTGGTAGATGTGAGTTGGGGAGATGACTCTGATACCGAGGGCTACCCTGTGCCTATCCATGTAGAGTCGTGGGATCGGGTGGGGCTATGGCGGGATATTACCGCGATGGTTGCCAACGCTGGTATCAATATTGAGGAGTTGCACCAGATAGACGTAAAGGGAGGGCAGGTGAGGCTCTCTATGCAACTCAAGATTAAGAGTATTCGCCAGCTTACCGAGATTTTGGATAAACTCAACCGTATCCCCAACATCATAGAAGCTCGCCGCGAAATACAACAAAATAATGGGGAAGAACGGTAGGAGCACAACCCCATCCCCTGCCCCTTCCCCCCACTATGCGGGAGAAGGGAAACGCACACCGGGCGGCTCCCCCTCGCCCTGGGATGGACGCGGGGGTTGGGGGGGAGCTAATCCTGCGAAAACTCCACGCGGACGAGGAGCTTCCCTAGTGTCAAACTGTCCCTGTGGTAGATAGCGGTAGGCTTGTATGGTTCAAGCTGTCGCCCATTGACAAAGGTGCCATTGGAGCTTTCCAGGTCTTCTACCAGGCAGACCCCATTTTGCACCGAAATAATCGCATGCTGGCGCGAGACCCCGGCATCATAGCCGCCCTCTTCCGACAAATCAACCCCAGGCGTAGCCCCGGTTCGGTTATCCTTGCGCCCAAGAATATGCTCATCCTTGCTCGCCACCCGGATGCGCCGCCCGCTCCCCGCAACCACCAGCGTTATTATCTTTCCTGGCTTCGTAAGCGCAGGCGAGCTAGACAACGAAGAACTCGTTGGGGAAACCGCCTGCTCCAACTTACGGGCAAGAGAAGCCGTGGTACTCCGACTATACGTTTCCAACCCCGCTCCACACGCCGAGCAAAACAGCGTACCATCCAGTTGTTCTGCACTACAGTGTTTGCAAATAATCATATGATTACTTTCCCCATCCCGACTCCCGCTCTTGAAGTGGGACAGACTGGTGGATAAGCCCACGAGTGCCATACTTAATACGCTTGCGTCCCTCGGAAGATGCCCGTCCAGACTTGAGCAAGCGGGTTGCCTCCTCCTGTATCGTGCTTGCCAACGGTATCTCGCCAGCCTCAAACAAACGGGTTCCTGCCATCATCAATTGTTCTGCCGCCTCGTCTATCGCTCCCGTCTCAACATTTTTCCAAGCCTTCGCCTGCAACCGATACGCCGTTAGCCGTTCCATCCAATGCTTGATAGCTAGATCGCTCTCGCTACTCACACTCTCTGTATTCCCTATTGTTACGGTGAGCTGCATCTCCTGTTGCTGTTCTTGCTGCTCCGATTCTGGCATCTGATACCGCAGCACAATTTGGAGCAAATGGTGATCTCCAATTTCAAGCGGTGGCACAACAACCTCAAGCACAAACACATGCGGGTCTGTGCTCTGCCAATTGCCCAAATTGCCCATCCATCGAATCGCATGCTCGCTTTTCATCGGGATGGGGGAAATATACGGTTGTACGCGGTCTATAGAGCGCACGGTGCTATCTGAATGACTTATCAAGAGCAGCTGCACTTTTTGCGCGAAGGTAGCCGACATCCGCTTCATCTCTTCGGCAAACACCTCGGTGATGTCTTGGGCAGTGGTGATATAGCGGGTATGGCTATTTTCGCTTGCCGCCATCATCTCCAGCAAATCTTCATTCCATTCATCCCCAATCCCCAACGCCGTTAGCCCAATATGGTGGCTTTGCAAATGACGGGCTATTGCCAAACACTCTGCCTCATCCCCATAGGTTCGCCCGTCTGTTAGCAAGATAACATGGCTAATGCCGTGGATCATCAGGGTACGTTGTATCTCTGTAGAGGCTTTTTTCAGCCCTGTTGCCATTTCCGTACCACCGGCAGCCTCAATGTCATAGATGAGGTTTTTCAGATTGTCCCGGTTGCTGACCGGTTGGGAAGGGATGACTACCTGGGCATGGTCATTGAAGGTCACGAGGGAAAAGAAGTCGGTTTTGTCCAAACGGTCTACAATACGACATGCCGCTTCTTTTACCTGGTTGAGCCTATCTCCCCGCATAGACAAGCTGCGGTCTAGCACCAGGCAAAGGTTCATTGGCATACGCATGACATCAGCGTGGGTCTCCTCTGGAGTTGCCACCAACATCACATAGACAACTTGTGATTCATTGGACTTTGGCAAAACCGTACGGTTCAGAAATGATTGAAGTTGGATGGTTGCGCTCATCGTCATTGCCTTTTTTGATTATCCTACCGGTCTTGGTAATACTATCGTTCAGAAGAGTATATGTCCTCATTGTGTACTCTCATGAACGAAGATATGAGCCAAAATTGGTATCAGAAGAGGATTCGTCCTCTTCAATTGGCAACGTCACGACGATAGCAGAAATATTATCCTCTCCCCCATTGGTATTAGCTTGGGAAATAAGGTCTTGGCATAGCTGTTGGGGGCAATCCTGCTGCATCAGAATGGTAGCTATGGCATCTTCCAACACCATGTCCCACAACCCATCACTACACAACAACAACTGGGTATACCCCGATATATCCTGGTACAGGATGTCTACCTCAACGTTGGGGGACTGCCCAATGGAGCGGTAGAGTTGGCTACGGAGTGGGTGTTCACGGGCAGCAGAAGCGTCAAGCTGCCCCAACTGGATAAGCCGTCCGACTGCCGAATGGTCTGTCGTTATCTGCTCCAAATGCCCATCTTTTAGCAGATAGGCGCGGGTATCACCCACATGCCCTATGGACAGCGCATGTCCAAGTAGCAACGCGGCAGTACACGTTGCCCCCATGTCGGAGCCAATTATCTGGGCATAGTCCCATATCTCCTGGTTCGCCTTTTGTACCGCAGATTGCATCAGCGTTTGCATGGCTTCAGCCATAGACTCATGCAGCATGGGGGAGATGAAATTGGCGAAAACGTGCTCTACAATCGTGCGGATGGCAATACGGCTTGCCAAATCGCCATCCTCATGTCCGCCCATCCCATCTGCGACAATGAACAATCCCATCGAGAGGTCAGATGCTGTGCCGCGGGGGAGCGTGGTGGTCAGCGCATAGATGCTATCTTGATTGGTTTCCCGTAATAGTCCCTGGTCACGAAGCGCACCAACGGCTACCCCTTGCAGGATGCGTGGCGGCGGTGGCATCGTGAAAGGTGGGTAGTCAGGTGGGGGAAACTCGTAATTTTCTTCCCCCACATCGTGCTGTTCGATCTGATCTTGCTCTGTTTGTAGTTCATCCGTAGTTAGTTGTTGGTCTGCTTCGTGTGCTTCGGGTATTTGATTTTCTTGGTGTTGTTGTTGCTTGTTCATCATGCTTTCAAGGCATAAATACGATTATCCATTGAGCCAACATATACCGTATCATCTTTGATCGCCGGCTTAGAAACGATAGGTTCCTCAGTTTCAAACTTCCATATGAGATTACCACTCTCAGAATCCAAACAGTAGGCATGATGGTCTACACTGCCAAAGTAGATACGTCCATTTGTCGTGTTCGGTGATGAAGTTACCTGCCCATCCGTTTGGTACTTCCACGCCAGGCGACCATTTTTCTTTTCCACGGCATACATGTGACCATCGGCACTGCCTACGTAGATACGAGTGCCAAGTACGAGCGGGGTAGAGAAAATGCCATGGCCTGTGCGAAACTTCCAGGCAATCATCCCACTTTCACTGTCTAGCGCATACAGGGTTCCATCCATAGAGCCAACGAGAATCATATTATCGCACAAGACTGGCGTAGAGATAATGGGCTGTTGGGTGCGTTGCTTCCACTTCAAACTTGATGAGCGTATTTCCAAACAGTAGATATGCGAATCATCACACCCAATAGAGACAACCCCCTTGCCCACACAGGCAGATGAACGGAAGGGTTTGTAGGCGCGATACTTCCAGATAAGTACGCCACGCAGCCCGTCTAGCGCATAGAAGTGCTGATCATCGGAGCCGATAAAGGTTATCCGTTCATACACTCGTGGCGAGGAGCGCACTGGTTTGTCCGTGCGAAATATCCAGCGTCTAGTGCCACCCCGGGTATCTATGCCATATACTGCCCCATCTTCTGACCCAACGATGACCAAATCTTGCCAGACGGTAGGGGAAGAGCTTATGCCGCCCTCTGTGGCATATTTCCAGAGGAAATTGCCAGTCGTGGCTTCTATGGCGTACAGGTTGGTATCGTAGCACCCAACGTATAGGACATCATCTTGAACGATGGGAGAAGATCGCAGTTCATCTTCACAGGTGAAATCCCACAACAATTCGGTAGATTTCGTGTTGCTGGTGGGAATAGTCGGCACACCGGTGACACTGGCAGGTATCCCGGCACTCACCCCCACAAAGCCAAGCAATGCCTGCTTAAACTCTACGGCATTTGACCAGCGTTCGGCAGCATCGTAGGCTAGGGCTTTGCTCACGATGCTTTCCATTTCTGGCGAAATATCCGGGTTGAGCTTGGTGAGCGGCCGCTCATGGAAGGTAAAGGGGGTTTGCATACGCGGGTCGTTATTGGTCAGCAGATGGTGCATAGATGCCCCAAGCGCGTAGATGTCCCCTTGTGGGTCTATCATCCCGCGGTATTGCTCTGGGGGAGCATAGCCTTCGGTGCCAATCATCGTCCCCTTGCGTTCGTTGGGGTCTATCAAGCGGGCTATCCCAAAGTCAATCAATACAATGCGATCTCCCGTAGAGAGCAGCACATTGGAAGGCTTCATGTCCCGAAAGACGATGGGGTCAGGTTGGTGGTGATGGAGATAGTGCAACACATCACAAACCTGGATAGCCCAAGTAGCCACGCGCTTTTCCTCAAAGGGATTACCCGTTTCTTCAAGGAGCGTTTCTAGGTCTTTCCCAGGGACAAGTTCTTGCACCAAATAGAGCCGGTTATTCTCCTCAAAAAAGTCGTAGACTTTGGGAATAGCCGGGTGATTTAGCGTTGCCAACAACCCTGCTTCACGCTCGAAGTGGCGCAGGTTGAGCATACGGGTCTGGGAATCAAGCGAGCGTTGGTACATCTCCTTGATAGCACAATGGCGTACTACGTCCCTGAAGCGCATATCGCGCCCACGGTAGACTACGCTCATACCCCCAACCCCCAAGATACCCTCAATGACATAGCGGTTTTGGAGGTTACTCCCTTCAACGAGGGCATGAAATTCCTCAGTAGGCTTTTTCTGTTCTCCGCTGGCAGCGGGATTGAGAGATTTGCTCGCTGGTGGCGGAGATGGGGGGGTAGGACTCCGCACGTCTTTTGTTTCGTCTGGTTTGGGGGCTTGTGGCGGCGATTGTACATCTCGCGTTTGGTCCTGTTGGGGGGCAATCCCTAGTCCCTTTGTTCCCCCCTTACCGGCAACTCCTTTTTTGATTAGTGGCATATATCACCTCTGCTGCAACATCTTTTCCCATATGGTACTTCTTATTGTAACGCTCAATTTTCGCATGGTCAATAACCCGTATTTCCTACTTACATGATAGAGGTGAGAAGTGTTATTATCAACCCCCATCCCCCCTGCCCCGTGTCCCACCGCGGGGAGCAGGGGAATGAGCGGCTCCCCCCGCCCTCTCTCCTCCCTATTAGGCGACTGCAAAGCCCGTATGGGGGCGCACTTCCGGCGGATGAAACGCTAATACTATATCCTCTTTGGGTACCCCCGCTTCAACAAGCTGTTGGGCAATATGGGCATCCGTCCCGTCATATTCTAACCAAACTTTGTCATTGACAAGGCGCATATGAATAATCACCGCATGTACTCGTCTTGGTCTATCCCATCCAAGAAACATAAGTTGGTAGTGATCATGCGTTTCATCAAATACCACCATAGGCTCAATCTCGCCGTGTGCTGGTTTGTATTGGGCTTCATCTTGTAAGATCGTTTTTATGATGGTGCTATACCTGGTTCGTTTATCCATTGGACAACCTCCTCACGTACCATATCAACCACGACAACCCGTAGGGAATAATCTTCAATTAATGCTTGCCCAGAAGTATCTTCGAAAACTTCTGTGGCTATAACATCACTTATCGCCAAAACGAGTTCACGAGATGGATCAATTCGACGTAACCAACTTTGATAAACAACATATTGCCCCATAGCTTGCTCTATATCTACCATCACAGAAGCATTAACGAAGCTCTTGATTTCTACGGCAATTTTTCGCTGATCTTTCTCAGCAGCAAGAGTGCCTTCTTCGGCTCCCAAATCTACATAGCCACGTCGTTTGCCATAGTAGATTGGAAAGGGATCATGGGTAATTTCCCATCCATCATTGATCAATGCCTGTTTGACTGCTTGATGGTATATATCTCGTCGCGGCAAAAGGTTCTCCTTGTTATTGTTATGTAAAGTAATATCCGTCTCCCCCTCGCCCTTTTATGGGAGCGGGGGCAGGGGGAGCGGGTTTCAGGATACCCCCCCTACACCTCATCCGCATAGTGGCACGCCGACCAATGCCCCGGCTCCTTCTCCGCAAACACCGGCTCCTCCTCGCGGCAGCGATCCCGCTCGCGCCCTATCCAACAGCGTGGGTGAAAACGGCAGCCGGTGGGCAGGTGGATAGACCCAGGCACATCGCCAGTTAGGATAATGCGCTCCCGCTTAAGCGTTGGGTCTGGCACAGGAATAGCTGAAATGAGCGCACGGGTGTAGGGGTGCAAGGGTTGGCGAAATAGCTCTACACTCTGTGCCAGTTCAACAATTTTGCCCAGGTACATCACCGCCACCCGATGGCTAATATGCTCAACCACACTCAAGTTGTGGGCAATGAACAGGTAGGCTAATCCCATCTCCTGCTGCAAATCACGCAACAGGTTGAGCACCTGCGACTGCACACTCACATCCAACGCCGACACCGGCTCATCACAGATGATCAACTTTGGCTGCATGATCAACGCCCGCGCTATGCCAATGCGCTGCCGCTGCCCACCGGAAAACTCGTGCGGGAACCGTTGCATCAGACTCGGCGATAGCCCCACCTTTGCCAGCACCTCACGCACCTGATCTGTCCGCTCCTGCTTGCTGCCCACGCGATGGATGAGCAACCCCTCGGCGACACTTTCGCCAATGGTGATACGCGGGTCAAGCGAGGCATACGGGTCTTGAAAGATGATCTGCATATCACGCCGCAGCTCTTTCATCTGCCGTGACGGTGCTTTGAATACGTCTGTGCCGTCAAACAGCACCCTGCCAGCAGTGGCAGGTACCAAACGTAGGATAGTACGCGAGATGGTCGTCTTGCCGCAGCCGCTCTCCCCCACCAAACCAAGCGTCTCGCCACGCCGCACCGCAAAGCTCACCCCGTCAACTGCTCGTGCATACTGCTTTGAAGAACGCATACCCCCCCCACCAATGGGGAAGTGCTTTTTGAGGTCATGGACTTCTAGCAGGGTAGTTGTCTCGCTCATGATGGGTTGTCCCCCGTTTCTGCATACAACCAGCAGCGCACCTTGCGCCCCCCGTCAATGTGGAGCAGTGGGGGGGGTTCATCGCAACGGTCAAATTGCTTTTCACAACGGGAGGCAAACCGGCATCCCTTTGGGGGGGTAATCAGGTCTGGCACCACACCGGGGATGTCTGCCAACCGCTCTTGTACCTGCCCCAACACCGGCACCGATGCCAACAACCCCTGTGTGTAGGGGTGTTTGGGGTCGGCAAACAGCAACGTTACTACCGCCTGCTCTACCACCTGCCCGGCATACATCACGACTACTCGGTCTGCCATCTCTGCCACTACGCCCATATCGTGTGTTATCAGCATAATAGCCATCTGCACCTTTTCGCGTAGCCCCTTCATCAGGTCGAGGATTTGGGCTTGGATGGTCACATCCAGCGCGGTTGTTGGCTCGTCAGCAATGAGCAATTCTGGCTCGCAGGCAAGAGCCATTGCTATCATCACCCGCTGCGCCTGCCCACCGGAGAGTTCGTGCGAATACTGGCGCATCTTTTGTCCAGGGTCAGGGATACCCACCATTTCTAGCAAGGTTTGGCTCTGTTTCCATGCCTCCTGCTTCCCCATTTGGCGATGGATCATAAGCACCTCGGCTATCTGGTCGCCAATCTTAAATACCGGGTTGAGGCAGGTAGTTGGCTGTTGAAAGATCATCGAGATGCGATCACCGCGAATCAAGCGCATCTGCTCATTGTTGAGTTGTCGCAGGTCTCTGCCATCAAAGCGAATGCTCCCGCCTATGATTTTGCCAGGGTCGGCAATGAGCCGCATAACCGAGAGGGCAGTCACGCTTTTTCCACAACCGCTCTCCCCCACAATGCCAAGCGTTTCACCCCGCTGTATGGTCAGGTCTACCAAGTCTACCGCATGCACTTCGCCCTCTTCCGAAAAGAAGTGGGTGGTAAGCCCCTCTATCTGGAGCAATGGGGCAGATTCGCTTGGATTCGCGTTGTGTGTGGCAGGTGATGGTGCTTGCATAGCTTTGTTCTTTCCCGTTCTGTCCATTGTTATGTCAATACCTGATCATCATCCCCTTACAAGAGTAGGTCTGTCGGGCAAAGTCTCCCATGTTATGCCCCGCTCCCCCCTCTCCCACTGAGGGGAGAA